>CAZHBN010000157.1:0-9203 GCA_964530405.1 uncultured Ectothiorhodospiraceae bacterium
CGCCGCGGTAGCGAGTCTGCGTCGCATAGCATTCCCTTTTCCCAGCACCCCAGCAATCCCCGCCGGGCGCCCCGTGAAAATCCCCCTCTACAGGCTGGGTTTCACGCGCCTGCAGGGTGGCTCGATTATTATCCTGCGTTTATGCGCCCCTGCCCGTCCGACGGCCGCCCCGTGAACGAATTCACCGTACGTGTATCGCGTTTCCAGGCCCATTGGACGCATCTGTGCCCACGTAAAATATCTTTTCCGCGTGCGCACCCACAAGGGCCAGCATGGGAAATACTGCCAGAATCGTCATCTCCAGACAGTGAAACGGGTCACCACAGCGAACCGCCATGATGACCCGTATATCGGGGGAGTGCCCCGGAAATCACGCGGATCAGCCTTCCATGAGAATCCGGAGTATCCGGCGCAGCGGCTCGGCAGCCCCCCACAGGAGCTGATCGCCCACGGTGAACGCCGACAGGTACTCGCCGCCCATGCTCAGCTTGCGAAGCCGGCCCACCGGTACGGACAGGGTGCCGGAGACCGCCGCCGGGGTAAGCTCACGCTTGCTCGCCTCCGGCTCGTTGGGCACCACCTTCGCCCAATCGTTCGCCTCGCCAAGCATACCCTCGATCTCGGCAACCGGCACATCGCGGGCGAGCTTCACCGTCAGCGCCTGGGCGTGAGAGCGCATGGCCCCGATGCGCACGCAGATGCCGTCGATGGGGATCGGGCGGTCGCTTCGGCCGAGAATCTTGTTGCTCTCGACCTCGGCCTTCCACTCTTCCTTGCTCTGACCGGAATCCATCGCCTTGTCGATCCACGGGATCAGGCTGCCGGCCAGCGGCACACCGAAGTGCTCGGCCGGGTAATCGGCACCGGTCAGGGCGTCGTTGACCGCACGATCGACGTCAAGGATGGCACTCGCCGGGTCGTCCAGCTTCGACGCCGCGGCGTCACGCAGGAAACCCATCTGCTCCACGAGCTCGCGCATGTTCTGCGCGCCGGCGCCGGACGCCGCCTGGTAGGTCATGGGGCTGATCCACTCCACCAGGCCCTGCTCGAAAAGCCCGGCCATGCCCATGAGCATGAGACTAACGGTGCAGTTGCCGCCCACGTAGGTCTTCGTGCCGCCAGCGAGCCCATCGCGGATGACGTTGAGGTTGACCGGATCCAGCACGATGATGCTGTCCCCGGCCATGCGCAGGGTGGAGGCCGCATCGATCCAGTAACCGTTCCAGCCCGCCTTGCGCAGATCCTCGTAGACCCGTGAGGTATAGTCGCCGCCCTGGGTAGTGACGATGGCGTCCATCGTCTTGAGCGTGTCGATGTCGTGGGCATCCTGCAGGGGAGCGGCACCCTTGCCCACGTCCGGACCGGACTGACCGGCCTGGGACGTCGAGAAAAAGACCGGCTCGGCAATGTCCGCGAAGTCGTTCTCGGCGCGCATCCGATCCATGAGCACTGAGCCCACCATGCCTCGCCAGCCGACAAAACCGATTCGCTTCATGATTACCTCTTCACGTTGCTTCATTACCGGGCGACGGCGGCGCGCCGGTCACGCCGAGGCGTGCAGCGCGGCGACGACAGCATCGCCCATCTCCGAGGTACCCGCGAGGCGGGCCCCATCGGTATGGATATCCGGGGTGCGCAGCCCGTCGTCGAGCACTTGTCCCACCGCCGCCTGTACGCGGTCGGCGAGCTCGGCCTCCGCGAGCGTGTACCGCAGCAGCATCGCCAGCGACAGGATGGTGGCGAGGGGATTCGCCTTGCCCTGCCCCGCGATATCCGGTGCCGAGCCGTGCACCGGCTCATACAGCCCCTTCGCACGCTCGTCGAGCGAGGCGGACGGTAACATGCCGATCGAGCCCGTAAGCATCGCCGCGCAATCCGACAGGATATCCCCGAACATGTTACCAGTTACGATGACGTCGAACTGTTTCGGTGCTCGCACCAGCTGCATGGCGGCATTGTCCACATACATGTGCGAGAGCTCGATGCCCGGATAATCCTCGGCCAGCGTGGTCATCGTCTGGCGCCAGAGCTCACTGACCTCGAGCACGTTCGCCTTGTCCACCGAAGTCAGCCTGCCGGCACGCTTGCCCGCGATGTCGAAAGCCAGACGTCCGATGCGCTCGACCTCCGGCTCGGAGTACACCAGGGTGTTGTAGCCGCGGCGCTCGCCGGGCTCGCCTTCGATCCCCCGCGGCGCCCCGAAATAGATGCCACCGGTGAGCTCGCGCACGATCATGATATCGAGCCCCGCGACAACGTCCGGCTTGAGCGCCGACGCCGACGCAAGCTGCGGATACAGGATCGCGGGACGCAGATTGGCGAACAATCCCAGCTCCGAACGGATCGCGAGCAGGCCCCGCTCCGGGCGCAGCTCGCGCTCGATGTCATCCCACTTCGGCCCGCCGACGGCGCCCATGAGAATGGCATCGGCCTCCCGGGCTTGTGCCAGCGTATCCGCGGGCAGCGGCGCACCTTTGGCGTCGGTGGCGGCACCGCCGATCAGCGCGTGCTCCGTTGCCACGTCCAGCCCGAAATCCCCGCGCAACGCCGCCAGCACCTTTTCGGCCTCGGCGACGATCTCCGGCCCGACACCGTCCCCCGGAAGAATCAGTATTTTCTTGGACATACAGCTCATTTCTCGAATCGAGATTCAGTAATCGGACGCGACGACGCCAAGTCCCCGAGTCCACACGGAGGGTCAAAGCACGACGAATGCACCGCTTCGGCGTTGCCGCGCGAGGCCGCTCTTCATGTACCTCCTCGCCCCCTGTGTCTTCGCACACGGCTGCGACGTTCCACCACTCATCGCCGATCTCAATCCGCGAAGAGCCACGGCGCCTCTTTGCGGCGACGGGCCTCGTAGGCCCGGATCTCGTCGGCATGCTGGAGGGTCAGACCGATTTCATCGAGGCCCTCCACCAGCGCGTGCTTTCGGAAGGCGTCGATCTCGAAGGCGAATTGTTCACCCGAGGGCGTCGTCACCGTCTGCGCCGGCAGGTCGACCTCGAGCTGGTAGCCTTCGTTGGCCCGGGTTTCCTCGAAAAGCTGCTCCACGGCGTCCTCGGTAAGGACCACCGGCAGGATGCCGTTCTTGGTGCAGTTGTTGTAGAAGATGTCAGCGTAACTCGGCGCGATGATGACGCGAAAGCCGTAGTCCGCGAGCGCCCACGGCGCATGCTCACGGGAGCTGCCGCATCCGAAATTGCGCCGTGCGAGCAGGATACTCGCCCCTTGATAACGCGGCTGGTTGAGCACGAAATCCGGATTCAACGGACGCTGACTGTTGTCCTGACCCGGTTCGCCGTGGTCCAGGTAGCGCCACTCGTCGAACAGATTCGGGCCTAAACCCGAGCGATTGATGGACTTCAAGAACTGCTTGGGAATGATGGCATCGGTATCCACGTTAGCGCGGTCGAGCGGCGCCACGATTCCCTTGACGCGGGTGAGCGGTTCCATGATCAAAGGCTCCTCACGTCGGTGAAATGACCGGCCACAGCGGCCGCCGCCGCCATGGCGGGGCTCACGAGATGGGTTCGCCCCCCCTGCCCCTGCCGGCCCTCGAAGTTGCGGTTGGAAGTCGAAGCGCAGCGCTCCCCCGGCTCGAGCCGGTCGGCATTCATCGCCAGGCACATGGAACAGCCGGGCTCTCGCCATTCGAAACCGGCATCCGTGAAGACCCGGTCGAGCCCCTCGGCCTCGGCCTGCTCCTTCACCACCCCGGAGCCTGGCACCACCATCGCGAGCGTCACGCTGTCGGCCACGTGCCGGCCGCGCACCACCTCCGCGGCGGCACGCAGGTCCTCGATCCGGGAGTTGGTGCACGAGCCGATGAAAATCTTGTCGGGCCGGATACCTTCTATGGGTGCGCCGGCCTCCAGACCCATGTACTCGAGCGCGCGGCGTATACCCTCACGCTTGACCTCGTCCGCCTCGGCGGCGGGGTCGGGCACGCGGCCGTCCACCGGCGCCACCATTTCCGGCGACGTCCCCCAACTCACCTGGGGCCGTATGTCCGCCGCTTCGATGGTGACGACACGATCGAATTCCGCATCGGCGTCGGAGTGCAACGTCCGCCAGTAATCCACGGCCTGATCCCAGCGCTCGCCGCTGGGTGCGAACGGTCGGCCACGCATGTACTCGACGGTCGTCTCGTCCACCGCCACCATGCCGCAGCGGGCGCCGGCCTCGATGGACATGTTACAGACCGTCATCCGCCCCTCCATGGAGAGCGCGCGGATCGCATCACCGCCGAACTCGATGGCGTAACCGGTACCGCCGGCCGTGCCGATCACCGAGATGATGTGGAGGATGATGTCCTTGGCGGTGACTCCGGGCCCTACCTGCCCGTCCACGCGCACGAGCATCCGCCGGGATTTCGCCTGGATAAGCGTCTGCGTGGCGAGTACGTGCTCCACCTCCGAGGTGCCGATGCCGAAGGCCAGCGCTCCGAGCGCACCGTGCGTGGACGTGTGGGAATCCCCGCAGACGACGGTCATGCCGGGCTGCGTCGCCCCCTGCTCCGGGCCGATGACATGCACGATCCCCTGGCGCGGATCGGCCATGTCGAACTCGGTGATACCGTACTCCGAGCAATTCCGATCCAGGGTCTCCACCTGCAGGCGCGAGACCGGGTCGGCAATACCGCCGCTGCGATCGGTGGTGGGCACGTTGTGATCAGCCACCGCCAGATTGGCGGCCGTCCGCCACGGTCGCCGCCCCGCCAGCCGCAGCCCCTCGAAGGCCTGGGGCGAAGTCACCTCGTGAACGAGTTGGCGGTCGATATAGAGCAGCGCCGTGCCGTCGTCGTTGTTCCTGACGACGTGGGCGTCCCAGAGCTTGTCGTAGAGCGTGCGGCCCGCCATGGGTACGTCTCTCCTGTGGTCTTCGCCGGTCGTCCGGCGTCGCTGCGGGTAGTTCGGGCTTGAGTGTAGACAGGCGAACTCAATAAAATCAATTCATCTTTTTTATTGTTTGCATTCCCAAAAGGAATCCCAATGGACACCCAGAGCCTCCGCGCCTTCCTCACGGTCGCCGAGCACAGCTCGTTCTCTCTGGCCGCCGACGCCCTGGAGCTAACGCAGCCAGCGGTAAGCAAGCGCATTGCCAACCTGGAGACGCAGACCGGCACCCGGCTGTTCGACCGTATCGGCCGGCGGGTCACCCTGACCGAAGCCGGCCGGACCCTGCTCCCCAAGGCCCGCGAGGTGCTCGTCCTGGTGGACGACACTCAGCGCGCACTCGCCAATCTCAACCGCGACGTTCGCGGAAGCCTGACCCTCGGCACCAGTCACCACGTGGGCCTCCACCGGCTACCACCGGTGCTCAAGGGCTATACCCGCGACTATCCCGATGTGCGCCTCGATCTGCGTTTTCTCGATTCCGAACAGGCCTACCAGGCGGTGCTCGACGGTGCGCTGGAGCTCGCCGTGGTCACCCTGGCGCCGCAACCCGACGCGGCATTGACCGTCGTGCCCGTCTGGGTGGATCACCTGCGCTTCGTCTGCGCCCGCGAGCACCCGCTCGCCGGCGCCGCAGCGCTGACACTGGAGGACCTCACCTACCATGAGGCGGTGATGCCGGGTCACATGACCTTTACCCGCGGCATCGTCACCGAGCGTTTTGCCCAGGCGGGGCTGGAAATCAACGTTGGCCTGTCCACCAACTACCTGGAAACGCTCAAGATGATGGCGTCCATCGGCCTGGGCTGGAGTGTGCTGCCGGAGACACTGATCGACGGCGACCTATGCGTCCTCCCCGTCGACCACACACCCATTCGCCGCCCGCTCGGTTACCTCTACCACCGCAGCCGCACGCTATCGAACGCCGCCCGGGCGATGATCGAGCGGTTGGAAGTGGTGCGCGAGGAACCGGGTGATAAGAGGGATTAGGCGAGGAATACGCTGGCGCGTCTATCCACCCGGGCAACGCGGATGCTCCGCCGAAGCCTGCCTGGCTCCGTTGGTGCAGGCCCCGTCGGGAGCGTATGCGGTCATGGACGGCCGCATCCGAGCGCACACGGACGTGTTCATAGCGTCTCCCGACGGGGCCTGCACCAACGGAGCCATCCCGCGAGGCTGCACTCTCCCCGGCGGGGCGCGGCCACTTTCCAAGCGGTCGCAGGCCGCGTGGGAAGGGCGTTTCCCGCACTGCTGAATGCGCACGCAGGCATCACGCATCATCCCGTTTCGACGAACCCGTGTTAGCCAGGCACCACCGGTGTATCCGTCGTCACATCCGCATTCTGCGCGCGATGGCGCAAGTAATGGTCCATGAGCGTGAGTGCCATCATCGCCTCGGCGATGGGCGTCGCTCGCACGCCGACGCACGGGTCGTGGCGGCCCGTGGTCACAACCTCATCCGGCTGGCCGTGCACGTCGATCGAGCGCCCCGGCACACGGATGCTCGACGTCGGCTTCAGAGCGATGCGCGCGACGATGGTCTGTCCGGTGGAGATGCCGCCGAGCACCCCCCCGGCGTTGTTCGAGAGAAAACCCTCGCGGGTGATCTCGTCGCGATGCTCGCTCCCCTTCTGGGGAACGCTCGCGAAGCCGGCACCGAACTCGATCCCTTTCACCGCATTGATGCTCATCAGCCCGTGGGCCAGCTCCGCATCCAGCCGGTCGAACACCGGCTCACCCAGCCCCACCGGCACGCCCTCGGCCATGACCGTCACCGCCGCGCCGACGGAATCGCCGTCACGACGCAACTGATCCATGTACGCCTCGAGCTCCGGCACACGAGCGGGCTGCGCACAGAAGAATGGATTGGCGTCCACAGCCTCCCAGTCCTCCAGCGCGAGCTCGAACGGCCCCAGCTGGCTGAGATAACCACGCACCCTCACCCCCAGGGTTTCGCTCAGGAATTTCCTGGCGATGGCACCCGCGGCAACGCGCATCGCGGTTTCCCGCGCCGAGGAGCGGCCGCCGCCGCGATAATCGCGGATGCCGTACTAGTGGTGGTAGGTGTAATCCGCGTGACCCGGCCGGAAGCTGTCCTTGATCTTGGAGTAATCCTTCGAGCGCTGATCTGCGTTTTCGATCAGCAACCCGATGGGCGTGCCCGTGGTAACCCCTTCGAAGACCCCAGAGAGTATGCGCACCTGGTCCGGCTCGCGACGCTGGGAGGTATGGCGCGAGGTACCCGGGCGGCGCCGATCCAGATCGCGCTGGAGATCCGCCTCGTCCAGCGACAACCCCGGCGGGCATCCGTCGACGACGGCGCCCAATGCCGGGCCATGTGACTCACCAAAGGTGGTGACGGTGAAGAGCTTGCCGAACGTATTACCGGACATTGACGCAAATACTTCGAGTTAACTGTGAAGAAATCCAGCCACTTGAGCCTCGTGCGTTCAGTCACGCACCGCGAACCGGCGCCGCAGCTCCGTCGCCTCCACCAGGAAAACGCCCTCGCCGCCCCGCTGGAACTCGAGCCAGGTCAGCGCCAGATCGGGATAGGCGGCCTCCATCGCCGGCCAGCTATGACCAACCTCGCAAACCAGGATACCGTGCTCGGTCAGCCGTTCGGCAGCCTGAGCCAACAACGGATGCACGAAGTCCAGGCCGTCCTCTCCGCCGGCGAGCCCCGTGCGTGGCTCGTGCCGGTACTCCTGCGGCAGATCGGCCATCGCCTCCGCATCCACGTAGGGCGGATTGGCCACGATCAGATCGTACCGGCGATCTCCCGGAACAGCGGCGAGCAGATCCGAGCGCCTCGGGTGGACCCGGCCCTCGACACCATGGCGCGCCACATTGATCCGCGCGACCGCCAGTGCATCTTCCGAGACATCGACAGCGTCCACTTCCGCCCGTGGGAATGCCAGGGCGCACCCGATCGCGATGCAACCGCAGCCGGTACCGATATCCGCCACGCGTTCCACCGCCTCGACATCGAGCCAGGGCTCGAACCCGGCCTCGATCAACTCGGCCACCGGCGAACGCGGCACCAGCACCCGCTCATCCACATAGAACGGCAGCCCCAGGAACCACCCCTCGTGAGTGATGTAGGCGAGCGGAAGACGCTGTTCCACGCGCCGCCGGACCCGCTCCACGATTGTCGCTTTCTCGTCGGCGGTCAACCGGCACGGAAAGTAGGCTTCGTGCAGGTCCGGTGGCAGATGGAGAGCGTGCAGAACCAGCGCCGCGGCCTCGTCGATGGCATTGTCGGTCCCGTGACCGAAATGCAACCCGGCCGCCGTGAAGCGGCTAGCCGCCCAGCGGATGAAGTCGGCAACGCTCTCGAGTTCCTGCGGCACAGTGGCCGGATCGGTCATGGCTGGCTCCTCGTCGCGAGCGCGACATGGTACCCCACCGCGGCGGACATGTCCGCCGCGGGACTTCCGCCGGCCGGCACTTGCCGACATAATGCCGCCGTTCTCGCATTGCGGCCACGGACCGACCATGGACAAGCCCGACACAGCCTCACTGACGGAACGCCTCAAGGCCCTGGCGCTCTATCCGCTTCCACACCACGGCATTTCCCGTCTGGTCGGCCACGCCACGCGGTGGCGGAATCAACTGTGGAAGAACACACTCATACGTACGTTCATCCGGGCGTACAACGTCCGCCTGGATGACGCGAAAGGCCGAAACGCCGCTGACTGGCCCGACTTCAACAGCTTCTTCACCCGGCCACTGCGCGACGGCGCCCGCCCCCTCCCCGACGATCCCACGGCCGTCGCCTCACCCGCGGATGGCACCGTGAGCGCGCTGGGCCGCATCGAGGCCGGACAGCTCATTCAGGCCAAGGGCCAGCGCTTCAGCCTGCAGGGGTTGCTCGGAGGCGATCCGGCACTCACCGAGCATTTCCGCGACGGCAGCTTCCTGACCGTCTACCTTTCGCCGCGGGACTACCACCGCGTCCACATGCCCAGCGCCGGGCGGCTCGAACGCATGATCCACGTACCCGGCCGGCTATTCAGCGTCGCCCCGCACACGGTGCGCACGGTACCGCGGCTGTTCGCCCGCAACGAGCGGGTGGTGAGCCTGTTCCGGGGGCCGGACGGGCCATTCGCCGTCATTATGGTGGGGGCGATGTGCGTGGCCAGCATCGAGACGGTATGGCACGGCGTGGTCACGCCACCGGCCGGACGGCGGGTTCGAGCCTGGGAGTACCACGACAACGGCCGGGCGTTCGAGCGGGGCGAGGAAATGGGACGGTTCAACATGGGATCGACGGTGATCCTCGTGTATCCGAGGGGCACCGTG
>CAZHBN010000158.1:0-9132 GCA_964530405.1 uncultured Ectothiorhodospiraceae bacterium
CTCGGCGTCCTGCGCGAGCACGACGTCACCCGGACGATGGTGTTCGTCAACACGAAGCGCGCCGCCGATCAGGTCACCGGTTACCTTCTGGGTAATGACATCAAGGCGGCCGTACTCTCCGGGGATATCCCGCAGAAGAAGCGCGAGCGCCTGCTCTCCGATTTCCAGCAGGGCAATCTGCCGGTACTGGTGGCCACGGACGTGGCAGCGCGCGGGCTGCACATCCCCGACGTCTCCCACGTCATCAACTATGACCTGCCCCAGGACGCCGAGGATTACGTGCACCGCATCGGCCGCACCGCACGTGCCGGCGCCGAGGGCGACGCCATCAGCTTCGCCTGCGAGAGTTACGTCTACTCCCTGCCGGACATCGAAGCCTACATCGACCAGAAGATCCCCGCCGAGCTCGCGCCCCCCGCGCTCATCGCCGAGGACATTCAACCACCCAAGCGTGTGGACAGCCAGCGCCGCGGCGGCCCCCGAGGCGGCGGCAAGCGCGACGGCGGCCGCCGTCGCAACGGCGGGCAGCACCGCGCCAATCAGTAAGGCCGACACGGTCTTTCCCCGGGGCGACGCCGGCCTCGGGGAAACCGGCCACGGCGCGGCCACCGGTAGACCCGACCCGTGACCACTGAGCATCGCACCAACGCCGCGGCACCATGATCAGCCGCTACACCGGCCCACTGCCCGAACCGATCGGCTTCTTCCTGGTTCCCGACTACTCGATGATGGCCTTCTTCTCGGCCGTCGAGCCACTGCGCATCGCCAACCGCTGCGCTGGCGAACCGCTTTTCCGCTGGCAGACGATCACCGGCGACGGCGAGCCCGTGGCCGCGAGTAACGGCATGCGGCTGATGCCCGACAGCGCCATGGAAGACGTCCACGACCTGCCCACCGTGCTCGTGTGCGCCGCCTTCGACGTCGAAGCCCATGCCGGCCGGCGGGTGCTCACCTGGCTCAACCGCCTGGATGCCACGGGCACGGTACTCGGCGGCATGGACACCGGCGCCTTCCTGCTCGCGCGGGCGGGGCTGCTCCACGGACACCGGGTCACCATGCACTGGGAAAGCCTGCCGGCCTTCCGTGAGGCCTTTCCCGACATCGAGACATCGGACGAGCTCTACGAGATGGACGAACGGCGCTTCTCCTGCGCCGGCGGCGCCGCCGCCATGGACATGATGCTGGACATCATCGCTCAACGGCACGGCGCCGAACTGGCGCTGGCGGTCTCGGAACAGCTCATCCACGCCCGTATCCGCAGCCGCCGCGCCCACCAGCGGATTGCGCTCGCCGCCCGCCTGGGCATTCACAACCGCCGACTACTGCGTGCCGTGGAGCTCATGGAACGCAACCTGGAGCAACCGTTGCCGCCGGCCGAACTGGCAGACCGATGCGACATCTCCCTGCGCCAGCTCCAGCGCCTGTTCGCCGAGCAACTCGACACCACGCCCTCGGCCTACTATCAGCGACTTCGTCTGGAGCGTGCACAGCAGCTTCTCCAGCAGACCGACATGACCGTACTCGGCGTCGGTCTCGCCTGCGGCTTCACATCCGCATCGAGTTTCTCCCGCGCCTACCGTGCTCATTTCGACCGCCCGCCGCGCGAGGACCGGCGGTGGCTTCGATAGCATGGCGTGCCAAAGGCGGCCTCAAAGAGAGTGACTCCTCGATCGGCCTAAACACCACGTATCGTTGCCCGGACACCGTTTGCGCCTCCTCGTGCCCTCTCTAAGCCTTGATGATCAGCCCGCCTTTCCTTTCGTATCAGTCCCCGGGCACGAAGCATTGAGCGCAACGATCATGACGTTCGGGGGAATCGATTTCACTTTGGGGCCACGCTGGCCAACACTGCGGGTGTAGTGGATATCGTCGACACGGGTGGAGGACAGTCTTCATGAGCGCGGACAAGCCGTTTCTCACCGACGTCAAGACATTGCGCGAGCGCGCCCGCCGGCACATGGAACGCGGGGCAATCACCGAGGGCTACCGTGCGGACCGGGATGCCGTGGTGCAGATTCTCAACGAGGCGCTCGCCACCGAAATCGTGTGCGTGCTGCGCTACAAGCGCCACTACTTCACCGCTTCGGGCATCCATGCCGAAGGTGTGGCTGCGGAATTCCTCCAACATGCCAACGAAGAGCAGACCCACGCCGATCAGATCGCCCAACGCATCGTCCAGCTCGGCGGCGAGCCCAACTTCTCGCCGGAAGGGCTCGCCACCCGCAGCCATGCGGAATACGTCGAGGGCGACTCGCTCACCGACATGATCCGCGAGGATCTCGTCGCCGAACGCATCGCCATCGACAGCTACCGCGAGATCATCCAGTACCTCGGCGACGACGACCCGACCACCCGGCGGATGATGGAAGGCATCCTCGCCATGGAAGAGGAGCATGCCGACGACCTGGTGGGCCTGCTGTCGGACCTCGGCGAGCCGTGCTGAGGCGCAGGGAGCAACGAGACCACGACTGAAAGACGAACCTCAAGACACCAGGAAGAGCACGAAAGGGTAAAGAGCGTCGGGCGAATACCGATCAGGTCAGTGTCGGGCACCGCCTGACGGCGGTCCCCGACCTACGGTGCCGGCAGACGTATTGCATGCCGCATGTCCTTGACTTGTTCTTTCGGGAATCGCTGTGGCCCCTTCGCTCACCGGCGAATACCCATTTGCCGCCCCGCTTCCGGCGGCGTGTCCAGATCGGCCTGCTCGGCGGCGAGGGCGTCGACAGCGGCGGCGATCAGCGGAGGGAACGGCGCTGGACGACCGGCTTCGATGTCCATGCCCATGAGCATGTATTCGCCGGTGGCAAGGCGGGTCGTGGAGCTCGTCAGAGTGAAGAACACGTGCAGGCGCTTGGCGTCGTGGTCGAGGAGCTGAGCGGTGACGGTCAGGGGATCGCCTTCGCGGGCTTCGCGGAGATAGCGGATATGCCCCTCCAGCGTGTAGACGGTATACGCATTTCGCTCGCGAAAGGCTGCGTCGATGCCGAAGGTATCCATGAGTGCGTCGGTGGCGTTGCTGAACACCGTCGCATAAGCGGCATCGTTCATGTGGCCGTTGTAATCCACCCACTCGGGGCGAACCTCGACATGCAGGATGGTGCGCGGCGCCATCAGATCCGCCCCTCCAGCCCTTCGGCCTCCGGCCAGTATTCTTCGAGCAGCGCCTGCAGACGGACCAGGAAATCGTCGCGGCGGCGCTCCAGCTGGGCGACGCTGCGACCAGCGGCCTGGTGCTCACAGCCGGCGACCACGCGCTCGATGAGCTCATCGGTGAGCGCCGGCGCCTCGAGGCGGGTCCACGGCAGCTCCAGCGCCGGTCCGAACTGTTCGAGCATGTGCCGCATGCCCTGCTCACCGCCGGCGAGGTGGAAGGTCAGGAACGTGCCCATGAGCGCCCAGCGCATGCCCGCGCCGTAGACCACCGCTGCGTCCACCTCCTCGGTGGTCGCGATTCCATCGTTGACGATATGCAGCGCCTCGCGCCAGAGCGCCTCCATCAGGCGGTCGGCGACATGCCCTTCGACCTCCCGGCGCACCACCATGGGGCGCATACCGATGGTCCTGTAGAACGCCTGTGCGCGCTCGATCGCCGCCGGAGTGGTCATTTCGCCGCCCACCAGTTCCACCAGTGGCAACAGGTAGACGGGATTGAACGGATGCGCCACGAAAACCCGCCCCGGGTCGTGCGCGCAGTCCGCCTGGAGACGACTGGGCATGATCCCCGAAGTGGACGAGCCGATGAGCGCGTGGGCTGGTGCCGCAGCATCGATTCTGGCCAGCAGCTCACGTTTGAGCGATTCCCGCTCCGGCGCGTTCTCCTGTACCACGTCGGCGTCCGCCACCGCGCGCTCCAGCTCCGGTTCGAAGCGCACACGCTCGCGCGAGGCTCCGGGTACGAGGCCGACCCTCACCAGGCTCGGCCAGGCGGTGTCGAGCGCGGCGCGCATGCGCGCCTCGGCGTCCGGCGCCGGGTCCGTAGCGATCACGTCGTGGCCATGGGCGAGCGCACGGGCAATCCAGCCGGTGCCGATCACGCCCGTGCCCACGACGGCGATAGTGTTCACGTCACTCATGCGCGTTCTCCTCGGAAACCATGTCAGGGGCCGCGCCCGCCGTTGCGCGCGGGCGGGGGCGATGATTACTACCGGGGACTATGCAGGCCCAGGGTTTCGCGGGCCTCGGCGGGCGTCTGCACGCGCGCACCCAGATTCTCGACGATGCTCACGGCACGCTCGACGAGCTGGCCGTTACTCGCATAGACGTCCTTGGAAAGCCGCAGGTTGTCCTCCAGGCCCACGCGGACATGCCCGCCGAGCAACGCCGCCTGTGCCACCATGGGCATCTGCTGGCGACCGATGCCGAACGCCGACCAGTGGGCACCGGCCGGAAGCTTGCCACGCATGGCGAGCATGGTTTCGGTATCCGCCTCGGCCGCCCAGGGAATCCCGAGGCACAACTGGAACATGGGGTCGCCATCGATCAGCCCGTCGTCGACGAGCTGTCGGGCGAAACGCACGTGGCCCAGCTCGAAGCACTCCATTTCCGGCTTCACCCCGGCTGCCTGGATGAGCCGGGCGTGTTCGCGCAGCATCGCCGCGGTGCTCACGTAGACCATGTCGCCCGAGTTGTAGCTGCCGCAGTCGAGCGTGCAGATCTCGGGCAACAGAGCCCCCACGGGTTCGTGGCGCTCGGCCGGCGTCTGCATGTCGGTGCCGTCGCCGCCCTGGCTGAGATCGGACGGCGACGGCACCCAGTCACCGCCGCCACCAGCGGTCAGATTCAGGATCACGTCCGTGCCCGACGCGCGCACCCGCTCGACGACCTCGCGGAACAGCGCGGTGTCGTGACTGATTCCCCCGGTTTCGGGGTCGCGCACGTGGATGTGGGCGATCGCCGCTCCGGCCTGCGCGGCTTCGATGGCGGCGTCGGCGATCTGCGCCGGTGTCACCGGGATGGCAGGATGCTTGTCCACAGTGTCCCCTGCGCCGGTAACGGCACAGGTTACAATGACATTCCGATTCATCGCCTTATCTCCCTCGCACCAGTCAGCACAGTGGGACCCATGCTGGCGGGGGAGTGGCTGCGTCAGTTTGCACGTGACGCCATATCCATGACTGCTGGCGCCGTATCGACGGGGCCAGCCATCACCACGGGGGAAACGAGTTGAGCGAGACCACACTGCTGATCGAATCCAAGCTCAGCGTGCGCTGGGGCGACATGGACGCACTCGGGCACGTCAACAATACCGTGTACTTCCGTTACTTCGAGCAGGCGCGCATCGAATGGCTGGCGGAGATCGGCGCCGGCTCGAGTGTCGGTCACGGCAGCGACACCGGACCGGTCATCGTCAACGCGTACTGCGAGTTCCTGCGCTCCATCACCTACCCGGCCCGGCTGCGGGTGCGCATGCTTGGCGGTGCCCCTGGGCGCAGCAGCTTCGAGACCCACTACGAAATCGTGGACGCCGACCGTCCGGACGTTACCTACAGCGTCGGCACCGCCCGGATGGTCTGGGTCGATCATGGTGCCGGGAAATCCGTGCCCATCCCCGACGACGTTCGCGCCCGCCTACCACAGCCGGCCCAATGAACTTCCTCGCCCACGTCTACCTCGCCGACGGTGACGATGCCTTTCTGGTGGGCAATCTCATGGGGGACTTCGTCCGCGGCCGCCCTGACCCGGAACTACCCACCGCGATCCGTGCGGGTATCCGGCTGCACCGGCAGGTGGACCGGTTCACCGATGAGCATCCGACCACCCGCACGGCGTGCCGGCGTCTTCCCCGATACCGCCGGCGAGTGGCGGGGGTGATCGTCGACCTCGCCTACGATCACTTCCTCGCCCGCGATTGGGCATACTTCAGCAGCGAGCCTCTCGCCGCGTTCAGTGCCCGCGTATACCGTACGCTGGAGGCACACTACGATTACCTGCCGCCACGGCTCGCGCGCCTGTTGCCCGCCATGCGCGACGGCGACTGGCTCACCGCCTACGCCCGCCTGGAGAATACCGCCCACGCCCTCGACCGCATGGCTTACCGCCTGCGCCGCCCCGAGCTGCTGCAGGGCACACTGCCCGAACTGCGCGCGGCATATCCTCATCTCGATTCGGACTTCCACGCATTCTTCCCGCAACTGATACGCTACGTGCAGGCGCGGGGGCACGGGGCGCCGATCAATCAGGGATCGAGCCAACAATGATGCAAAGACTCGTACGGTTTCTCGGGCGCACGCTGCTGCTCCTGCTGGTGGCGGTGGTCGCCGGCTACGGGGCACTTCGGGGCTATCTGTGGTACGAAAGCGGCAGAGTAATGGACGACATCGCCGCCGAGCTGTCGCCGTACGTACGCCTCGACTGGGAATCGGTAGACAGCAGCGTGCCGGGCACCATCGAGGTTCATGAGCTCGCGTTGCGGCCGGCGAAGGGTGAGGGTAGCGCCTTCATCCAGCGTCTCGAAATCAACAGCGGCGAGCTCTCCGGCCCTCGGGAGCTCCTCGCCCGGCTGCGCCGGCGCGAACCACCCGCACGCATAGAGCTGATAGCCTCCGGGATTCGCATCGAAAGCGACGATCCCCTGGTCGCCCGGCTCGATGCGGCGGCGGGTGGTGCCTCCCTGGGAACCCCCCTGGCAGCGGCAGGCTGCTCCGCGCCTGACGCCCCATTCACCGCCAGCGTGCTCCAGGCGGTGAATCAGCACACGCTCCGGGGCGAGGCGAGCCTGCGCATACGCCGCCACGACGTGAGCGGACGCACCGAGCTGCTGCTCGATGCGGAGTTCGCGCAGGTCGCTGCAGTCACCGCCGAGGGCGTTCTATCGACCGCCGACACCCCGGCGTTGACGGGCCTGCGCGTGCGCTACACCGATCTCGGCTTCAACGCGAGCCGCAATCACTATTGCGCGGCGCGGGCCGACGAACCCGTCGAGCGCTTCATCGACCGCCATCTGCAAGCGGTTCAGCGTGATTACCGCGAGCACGGGACTCCGCTCTCCACAGCGGCGAGCCGGCGTTACCGCGAGTTCATCCGCCACGGCGGCGACATGCTCATCGACCACTCGCCCCGCCGGCCGCTCGCTCTGGCCTCACTGACCAGTGGTGACGGCGCGTTGGCGTCGATCGCCAGGAGCGCACCGTCGGTCAGCATCAACGGTATACCGGTGGATCTGTCGGTGGCGGCGTGGCTCCCGAACGGTGAATCGACGCCGGCGGACAACGATGGTGAGTCCACTCGCACGGCCGCTGATGACGGCGGCGGCGCGGCGCCCCGCTACCGGACCGTCCCGCTGGAGACACTGGCGCAGCATGCCGGCGCAGCCGTGCGGCTGCATACACGCGACGGCCAGACCCATCTCGGCAGGCTCGCCGGCGTGGAGAACGGCCGTATCGCCGTCACACGGTCCATCGCCGGCGGCGAGATGCGTTACACACTGCCCGAGACCATCGTCAGCGGCGCCGAGGTGAAGCGCTGACGGTGGCCGTGTGACAGCTCGATGGCGCGGGACGGGATCAGGCTGTTCGGTCCCGTGGTATCAGCGCCCCGGTGCTTCGCTCGCTCCCCGCAACCGCCGCAACGCCGGCATGACACCGGTGTCCACCAGGGTGCGCGAGAGCGTGCGATAGAGGCCGTAGAGCTCTTCGTAGCGCGATGTGGCCCGGTCGTCCGGCTCCACCCGACGCGTGCGCCGGGCCCCGAGCGCTGCCGCACCGGCCTGGAAGTCCCCGACCAGCCCGGCGGCGACGGCGCCATGTATCGCCGCTCCCCTGGCTGTCGCTTCCTGGACATCGGGCACACGCACATCGCGGCCGGTGACGTCGGCGACGAGCTGCACGATGAACGGATTCTTCTCGGCCAGACCACTGGTGACCACCAGCTCGTCCACATCGAGCCCGCCTTCGGTCAGGGTATCCACCACCCGACGCATGCCGAAGCCGAGACTCTCGAGCAAGGCGCGGTAGAGCTCTTCGCGGGTGGTCTGGAGTGTCATGCCCACGAACAGACCCGATAACTCGGGGTCGATGAGCGGGGTTCGGCAGCCGTTCCACCAATCCAGCGCCATGACCCCGCTCGCCCCCGGGGGCAGCGCCGCCGCGGCCCGGTTGTAGTGAGCGAAACTGGCGTCGGCATCCTCCCCCGACGGGAAAGTGCGCACGAACCAGGCGAGAAGGTCGCCGAAACCGGCCTGGCCCGCCTCGTACCCCCAGAAACCGGGCAGGATACCGTCACGCACCACACCGCCAATGCCCGGAATCCGGCGGCAGTCCGGGGAGACCAGCATGTACCCTGCGGACGTGCCCAGTGTCGCCACCAGCGTGCCAGGCGTGCTCACCCCCACGCCCGGCATCACCGCGTGGGCGTCGATGGTAGCGACGGCCACCACCGGCGGCCGGGCGAGCCCGATGCGATCTAGCCACGCGGGTGCCAGCTCACCGGCCGGCTCGCCGATGGGGGTAGGCTCCCGCAGCCGTTCGCGCAGACCGGGGATGAGCGCGTCCACCTCTGACGGATAGCCGACACCGTCGAGATAGTGCGCCTTGTAGCCAGCCTGGCAGGTACTGCGCACCTCCCTTCCGACAAGCTCGGAGACGAGCCAGTCACCGGCCTCCATGAAACGCGCGCTCTCCGCCCAGAGCCCGGGCGCCTCGGAGCGGAGCTGTGCGGCCTTCGCGAACATCCATTCGCACGATGTCTCGCCGCCGGTATAGGCGAGGAACTCCCCACCGGTGTTATTGATCTCCGGCACCCAGGGCTGGGCGGCGTGGTGCTTCCAGAGCTTCACGTAGGCATGAGGCTGCCGCGGATAGTGGCGGCTCAACGGCGTGCCGTCGGCGGCAACCGGCAGCACCGTGGAGGCGGTGAAATCGATGCCGATGCCGGCGATATGGCCGCTCGCAGCGTTGGCCGCCTCGGACAGGCGCTGGAGAATCTCCGCGGCCGCGTGAAGGTAGTCGTCGGCATCCTGGAGCGCCCAGTCTGGCGGCAGCGGCGTGCCGTCCGGCAGGGACTCGCTCATTACGCCATGGGGGTAGACGACACGATGGACGGCGAGGATCTCGCCGTCGGCGGCCCCGATGAGCACACCGCGGGCGCTCTCGGTGCCATAGTCCAATCCAACGACACAGGGCTGACTGGTCA
>CAZHBN010000159.1:0-1100 GCA_964530405.1 uncultured Ectothiorhodospiraceae bacterium
TGACGGCGCCACCGCCATGGCGTGCCCGAGTGCGCACGACGAGGCGGTGATCGAGCGCTTCCTGGACGCGTTGTGGATGGAGCGCGGGCTGGCCGTGGCGACGCTCGCCGCCTACCGGGCGGATCTCACGGCGCTGGCCCGGTGGTTGTGCGCACGTGAGCGAGGGGGGCTGTGCGAGGCGGGGCAGGGGGAGATTCTCGGTTATCTCGCCGAGCGCATGCAGGCGGGGGCGAAGCCGCGCAGCGTTGCCCGCCTGCGCTCGAGTCTGCGTCGCTTCTATCGCTACGCGGTGCGCGAGGGATTGATCGCGCAGGACCCCAGCGCGCAGGTGGAGGCGCCGAAGCAGGGGCAGCCGCTGCCGTCGGCGCTCAGCGAGCGCGAGGTAGAGGCGTTGCTGGATGCGCCCGACATCGACGATCCCCTCGGTGAACGCGACCGCACCATGCTCGAGGTTCTCTATGCGACGGGGCTGCGTGTCAGCGAGTTGGTGGGCCTGCCCCTGGGAGCCGTCGGCCTGCAGCAAGGGGTCGTGCGCGTGGTCGGCAAGGGCGAGCGCGAACGGCTCGTGCCCCTGGGGGAGGATGCGCTCGAGTGGCTGGAGCACCATCTCCGCCAGGGGCGACCGGCACTGCTCGCCGGCCGCGAATCGCCCCACGCGTTCGTGACGCGCCGCGGCGCGGCAATGACACGGCAGGCATTCTGGTACCGGATCAAACGGTACGCGATCGAAGCGGGGATACGTACACCCCTGTCGCCTCATACGTTGCGGCACTCTTTCGCCACGCATCTCCTCAACCATGGGGCGGATCTGCGCGTCGTGCAGATGTTGCTCGGGCACAGTGATCTATCCACCACCCAGATCTATACCCATGTGGCGCGGCAACGCCTGCAGCAGCTGCATGCTGAGCACCATCCCCGAGGATGAGCGGCGGATGATGTCGGTGTCAGCGGCCGCCCAGCGGTCGGGGGGCCGTGTGCCAGGCATCGCCGCGCGCCCTGACACGCCACTCGCCACGTTCGATGCGAAGACGTAGACTTTTCACCAATCACGAACAAGATCCCTCCCGGAGGCACCCAATGCTACGCATGCTCGCCGTCGT
>CAZHBN010000159.1:1200-9121 GCA_964530405.1 uncultured Ectothiorhodospiraceae bacterium
CGCCGGGAGCTGCGTCTCGCCCGGCTGGATGAGCTCGGTGAGGAGCGCATGCTGGTCTACGAGCCCGACGGCGAGGTGCGTCACGAGGTGACAGTGTTCACGGACATCGACTGCCCCTACTGCCGCAAGCTCCACCGGCATATGGACGAGTACCTCGCCCGCGGCATTCGCGTGCGCTACCTGCTGATGCCGCGGGCCGGACGCAACAGCCGCTCCTACGACAAGGCGGTGTGGGCCTGGTGCGCCGACGACCCGCGCGCCGCTCTGACGCGGGCAAAGGCCGGCGAGGCACTGGATTCGCGCACCTGCGACAACCCGGTGGACACGCACCTGGAAGTGGCCCGCGAGTTCGGCGTCCGGGGGACGCCGTCGCTCATCACCGACGATGGCCGCATGGTCAGCGGCTACAGGAATCCGGATCAGATGGAACGTCTACTGGAAGGCGAGGGCGCCGGCTGATCGGTAGAACGAGCACTGCCGGGTCGGGACTTTCGTGACTGAATCGCCGTCGGCGGCGTACGAGGGGTCGCCGCCGTAATTCGGCTTTGCTATTCTCCGCCGCTATTTTTCGCGGGCTCCGGGGGCGACCATGCCCGAATCCCATCTGACTGACGTCTTGGTGCTCATCGCCGTGCTGGGCGTGGGCGCTCAGTGGCTTGCGTGGCGGCTGCGGTGGCCGGCCATCGTCGTGCTCTGCGCGTTCGGGCTGGCTGCGGGGCCGCTCGCCGGTGTCCTGGTGCCGAGCCGCGACCTCGGCCCCATGGTACATCCGGTCATCCAGCTGTGCGTGGCCGTCATCCTGTTCGAAGGCGGGCTCAGCCTGCGCTGGCACGAGTTCCGGGAGGCGCGCTCGGGCGTGCGCCGGCTGCTGTTTCCGGCTCTGCCGCTGAACTGGTGTCTGGGTAGTCTCGCCGCGCACTATGTCGGCGGGCTCGCATGGCCGGTGGCGCTGGTTTTCGGTGCCATCATCGTTGTCACCGGCCCCACGGTAATCATGCCTTTGCTGCGCCATGCAGCGCTACGGCGCCGCCCGGCTTCCTATCTCAAATGGGAAGGGATCATCAATGATCCCCTGGGCGCGATGCTCGCAGTGCTCGTGTTCCAGTTCTTCGTGACATTGCAGGCGCCGAGCCCCACGGTGGAAGTGATCGCCCGTCTCGTCGGCGGGGTCGTGATTGGCGTGGCGATGGGGTGGGTAACGGCACGCTTCATGGTCTGGCTGTTCCTGCGGGGGCAGGTCGCCGAGTTCCTCAAGCCGCCGGTGCTGCTGGTCACCGTGCTCGTGGTTTACGCCCTGGCGAATGCGGTGCAGGCCGAAGCAGGGCTGCTGGCCGCGACGGTCATGGGAATGGTGCTCGGCAATTCGGGGCTCGCGGATATCCAGGAGATCCGGCGCTTCAAGGAATACCTGGCCGTGCTGCTCGTCTCCACCGTGTTCATTCTCCTCGCCGCCGATGTCAATGCGGGCATGCTGGCGCTGCTGGATTGGCGGGCTGTGGCGCTGATCGCCACGGTCATCTTCGTGGTGCGACCGCTCGCGATCTGGACAGCGACCATCGGTACACCGATGTCGTACGCCGAGCGGGGGCTGGTGGCCTGGATCGCGCCGCGGGGTATCGTCGCGGCGGCGGTGGGTGGCGTGTTCGCGCCGGAAATGGTCATGGCCGGCTATCCCCAGGCGCAGGTGTTGACGCCTCTGATCTTCGCACTGGTGCTCGCCACCGTGATCCTCCACGGTTTCTCGATTCGAACCGTGGCGCTGAAGCTCGGGCTGGCATCGCGGGACCGGCATGGACTGATGCTCGTCGGCGCTTCGCCCTGGAGTGTGGCGCTGGCGAGCCGTCTGCGCGAGCTCGGTGTGTACGTCATCATCTGCGATCAATCCTGGCACCGCCTGCGCCCCGTGCGGCTGGCCGGCATCCCGTATTTCTACGGGGAAGTGCTGTCGGAAACGGCGGAACAGGAGCTGGATCTCTCGGACATCGGTTACCTCATCGCCGCGACGGACAACGATGCCTACAACGCGCTGGTATGCAGCCGTTATGTCCGCGACCTCGGTAGGGAGTACGTTTTCCAGCTGCCCACGGATGCCGAAGACCAGCCCCGGCAGATCCAGCGCCCCCTGACCGGACGGCCGCTCTACGGGCGGGAAGCCCGCTACGAGGAACTGCAGGGTCGCTATTACCGCGGTTGGCGTTTCCAGCGAACCCGCATTACCCGTGGCTATCGTGCGGACGCCTATTTCGCCGGGCTCGGCGAGGACACCATGCCCATGCTGGCCGTGCGCGTTCAGGGCGGATTGAGGCTGCGCGAGGCCGGCCGGGCGCTGGCTCCGGAGCCGGGGGAGACGGTGCTGGCATTCATGTCACCTCATGCACAGGACCAGCGCCGGCCGGCGGGCAATCGCCGCATGGACGCGAATTCGCTGGCACGCCGCAATCGGGAGCCGGGTGGCACACTACCGGCGGATTCGGCGAGGGAGTGGGAACGTTCGTGAAGAGGCTGTGGGCCCTGGTGCTGATGGTGGCATCCGGTACTGTCATGGCCGATTGCGGCGCGCCCGCGCAGACGGTACGCGCACTCCGCGCGACACTACCCGAGGAGGGCTCGGCGGTGGCGGTTCGCGGGGTCGTCAGTGCGTCATTCGGCGGTCACCGTAGACTGGATGGCTTTTATCTGCAGTCCGCCGGCAAGCCGCCGTCAGGTGTGTTCGTCTATACCCCGGACCATGACCCGCACGCCCTGCCGGCTGCCGGTGAGCGCGTTCGCGTGCAGGCGCAGGTGGGTGCCTATCAAGGGCGGCTCCAGCTCGAATGGGTGGCAGGTATCGAGCAGTGCGGGCAGGCGCGCATCGCGCCGACCCCTTTGCGACTTCCCGCCGGGTCGGCGCGTCTCGCCGCCCTGGAGGATACCCTGGTCCGCACCCGCGGCGAGCTGGTGGTCACCGACAATCGCGATCTGGGCCGTTTCGGTGTGCTCCACCTTGCCGTGGGCGCACGTCTGTACCAACGCGGCGGCCCCGGACGTTCCGCCGGCGTTGTGCTCGACGACGGCGGTCATGCCCGCCGGCCGCGCCCGGTGCCTTTTCTGGGAGAGACGGGCACCCGGCGGATCGGAGACCGGATGGCTCCCGTGACCGGCATACTGGATCACGCGTTCGGCGGTTGGCGCATCCACCCGGTGAAACCGCCACGCTTCACCAACGCCAACCCCAGACGTCATCCGCCCGACCGTGAGGGGGCATGGCGGCTCGCCGGATTCAACGTAGAGAACTACTTCGTCACCGTGGGCAGCCGTGGTGCGGAGGATGCCGGCACGCTGCGGCGGCAGCGCCAGCGTCTGGTAGCTGCAATACGTGCCCTGAATGCCGACGTGCTCGCCCTTCAGGAGGTCGAGAACCGGCCGGCGGCGGTAGCCGATCTGGTCGCTGCCGTCAATCGCGATATGCCGGCAGACGCCCATTATTCCGCCGCGGCGGCGGGGCTCGAACGCAAGCGCGGCGTCATCCGCACGGTGCTGCTCTATCGCCCGGCGCATCTGACAGTACGCGATGTATGGCTGGACACGGCAACGGTGCACGACCGGCCGCCGGTGGCGGCACATTTCGTTGACGGCTCCGGGCACGCAGCGCTGGTTGCCGCCGTGCATTTCAAATCGCGGGGCGGATGCCCGGCCCGGGGGGACCGGAACACCGGCGAGGGTTGCTGGAACGGACGACGTACCGCCCAGGCGCGCGCGCTCGCGCGCTGGACCCGGCGTTTACAGCGCAAGACAACGGCAGTGCCAATGGTGATACTCGGTGACCTCAATGCCTATCCGGGCGAGAGTCCCCTGGAGGTGCTCGCCGATAGCGGGGGATTCGAGGACCTGCTCCGGGCGAGCGTGCCCGAGCGTGAGCGCTATACCTACGTGTACGACGGCCGTGCCGGATTGCTCGATCATGCGCTCGGAGACGGGCGGGCGAGGGCCGTGAGCCGTGCCGCGGCGATCTGGCATGCGAATGCCGACGAGCCGGCGATAGCTGCCGGTGACGGACCCTGGCGCAGCGCCGATCACGATCCGGTGATCGTGGAGCTGTTCGCACCTGACAACGGCGGTTGATAGCAACAGCGATCACCACCAGAATCAAGTCTGTCCGGTGGCTTCAACGGCCCTGTGTCGGGGCCGGTGCCAATGGCTAACCGCCATTGGCGTTGCTAAGCTTGCCGGCGGTGCCCAAAAGGCGAAGAACTCATGACACAAGCACCAGCGGCCCTGGAAGTCCGCAATATCCACAAGCGTTTCGGTGATCTGGAGGTGCTGCGGGGTATCGATCTGAGCGCGATGGCCGGCGACGTCATCAGCCTGATCGGCTCCAGTGGTTCCGGCAAGAGCACGTTGTTGCGCTGCATCAATCTCCTGGAACAGCCCAACGAGGGCGAGATCGTCTTCGATGGCGAGCCGTTGGCGCTCAAGCGTGCCCGTGACGGTAGCCTCGCCGCGGCGGACCAGGCGCAGATCACGCGATTGCGCGCGACCGTCGGCTTCGTCTTCCAGAATTTCAATCTCTGGCCGCACATGACCATCATCGAGAACGTGATCGAGGCGCCGCGTCAGGTCCTCGGACGTTCCAAGGCCGAGGCGGTGGAAGACGCCGAGCGGCTGCTGCAGAAGGTCGGTCTCCACGACAAGCGTCACAGCTACCCCGCCTATCTCTCCGGCGGTCAGCAGCAACGAGCCGCCATCGCACGGGCGCTCGCCATGCACCCCAAGGTAATCCTTTTCGACGAACCCACCTCAGCGCTGGACCCTGAGCTCGTAACCGAGGTGCTGGCCGTTATCCGGGATCTCGCGGAGGAGGGGCGGACGATGTTCATCGTGACCCACGAGATGCGTTTCGCCCGGGAGGTGTCCAGCCAGGTGGTGTTCCTCAACCAGGGGCAGGTCGAAGAGGCGGGACCGCCGGAGAAAGTCTTCGGCAACCCGGACTCCGAGCGGTGCCGTGCGTTCCTCGCCAGTCAGGCGTGACCGCCGGCACCGGCCGAATACCAATACCAACGACGCGGCGCGCAGGCGTCGCCCATGAGCAGAGGGAGTGCGAGGATGAAACTGCGATACCTACTGGCCAGTGTTGCGATGACCGTCGGCGTGAGCGTTTCGGCCCAGGCGGCGGACACGATCAAGATCGCTACAGAAGGCGCCTATCCCCCCTTCAACTTCATCGACGCCAGCGGCGATGTTAAGGGGTTCGACGTGGATATCGCCCGCGCCCTGTGCGAGGAGATGGGCGCTGACTGCGAGCTCGTCCTGCAGGATTGGGACGGCATCATTCCCGGCCTCATCGCCGGCAAGTACGATGCCATCATCGCGTCGATGTCCATTACGCCGGAGCGCCAGGAAGCGGTGACCTTCAGTGAGCCGTACTACTCCAACAAGCTCCAGTTCATAGCGCCCGAGGACAGCGACTTCGACCCATCCGCCGATCTCGCGGGCAAGACGGTCGGTGCGCAACGGGCGACGATCGCCGCGCAGTGGCTGGACGAGAACACCGACGATGTGGACATCAAGCTCTATGACACCCAGGAGAACGCCTTTCTGGACCTGAGCTCCGGTCGTCTCGATGCCATCCTGGCCGACAAGTACGTGAGCTGGGAGTGGCTGGAGTCGGAGGAGGGCAGCGCCTACGAGTTCAAGGGCGAGCCCGTTTATGACGACGACAAGATCGCCATCGCGGTGCGCAAGGGCAATACCGAGCTCGCCGAGCGTTTCAGCGACGCCATTGAAGCGATTCGCGAAGACGGGACGTACCAGAAGATCAACGAGAAGTACTTCCCGTTCGACATCTACTGATGAACCTGGATCGCCCGGGCCCTGCGCGGGCCCGCGGCGACTGAAACCCAAAGGCCTTTCATGCTCGATCTCCAGGGCTTCGGCGCGCAGCTCGCCGCCGGAACGTGGATTACGATCCAGTTGGCACTCGGTGCCATGGGGGTGGGACTGGTGCTGGGGCTGCTCGGTGCCTCCGCGAAGGAATCGCCGGTCCCCCCGCTGCGCTGGCTGGGTAACGCCTACACCACCATGGTTCGGGGTCTGCCGGAGTTGCTGGTGATTCTGCTGGTGTACTATGGCTCGGCGCGGATGCTCACCACGGCCGCCGGATGGTTCGGTCACGATGAGTACGTGGAGCTGTCAGCGTTTGCAGCGGGCGTGACGGCGCTGGCGTTCAACTACGGCGCCTATCTCACGGAGGTCTTTCGCGGAGCGCTGCATACCATTCCGAGCGGACACGTCGAGGCCGGGCTGGCGCTCGGACTGCGGCGCAGCCGTATCTTTCGGCGCATCGTCCTGCCCCAGGTCTGGCGGGTGGCACTACCGGCAGTGGGCAATATCTTCATGGCGCTGCTCAAGGATACCGCCCTGGTATCCGTGATCGGTATCGAGGATCTCATGCGCGAGACCGCCGTTGCGGTCGGCTCCACCAAGCAACCGTTCACCTTCTATTTCGCCGCCGCGCTGATCTATCTGGGCCTCACTGCGCTCGCGACGCTCGTGATCCACCTGTTGGAACGCTATACCAGCCACGGAATGCGGACGCTGTCGTCATGAGATGGTCGGTCATCGTCGAGAATCTGCCGCAGTTGCTCGAGGGAGCGTGGCTCACCATCGAGCTGGTATTCATCTCCGGCGTGCTCGGGCTGTTGATCGCCGTACCCATGGCCATGGCCCGGGTATCGCGGCATTTCACGATTCGCCTGCTGCCGTGGCTCTACATCTATTTCTTTCGGGGCACACCGCTGCTGGTCCAGATATTCCTGGTCTACTACGGCTTCGGTCAGTTCGAGGCCGTGCGCGAGTCTTTCCTGTGGCCGGTGCTCAGCGAAGCGTACTGGTGCGCCATCATCGCCTTCACCCTGAACACCTCGGCGTATACTGCCGAGATCCTGAGAGGCGCGATCCAGTCGGTGCCCGGGGGCGAAGTGGAAGCGGCGCGGGCTCTGGGAATGAGCCGCCGGGTCACCTGGCGGCGGATCATTCTCCCCCGGGCCTTCCGCATCGGCCTGCCTGCGTATAGCAACGAGGTGATCCTAATGCTGAAGGGCAGCGCGCTCGCCAGCACGATCACGTTGCTGGATCTGACCGGCATGGCGCGGACCATCATCGCGGTGACGTATACGCCGCTGGAGATCTTCCTCGCCGCGGGTGTGCTCTACGTGATCATCACGTTCATGATCGTCAGCGGCTTCCATTTCCTGGAGCGGCGGCTCGCCCGGCATACGCGGCCGGGCTCCTAGGCGCCCCTGGGATTCATTCCGGAATGGGAATGTGCGGTGCGGCGCTGCGTGGCAGCAGGCCGGCCAGGCGCGGATCGTGCACCCATTCGGTTTCCACCGCGAAGGGCCGGAAGCCGATGTACTGATAGATGGCCAGCGCATCCGGATGATCCTCGGTGCAGGTATGCAGCCATACACGCCGTGTGTCGTCGCGCCAGGCGCGCTGCACGGCGACGCGTAGCAGGTAGCCGCCGAGTCCGCGACCGGGGTAGCCGGGCACCAGACCGAAGTATGCGATCTCCGTCTCCCCCGGCGTGCTTCGGTCGAGCTCCACGAAGCCCGCGACCGCGTTATCGACCCACAGCCGGTAGAGCTCCGTGGTCGACGCTTGCAGGTAAGCGGCCACGGTCTCCCGGGTTTGCCGCAGCCGGCCATACCACAGCCACGGTTCCCCCACCCGGCGAAACAGCGCGAGATAGTCGTCGACGGCCGGTTCGCGCCACGGCTCGACCCGGGCACCCGGAGGCGCATCCGGTTCGGCAATGGTCGGTGGCGTGCTCATCTCGAGATGGGTGACCCGGGAGAGATAGCGGCCCTGTTCCCGGTCGAGTGCTCGGACGGATGTGCTCATGGTTGCCTCCTCGGTCGAAGGACCAAGTGTAGCCGCGCCG
>CAZHBN010000160.1:0-9054 GCA_964530405.1 uncultured Ectothiorhodospiraceae bacterium
GCGCGGGGGTGACCATCGGTCCCAACTGCCTGATCCGTGACAGCGTCATCGGCGAGGGTTCGCACATCGAGGCGCACAGCGTGATCGACGGTGCAGAGGTCGAAGCCGACAGCAGCATCGGCCCCTTCGCCCGGCTGCGCACCGGCACGCGGCTCGCCCGGGGCGCCAAGGTGGGCAACTTCGTCGAGACGAAGAACGCCGATGTTGGCGAAGGCAGCAAAGTGAATCATCTTTCCTATGTAGGCGATGCCGAGGTGGGCCCCGGGGTCAATGTGGGTGCCGGCACCATCACCTGCAACTACGACGGCGCCAACAAGCACCGCACCGTAATCGAGGCGGATGCCTTCATCGGCTCGAACACAGCGCTGGTCGCCCCCGTGCGTGTCGGTCGCGGGGCCACCATCGGTGCCGGCTCGGTGATCCGCGACGACGCGCCGGCGGATACGCTGACGCTATCGGGCACCCGACAGCAGAGCGTCTCCGGCTGGCAACGCCCGACGAAACGCCGCGACTGAGTCACTTACCGGCGCCGGCCCGTTGCCGGCTCCCCAGCGGGGGCCGGTGACCATACAATCCGGCGGCATCACCAAGACGGTGTGGCCGAACGTAGAGGACGACGAGCTATGTGTGGGATCGTAGGCGCTGTTGCCGAACGCGACGTCACTGCCATTCTCCTGGAAGGCCTCAGGCGCCTCGAGTATCGCGGCTACGACTCCGCGGGGCTCGCCGTGCTCGACGACACGGGCACCATGCGCCGCCACCGCGCCGTGGGCAAGGTCGCCGAGCTGGTCGCCGCCCAGGAGGCCGCACCCCTCGCCGGTCACACCGGCCTCGCCCACACACGCTGGGCCACCCACGGCGCGCCCAGTGAGGCCAACGCTCATCCCCACGTCGCCGGCAGCCGGATCGCCCTGGTCCACAACGGCATCATCGAGAATCACGAATCGATGCGCGCCGCCCTCATCGAGCGCGGCTACGACTTCACCTCGGAAACCGACACCGAGGTGGTGGTCAACGCCATCCACGCGCGCACCGACCATGGCGAGGACCTCCTCGACGCCGTGCGCTCGGCGGTCGCCGACCTGGATGGCGCCTATGCCATCGGCGTCATCAGTGCCCAGGAGTCCGGCCGTCTGGTGGCCGCCCGCAAGGGCAGCCCCCTGGTGGTGGGCGTGGGTATCGGCGAGCACTTCATCGCTTCCGACGTCTCCGCGTTGCTGCCCGTCACCCAGCAGTTCATCTTCCTGGAAGAAGGTGACATCGCCGACCTCACCCGCGAGACCGTCACCGTCTACGACCGCGACGGCAACGTGGTCGAGCGCCCGGTGCGCACCTCCGAGCTCTCCGCCGACGCCGTCGAGCGCGGCCGCTACCGCCACTTCATGGCCAAGGAGATCCACGAGCAGCCGCGCGCCGTGGCCGAAACCCTGGAAGGGCGGCTGTCCGAGCGACGCATGCTCACCGAGACCCTGGGCCCGGAGGCTGCCGACGTCCTCTCCCGCGCCAAGCGCATCCAGATCGTCGCCTGCGGTACCAGCTACCACGCCGGCCTCGTCGCCCGCTATTGGTTCGAAGGCGTCGCCGGCATCCCCTGCGACGTGGAAGTGGCGAGCGAATTCCGCTACCGCCCCCACGTGGTGCCCGCGGATACCGTCTTCCTCACCATCTCCCAATCCGGCGAGACGGCCGACACCCTGGCGGCACTCCGCGAGGCCAAGTCCCTCGGCTATATGGCGAGCCTGGCGATCTGCAACGTCCCGGAAAGCTCCCTGGTGCGGGAGTCCGACCTCGTCCTCATGACCCGCGCCGGCCCCGAGATCGGTGTCGCCTCCACCAAGGCGTTCACCACCCAGCTCACCGCGCTGCTGCTCACCGTCATCGCCGCCGGCCGCCAGCACGCCCTCACCGAAGCGCGTGAGGCCGAGCTCGTGAATGCCCTGCGTCATCTGCCCGGGCGTCTGGAGCAGACGCTCGCCATCGAGCCCACGGTCCAGCGCCTCGCCGAGGAGTTCGTCGACAAGCGCCACAGCCTCTTCCTGGGTCGCGGCGAGCAGTTCCCCATCGCCCTGGAAGGCGCGCTCAAGCTCAAGGAAATCTCCTACATCCACGCCGAGGCCTACCCCGCCGGCGAGCTCAAGCACGGCCCCCTGGCGTTGGTGGACAGCGAAATGCCCGTGGTCACCGTCGCCCCGAACGACCGCCTGGTGGAAAAGCTCAAGTCCAACCTCCAGGAAGTCCGCGCCCGCGGCGGCCGCCTCTATGTCTTTGCGGACGCCGCGACCGCCCCGGCCGCCGGCGACGGCTACGAAGTCGTCACATTGCCGGACACCGACCCGGTGACCGCCCCCATCGTCTATACGCTGCCCCTGCAGCTTCTCGCCTATCACGTGGCCGTCCTCAAGGGCACCGACGTGGATCAGCCGCGGAACCTGGCGAAGTCCGTTACGGTGGAGTAGCGACAGGCGCCGGCACCGGTCACGATGGTTTGATCCAACCAAGTTCGAGATCGTTGGAGCAGGTTTGAATCGAAGTCGCCTGGCAACACACGCGGCGCGCGCGATGCCGCGCCGCCGGCGCTGTGTGCCGGGTATATACCTCGCCCGGACAACGATGTCGCTCGGGGGTGTCGCCCGAACGGCGGAATAAGCGTTCCCCGACCCTGCCCATTCCTTTGACAACTCAGGCGGATTGCATAGGCTTTCTATTGAATCAGGGGCTGACGGCGGTCCGCTTCGCGATGGACGTCATGTTGCCGCCGGCAGCCTGTCGAAGGGCACGGAAGTCGAGCGCCGGGATGGGTGTTCGGGGCCGTTCAAGCCAGAAGGAACGGGTGGCATGTGGGTGGTATTCCTGGCCGATACGGATGACCTTGCTGCCGACATGGAGAGCCTGCTGTACCACCCCGGCAGCCGGCGCGTTACCCAACTGCCGCCGGGCCTGGCGCGAGCCCTGATGACCCGTCTGCAGGATCACTTCCCCTCCCGGCAGCTCGATCGGACCCCGCTTCCGAAGGGGGGCACGCCCTATCGGTTGGACCGTGCCAGGCGCTGTCTGTACGCCCCCGACGGCGCCGTTACCGCCTTGACTGCCGCTGAAGGCACTGTGCTCGATCGGCTGGCCCAGGCCGCGCCGGACCCCGTTTCCCGCCGGGAGTTGACGGAATCCCTGGGTCACGATTTCCGCTACTACGACGAGCGCCGGCTGGAAGCCACCGTGAGCCGGCTGCGGCGTAAGCTGAAACTCGCCGACGCACCGCGAAACACCATCAAGGCGGCGCGGGGCCGGGGGTATCAGTTGCTGATTGACGTGGCGGTGGTGTGAGCAGGCCGTTTTCGAAAGCCAGGGGTAACCAGGCCAGAACCTGGGCGAACCGGTCGTCCTGGCCGGACGACGGTGCCGAAGGGGGCAGGGCCTCCACCACGGAGGTGGGCTGTTGGCAGGCCATCAACAGGTCATACTGCCAGGCCTCCAGCGTTAGGACCCTGAGCTGGTAGTCCACCCTGGACACGGCCACAGGATAATCCCCGGCCGGGGGAACGCCGGCCTCCTCGCCCTGCTCCCATTGCGCGGCCAACGCCGGAACCGGATAAGCCAGCCGGCATAGCCTCAGGCAGGGCGGAGTGGCCAGTTGCAACTCCCCCCGCAGAGGGAGCAACGGATCGAGGGTTTCAGTTGTGGCGGATGGCGCGTCCTCCAGACCCCGGGCCAACAACGCCTCCGTCCTGGCCCGCTCGAAGGTGGCGATCTGGGCGGGTAATTCGATCAGCGCCCGCTCTTCATGAGCCGCCGGCCATCGGGGTCTGGAGGCATCGAGAAAGGACGCGAACTCCCGGCCCAGCTCGAACAGGCTCCAGGTCCGGGACGGCCGCGTCACGATATAGGCCTTGGCAAAGGTGGTGAAGACCTCTTCGCCCATGAACCGGTACAGCAACGGATACTCGTTGCTGAGCGATTCCACCAGGCGCAACACGTAGCCCGTGGCGTAGATGTTCAGTCGTGTATAGGGCGACGAGCCCGTGTCATGTCTGACCACGGCATCGGCGTTCAGGCCCTGGTGGTGGGCGGTTTCGCGGAGCTTCTCGCCCAGGCTGCCCCGTTCCGTGAGCAGGTGGCGGAACCAGTGCTGGACCTGTGACAGGGACGGATCGGGCATGGCTCAGCTCACCAGCGGATTGGAAACGGGCAGATGGCTGCCCGCGGCGGTGGCTTCGCATTCGGGGAGGGTCCCGGCCATGACGGACCGCGCTTTCCGGACCTCGGCCACCAGCTCCGGGTAAGGGGGAATGCGCGCATCCCACTCCAGGAGCGTGGATACGCCGCCCGTCAGCCGTTGCGCCAGCCGGTAGAGTTCCCACACCCGAGTGGGCACCGGCCCGTCGTGGGTGTCGATCAGGATATCGCCATGATCCGACGGGCCGGCGAGGTGGATCTGGACGATGCTGTCATGGGGCAACTGGCGGATGTAGTGCTCCGGGTCCTCGCCGTGATTGAAACAGGTGACGTATACGTTATTGACGTCCAGCAGCAGCTTGCAGCTGGTCCGGGCCACCAGCTCGGCGAGGTAGTCCCATTCGTTGAGCGTGGAGTGCCGGTACTGCAGGTAGGTGGAGGGATTCTCCAGAACCAGGGGACGGCCCAGGTAGTCCTGTACCCGCTCCACGCGCCGTGCCACATGGCACAGGCTTTCTTCGGTCAAAGGCATGGGCAGCAGATCGTGGCTGTTGAGGCCGGCGACTCCCGTCCAGCACAGGTGATCGGAGATCCACTTCGGCTCGATGGCCTCGGCCAGCGCCTTCAACTTACCCAGGTATTCGAAATCCAGCGGGTCCGTGCTGCCGATATTCATCGACACGCCATGCATCACGATGGGGCATTGGCGCCGCAACCGGTCCAGCACGTGGCGGGCGTAGCCGTGGTTGTCGATGAAGTTCTCGCTGATGATTTCGAACCAGTCCACCATCGGGTCGTTGTGGTGCATCAGGTAGTGGAAATGCTGGGTGCGCAGGCCGACACCCAGCCCCAGACACGGAAACTCGGCGGTGGCGGGGCCCGGTTGTACCGGGCCCCGGTCCGGTGTCGAATGCATAAGCCTCCCTCAGGTTGAAGGTGGCAATGCGAGCCGGATGTCGTTGGGCTCGGGCGGCTCGGTGTGGGGCAGTCCCTTGGCCTGGCAGTAGGCCTTCCAGGCGATGTCGTACACTGCGTCGCCGGGCTCGTACGGCATGGTGTCGCTACACTGGGTCCGCCGCTTGACCGGGTCCTCGCAGTAGGGAATCTTGCTCGCCTTGAAGTCCGGCGCCTCGCCGTATTCGTACAACTGCATCTGGTAGCACTCGTCGCTGAGCTTCGGGAACAGCTGCGAGGCGGAAATCGGCACCGCGCAGCCCCCGAAACCGCCGCACAGGTTGTCCGCCGGGGCGCTCTTGACGCCTTTCGCCGCGTGCCCGCCGCAACTGCCCCCGCCACTGGCGCTTTGCACGAATCCGCAGCCGCCCTGGGCCTTGCAGGCGTTGGAGCCCTTGCAGCTGTGGTAGGTCACCACATGGGCGCAGTCGGTGCCACCTGGCTGGTTGCTCATGTAGTCCATGCCCTGGCAGGCGTGGTAGAGCACGTCGCTTTTGGGCGGCGCGATACCGTCCACCAGGTTGGGCACGCGGCCCGTCACCGCCCAGCATATGGACACACGATCTCCCGAACCCACCATGGCGGGGGACGGGAACTGCCAGTTTTTCTGGCTCCAGTACTTATCGAGCTGCGTGGTCAGGCCCTTGAGGGTACCCACCGCCGACTGGCTGAAGGTGTGGTGGGCATCGTCGCGCCGATCAGGCTGGTTCAGTCGGTTGAGGGCGTCGGCGATCTGCTGGGTGGTCGGTACCTTGGGGCTGGTTTCCCCATCGGTGCCCAGCATCGCCGCCGTCCAGGGGGCACCGGGGTTATTCCTGTGCCAGTCGGCCCAGGTCTCGTAGTCGCTGCTTTCGCTGATCCACTGCTTCACCTGGGTGAAGATCTCGAAGTGGTCCTGGTCTTTGGTGTCGATCCGGGCCTGGGCATTGCCGGATATGGCAGTCTGTTGCCCCTTGTCGTTGTAGCCCGGGTAATCCGTCATCAGGGCTTCCGGGTCCGGCTGGAAGGGTTTCTGGACGGCGTCGAGCTCGCCCTGGCGCAAGTCCGGGCCTTGAAACCGTTGAACCCAGGGCTGGTCGGACCACTTGGCGAGGATCTTCGGGACGACTTCCTTCCCTTCGCCCTGGTCGGTGATGGCGTTGACGTTGTTCAGCAGGTTCGCCTTGATCACGTCCAGATCGGTGGCCTGTCCGTCGTCGATGGTGCCGTCGATACCCGGGTACTGGGGCTTTTCCTGCTCGGCGTTGAACTGGTCCCGCTGGATGGCATCCCGCTGCTCGATCAGCTTGCCCAGCAGCGTGGTGCCATCGGTGTACGCGATCTCCAGGTAGTCCCAGTAACACAGGTACATGTGGCCGATGGAACCGAAGTAGGGCAGATCCTCCTCGGTCATCGTGGCGGTGAACCAGTCGAAGGGCGCGCTGGAGAAGTACTTGAGGGTTTCGCTGCCGTCCGGGCGCTCGACCTCCTCGTTATTGAGCAGGGTCGTGGCCCGCTCGCTGGTTTCCTCGATCAGCAGGAACAGCTCCAGCTGCGTCAGGTCCAGTTCCCGCAGGCGCACGCGCAGCGCATCGGTCTGGGCATGCTGGAAGAAACTCTGTTTCACCGGATGCTTCAAGTCCTCGAGGTCGAGGATGTGAGGGATGGCCGTGCGGTTGTCGTAGCAGTGCCAGCCATAGGTCTCCGTCTGCAGCGCCGGGCTGGTGAAGCTGGGCGTCACCCCGATCACGCTGGCCATGTTGGATGCCAGCTGCAGGTGCAGCATCTCTTCGATGAAGACGCTGTAGACGCTGTTGAACACCTTCTCGTTGGTGGTGAGGGTGCGTTCCTTCCAGCTTTGCCGATCGTCATACAGACCGACGGTTCTCGGCGTGGTGGCCGTTCCCGGCCACCAACGCCCCTGGTAGAGCGAGCTTCCGGCGCTGGTGATCTGGTGCATGCCCTTCACCGAGTAGAGCGCCGTCATGTACAGGGGGATGGTGAACAGCTCAACGTTGGCGGCCGCTTGGGCAATGGCCCTGACGCAGGCCAGGTCCGCCGGCAGGCACGCCGGATCCCGCGCCTTGATGCTGTCGGATTCATCCTCGCTGCGCAGGGGTTGTTTCAGTTGCGAAGAATCCATGGTCATGTCGCCCCCGACTGCTTGCTGTCCTTGGTAGCGTTCTGTGCCGCGATGGCGATCTGGGCCCTGGCGCGTATGAACGGGCCGTTGTCCGAGTCGTTATGGGGAAGCGGATCCGGCATCGTGAACTGGGCAATGGCGCCGGGTTGGAAAACCAGGCACATGCTGGAACCGCCGTAGCTGAACCAGCCGAGCTCCTCCCCTTTTTCAATTTGTTGCCCCACATCCACCTGGATATCGACCGAGGAGATTTCCGTAATGCCGATGGGAATTACGCACACCAGGCCGAGGGCTGGGTCCGGGCTCCTGATGATCACCAGGCCTCGCGTATTCACGTTGGCCTGATAGCCCTGGGACTTGGTGCCGGCCGAAGGGTCGAACCCTTCCGAGAGCAGCTCGCTGAACATGAACCCGGGTATGACTCGCGCCTCGACCACTTCCCCGGCGATGGGGGAGGTCCAGCGGTGGTAGTCATTGCCGCTGAGAAACGATTGCAGTACGTCGCCGCCCACGAAGTCGTCCACGTAGGGGCTGTTGTCCAGCATATCGACCAGCGAGTAGTTCTGGCTCTTCGTGCAGATGTCGTCTTGCTTCTTCACCTGACGGGCGATGCGATACACGGTGCCGTCATTGGCCGACACAACCACACGGGGGTTGTCCGGCCCGTCCAGGGGGCGGCAGATGGGAATGATCTGGCGGTGGAAGAAGTCATTGAACGACGTGAACCCCCAGTGCACCGGATCCTTCTCGCGGTCGGCCTGGGTGACGAACTGGTCGAGGTTGTTGTGGGCATAGGATGCCGGCGAGAGCCAGCCATCCGGGGCGGTGGTGATCACGTCCAGCGAGGCCGGTGAATCCAGGTAGGTGCACCAGGCGTCGAGCACGTCGCGCAGCTTGTCGTTGAACAGCGTATTGGTGAAGACTTCGGTGCCCGCCGGGGTATACATCATGTACACGAACAGCCCGGAGACCGGAAAGGCGTAGTGGGGTTTATCCGGGTCGTAGGCCGGCGCCCGCTGGATGACGTAATTCAACGCATCCAGCATGTCCTCCACCGTCCTGATCCCGTATTCCATGTCGGGCTCGTATTGCTCGTGCACCTTGAGCCCCTGGGAGACCATCTCCTGCACCTGCCGGTACAGCTCAGGATGCGCCGCGAGCATGGCCTCCATCGCCGCCACGGACGGCTGGTATTTCATGTCCGGATTGGCCGCCCGTTCCTCCTGGGACCGGCGGGCCAGCTCACTGAGCCAATGGCCCAGTTGATGCCCTTCCTTGGGCAGGTAGCCGGCCAGCACGCCAAAGGATTGCTGGAATTGCTGCTCGAAGTTGTTGGAAAGCGTCGCGCCGTCGGTTGCGTGGGGCTGCGAGGCGTCGCCGCCGGCGGCGAACGTTTGACCTTGGGTCCGGGAAGATGAGGAGTCTTGCGACATGACGACCTCCTTCCATAGAGCGTGTAAGCAAGACGGGTTTTGCCCCTTCAACATAGGAGCAAGAGGTTCCGCCAACCTGACAAAGGCTGACATTGGTAACGGGAAGTTCGGGCTCAGGCCCCGACTATCGTCAGAAGCCGTATAGGAGCGGTCAGGGAGTGGCTATCGCTGGATTGCTTTCAATCAGGCGCCTGTCAGTCGGGCCGAGCGGGTTGTGGCTTACAGGGAACGGAACTTTCAAAACCTGGATTACCATCAGCAGGAGTTTCTGCGTTTTGTGCTTGATCACTATGTCGAGCGCGGCGTGAGCGAACTCGACACTGCCAAACTGCCTAAGCTCATTGAACTCAAGTATCACAGCATGGGGGATGCGGT
>CAZHBN010000161.1:0-9010 GCA_964530405.1 uncultured Ectothiorhodospiraceae bacterium
GCCGTAGAAGCTCGAGGCGTACTTGGCCGAGTAGGCGAGGATACGGGTGAGGGTGTGCCGGTCACGCTCGAATGCGCCGCGGATGGCGGCGATGCGCCCATCCATCATGTCCGAGGGGGCGACCACGTCCGCGCCCGCCTCGGCGTGGGAGAGTGCCTGGCGCGTGAGCGCTTCCACCGTCTCGTCGTTCATCACATAGCCATCTGCGTCGAGCAATCCGTCCTGACCATGGCTGGTGAACGGATCCAGCGCCACGTCGGTGATCACCCCGAGCTCGGGGACTGCGTCCTTGATCGCGCGCACGGCACGCTGCGCGATGCCCTGGGGGTTCCAGGCTTCGGCTGCGTCCAGGCTCTTGCGCTCCGGCGGCGTCACCGGGAACAGTGCGATCGCGGGAATCCCCAGCGCGGCGATGTGCTCCGCCTCCGCGGCGAGCAGGTCCACGCTCTGGCGCTCGACGCCCGGCATGGAAGGAACCGCCTCGCGGCGGTTGTCGCCATCGAGCACGAAGACCGGGTAGATGAGGTCATCAGCGGTCAGGGTGTGTTCGCGCATGAGTCGGCGTGAGAAGTCGTCACGGCGCATCCGCCGCATCCGGGTGTGCGGGAACCGCCCGGTGGCGATATAGTCAACCAAGGTCATAACCTCCGCTCGAGGGGATGGGTCGTCGCGCCGGCGCCGGCGCGGAATCACGGTATCCATTATGCCCCCCGACGAGCAGCCGCCCAAGGAGCACCCATGGAGGAGACGGTTCGGCTTGCCGACTGGGTCGTGCAGCAGGAACCGGGCCTGCGGCTCGGGGTGTTTCTCGGTGTGTTCGCGCTGCTCGGTCTCAGTGAACTCGGCTGCCCACGCCGGACGACCGTGCGCCGGCGCGGGCGTTGGTGGCCGAATCTGGCGATGCTTGCCATCGACGCGCTGGTGCTGCGCTTCGTTTTTCCGCTGCTGGCCGTCGGGGTCGCTCTCTGGGCCGAGGCTTCCGGCATCGGTCTGCTCCGGTGGGCCGGGTTGCCGGGCGCGCTGGCATTCGTCGCCGCGTTGTTGCTGCTGGATTTCGCCGTATGGGCGCAGCATCTTGCCATGCACCGTCTTCCGTGGCTGTGGCGGGTGCACCGTGTGCATCACAGCGATCTCGAGTTCGACGTCACCACCGGCGTGCGCTTTCACCCGCTCGAGATCGCCATTTCCATGCTCTACAAGATGGCCGTGGTGGCGTTCCTGGGGGCGAGCGTGACCGCGGTGATCGTTTTCGAGGTGTTGCTCAATGCGACCTCGTTGTTCAACCACGCCAACCTGCGCTTGCCCGGTGCCGTGGATCGCTGGTTGCGGCTGATCGTGGTGACGCCCGACATGCACCGCGTCCATCATTCCGTCTGGCAGCCGGAGACGGACAGCAATTACGGTTTCAATCTGCCGTGGTGGGACCGCCTGTTCGGAACCTACCGGGCCATGCCGCGCGACGGCCACGTGGCGATGCGCATCGGGCTGGGTCGCTTTCGCTCCCGCCGCGAGCAGACGCTGCGGTTATTACTGATGCAGCCTGGCGAGCCCGTCCGGCAGACTGACCGGGTCCCGATGAGCGACCGATGAATCACGCCTTGCCGGAGAACGCATGACCCGCTCGCGAGCGTTGCGCCTCGCCGTTTTCGTGCTGCTCGCCGCAGCCGTCGCTCTGGCGATCTGGCATCGCGACGAGCTAACCGTGTCCATGCTACGCGCACGACTCGATGCGCTGGGCATGTGGGCGCCACTGGCGTTCATGGCGGCCTATGCGGTGGCGACCGTCGTGTTTCTGCCGGGGTCGGTGTTCACGATCGCCGCAGGGGTACTGTTCGGTCCGTGGGCCGGCGCGGCGTACGCGCTTCTCGGCGCCACGACAGGTGCCACCGTGGCTTTCGTGACCGCTCGGTACCTCGCGGCGGACTGGGTGGCCCGCCGTACGGGCGGGCGCCTGCGGCGACTGATCGATGGTGTCGAGGCGGAGGGCTGGCGTTTCGTCGCGTTTACCCGCCTGGTGCCCCTCTTTCCGTTCAACCTGCTCAACTACGCTTTGGGGCTGACGCGGATCCCGCTGCTGCAGTATCTGCTCGCGAGCCTGGTCTGCATGGCGCCGGGTGCGTTGGCCTACGCATGGGTCGGGCACGCGGGGGCTACTGCTGTCACCGGCGGGCGGGGCGCGGTCCAGGCGGTGCTGATCGCGCTGGGAGTGGTCGCCGCGGTGGCCTTTCTGCCGCGGCTGGTGCGGCGCTGGCGGGTGGTGCCTCGGGAGGAGGAATGATCCAGGCCGCTGGTAGAAGGGAGATCGGGGGATGAAGGACCTGGTGGTGATCGGCGGTGGTGTCGGCGGACTGGTGACGGCCAGCGTGGCGGGTCAGCTCGGTCTCGACGTCGCGCTCGTGGAGCGCGAGCCGCGTCTTGGCGGAGATTGCCTTCACTACGGCTGCGTGCCGAGCAAGACAATGATCCGTTCCGCACGCGTAGCCCAGCTCATGCGACGCGGCGCGGAGTTCGGCCTGCCGAGCTACTCGCCGCAAGTGGATCTGGGAGCGGTCAACGACCGGGTGAGGGCGGTGGTCGATGCCATCCAGGCACACGACGACCCGGAGCGATTTCGCAGTTATGGCGTGGATGTCCTCTTCGGCGAGGCGCGTTTCGCCAACCCGCGCGAGGTGCTGGTCAAGGGTGAGCGGATCGCGGCGCGACGCTTTGTAATCGCCACCGGGTCGCGCCCCGTTGCACCGCCGGTGCCCGGGCTTGCCGATGCGGGCTATCTCACCAACGAGGACGTGTTCGCGCTGCGTGAATTGCCCCGGCGCCTGGCGGTCGTGGGAGCGGGGCCGGTGGGCATGGAGCTGGCCCAGGCCTTCCAGCGCCTCGGCAGCCAGGTGACAGTAGTGGAGCAGGCCTCGGAGGTGATGCCGCGGGAGGAGCCCAAGCTCGCCGCGGAGCTGCGCGCGATCCTGGAGCGCGAGGGCGTTCGTTTCCGCCTCGGGGCGCGCCTCGACCGGGTAGAGCGTGATCGTGACGGTGCGACGCTGCAGCTCCACCAGGGCGACGAGCATCTGCCTGTCACCGTCGACCGCATCCTGGTGGCCGCCGGGCGCGCGCCCAACGTCGAGGCGCTCGATCTCAATGCCGCGAACGTGCGTTTCGACGGCCGCGGCATCGGCGTCGACGCACGCCTGCGTACCAGTGAACCTCATATCTATGCCTGCGGTGACGTCACCGGCCTGTATCCATTCACGCACGTGGCCGAATACCAGGCGGGCATCGTGATAGCCAATGCCGTCTTTCGCGTGCCGAAGCGGGCCGATTACCGTGTCGTGCCATGGGTGACCTACACCGATCCGGAGCTAGCCCGCGTGGGGCTCGCCGCCTGGGAAGCCCTGGAACGCCACGACGATGCGCGGGTGCTGGAGTTTCCTTTCGCCGAAGTGGACCGGGCTCTTGCGGAGGCCGAGCCCCATGGCCGGCTGCAGCTCGTGGTGCGTCGCGGGCGCATCCTGGGGGCGACCATTCTCGGCGCCCACGGTGGCGAGCTGCTTCACGAGATCGTGCTAGCCATGCAGGCAGGGGTGAAGCTCGGAAGTCTCTCGGCCGCTATTCACGCCTATCCGACGCTCGCCCAGGTCCACCGTCGCGCTGCCAACACGCTGTATGCCGAGCAGCTGTTCAGCGCCCGCACCCGGCGGCTGGTGCGGTGGATGCATCGGCTGCTGCCGTAGGCGTGGCGAGCGGCAAGTCGCAAGTTTCAAGTTGAAAGTGTGTGCCCCGGGGAAACGGCACACGGCGCGACCAATGGCTGCTTTCGGGGGGGGGGCTCTGGATTTGAGTGGGGCGGGCGGAAACCCTGCCTCGTGAGTGACGGCACGGCCTGTGCCGCTTTCAACTTTGAACTTTCAACTTCAAACTTTCGACTTGCTACTTTCGGCGCTCACCGCACGGCGGCGAGAGGCTTTCCAGGTCCCACCGCGGCGCGACGTCGAACGCCGTCGGCTCGGATTCGCCGGCGGAGAGGCGCAGATGGCCGGCGTAGGCGACCATGGCGCCGTTGTCGGTGCAGAATTCGGGGCGCGGATAGAAAACGCGGGCGTGGTGAGCTTCGGCGACTTCGCCCAGGCGTTCGCGCAGGGCGCTGTTGGCGCCTACGCCGCCGGCGATGACGAGCCGGGGGGTGCCGGTGGCCTGCAGTGCCCGGCGGCACTTGATGGCCAAGGTGTCAATAACCGCATCCTGGAACGCGCGGGCTACGTCGGCCCGGGCCTGCGGGTCGTCGCCCTCGCGCTGGACGGTGTTGAGCGTATGCGTTTTAAGGCCGCTGAAGCTGAAGTCGAGCCCGGGGCGGTCGGTCATCGGGCGGGGGAAGCGGAAACGCTTCGGGTCGCCCTCCCGCGCCGCTTTTTCCACGGCGGGGCCGCCGGGGTAGCCGAGGCCGAGAAGTTTGGCCGTCTTGTCGAATGCTTCGCCGGCCGCATCGTCTACACTCTCACCAAGCAGGCGGTAGCGTCCGACCCCGGCGACCTGCACGAGCATGGTATGGCCGCCGGAGACCAGCAGTGCGACGAACGGGAAGTCCGGTGCATCCGCCTCCAGCCGGGGGGCAAGCAAATGCGCTTCCATGTGGTGGATGCCCACGGCGGGAATATCCAGCGCGTAGGCGAGGCTGCGCGCGGTGGCCGCGCCCACGAGCAACGCGCCGGCGAGCCCCGGCCCGCGGGTGTAGGACACCCCGTCGAGACCGTGGCGCGAAATTCCCGCGTCGGCGAGGGCTTCGCGGATGAGCGGCGCGAGCTTGCGTATATGGTCGCGGGAGGCGAGCTCGGGGACGACACCGCCATAGCGGGCGTGTGTGTCGATCTGGCTGTGCAGACGATGGGCGAGCAGGCCCACGCCGCCGTCGTAGATGGCGACGCCGGTTTCGTCGCAGGAGGTCTCGATCCCGAGCACAGGCATGGCGGGTCACACTCGTCCAGTGAAAAATTGCCGGCGCCTTTTGCATTTACCTGGGTGCGCGTATAGACTATCGCGCCTTGGGTCCGGCCTGTGAGCCGGCCAATTGTACAGCTTTCAGCAGTTTAAGGAAGGTGATTGGTTCATGCCGCACGTAAAGGTCCGCGAGAACGAGCCCTTCGAGGTTGCTCTGCGCCGCTTCAAGCGTTCCTGCGAGAAGGCCGGTGTGCTCTCCGAGATTCGCCGCCGTGAGTCTTACGAGAAGCCGACCCAGGTGCGCAAGCGCAAGCAGGCCGCGGCCGTCAAGCGGCACATGAAGCGTCTCCAGCGCGAGCAGCGTCGCATGCGCATGTACTGATCGCCGGTGCGGCACGTCGAATGAGCGCACTCAAGGTCGAGATCACCGATGCCGTGAAACAGGCGATGCGCGCCGGCGACAAGTCGCGGGTGGGCATCCTGCGAATGATCACGGCGGCCATCAAGCAGCAGGAGGTGGACAGCCGCGCGGAGTTGACCGATGCGGATGTTACCGCCGTGCTTTCGAAGATGGTCAAGCAGCGGCGGGAAGCGCTCGAGCAGTACGAGCAGGCAGGGCGTGAAGATCTTGCCGGCAAGGAGCGTACCGAGCTCGAGATCATCGCGGAGTTCCTGCCGCAGCCGCTTTCCGAAGCCGAGATCGACGAGCTGGTCGAGGCGGCGGTTGCCGATACCGGCGCGGAATCGGTGCGCGACATGGGGCGCGTGATGGGCGTGCTCAAGCCCAAGGTCCAGGGGCGTGCCGACATGAGCGCGGTGAGCGCGCGCGTGAAGGCCCGCCTCTCCGATTGATCGACGACCGGCGCGCGTGCCGGTCGTTGCCGTAGGCGATGACCGGTCGTATTCCCGATCAGTTCCTCGATGAGCTACTCGCCCGCGTCGACATCGTCGACGTCGTCGGCGAGCGCGTGCAGCTAAAGCGTGGTGGCGCCAACTATCAGGCGCTCTGCCCCTTCCACAGCGAGAAGACCCCCTCGTTCACCGTGAGCCCAACCAAGCAGTTCTATCACTGCTTCGGGTGTGGCGCTCACGGCACCGCCATCCGGTTCCTGATGGAGTACGACCGGATGGATTTCCGCGAGGCGGTGGCCGCGCTCGCGCAGGTGGCGGGGCTCGAGGTGCCGGAGCAAGCGCGTGAGACGCGTATCGAGGGGCAGGATGAGCTCTATCGGGTGCTCGCCCGGGCCAATGAGCTCTTCCAGCGGTGGCTGCGCCAGCATCCCGATCGCGAGCGAGCGGTGGGATACCTGCGGCGCCGCGGGCTGACCGGCGAGATGGCGAAGCGGTTCGGTCTGGGGTTCGCGCCTCCCGGGTGGGACAACCTGCTGCGCGAGATCGGTGACCGCGACACGCTGGCCCGTGCCGGGTTGCTGGTCACGCGGGAGGGTGGTGGCGGTTACGACCGCTTTCGCGACCGCATCATGTTTCCGATCCGTGACCGCCGGGGGCGGGTCATCGGTTTCGGCGGTCGGGTGCTGGGCGATGGTGAGCCAAAGTACCTCAACTCCCCGGAAACGCCGGTTTTCCACAAGGGCAGTGAGCTCTACGGGCTCTACGAGGTGCTGGAGTCCGACCGCAATCCTTCGGATGTGGTCGTGGTCGAGGGCTACATGGACGTGGTGGCGCTTGCCCAGTTCGGGCTCACGCGCGCGGTCGCGACGCTGGGCACGTCCACGGGCACGCGCCAGGTCGAGCGTCTGTTTCGGGTCACCGGCGATCTGGTGTTCTGCTTCGACGGGGACGAGGCCGGCCGCCAGGCGGCGTGGCGGGCGCTGGAGAGTAGCCTGCCGGCCTTGCGCGACGGTCGCCAGATCCGGTTCCTGTTCCTGCCGGAGGGGGAGGACCCGGACAGCCTGGTGCGCGAGCGCGGCCGAGATGGGTTCGAGGCGCTTCTCGGGCAGGCCGAGCCGCTGTCGGACTGGTTGTTCGACCATCTTGCCGAGGCGGTGGACATGACGAGCATGGACGGGCGGGCGCGCCTGGTGGATCGTGCCGTGCCACTGCTGCGGCGCCTGCCCCCCGACGTCTACCGGCGCATGATGATCGGTCGGCTCGCGGGGCTGGCCCAGCTCGATGCGGAGTACGTCGAGGCGGTGATCGACGGTGAGCAGAGCGTTTCGGCGCCCCGGCATGCTTCGGAGAGCCGCCGTTCGTCGGATGCTGCGAGAGCGGTGCGGCGCACCCCGGTGAGGTTGGCCATCGCCTTGCTGCTGCACCGCCCGGCACTCGGGGCGGCGGCTGATTACCATCGCGAGCTAGTCGGTCTGGAGGAGCTTCCAGGTGTCGAATTGCTCGCGCAATTGCTTGAAATTACCCGGAATGAGCCGCACATCACAGCAGGAGCACTGCTCGAGCGGTTCAGGGATTCCGACCACGAGACATCACTCTGGCGGTTGGCGACCTGGGATCACATGGTGCCCGAAGAAGGGCTGGAACGAGAATTCGCTGACGCTATCGCCCGTATCCGGGCGTTGAGGAACGAAAAACGGCTGCAATACTTGAACGAAAGGTTGCAGCGCGGCGAGTTGACGCGCGACGAGTGGGCCGAATGGGTGGCATTGAAACAGCCTTGATTCGTACCCATTACCCTACGGTAGTTGTCAAGTGCCTGTTTCCAGCTATAATGCGCGGTTCAGTTGCGTCCGGATACATACCCCCACCACCCAACATCTTGACGGATTATGGCAAGCCAGGACCAGCAGTCACAGATCAGAGAGCTGATCGCACGGGGTAAGGAGCAGGGCTACCTTACCTACGCCGAGGTCAACGATCACCTGCCGGACGATATCGTCGATCCCGAGCAGATCGAGGACATCATCGGCATGATCAACGACATGGGCATTACCGTCCATGAGCAGGCGCCGGACTCCGACGAGCTGCTCCTGAGCGATGCCGCCGTCACCACGGATGAGGACGAGGCCGAGGAAGCGGCCGCGGCGCTGGCGTCGGTGGACGCGGAGTTCGGCCGTACCACCGATCCGGTGCGCATGTACATGCGTGAGATGGGCACCGTGGAGCTGCTCACCCGTGAGGGCGAGATCGAGCTCGCCAAGCGCATCGAGGAAGGTCTCGACCAGGTACTGCGTGCGCTCGCCTATTATCCCGAGTCGGCGCGGGCACTGCTCGGACTCTACGAGCATGTGCACACGGGCGATATGCGTCTGTCCGATCTCATCGGCGGGTTCCGCGATTCCGCCGAGGGTGATGCGCCCACGGCGCCGGCCGCCGAGAGCGAGGACGAGGACGATGAGGCCGCCTCCGCGGACAACGGCCCGGATCCGGAGGTCGCGGCGCAGATCTTCGGCCGCCTCGGCGAGCTTCACGAGGAGCTCGTGCAGTGCCTCGAAGCCGGCGACAAGGCTCGCGCCGACGAGATCCGCGAGGAGATGGCGAGTCTCTTCCTGTCGGTGAAGTTCGTGCCCAAGGTCGTCGACGGCCTCGCCGACAACCTGCGCAAGGCGGTTGAGCGGGTGCGCGGCATGGAGCGCGAGGCCATGCGGGTGGTTTGCAAGCGCGCCGGCATGCCTCGGAAGGAGTTCATCAAGAGCTTCCCCGGTCGCGAGTCCGACCCCAAGTGGGTGGACGAGCTCATCGATGCGGGCAAGGCGTACTCCGAGGGACTCGCCGAGCACAAGGACGCCGTGCTCGAGGCGCAGGCGAAGCTCGCGGCCATCCGCGAGGCCACCGGACTGCCCGTGGCGGAGATCAAGGAGATCAACCGCCGCATGTCCATCGGCGAGGCCAAGGCCCGCCGGGCGAAGAAGGAGATGGTCGAGGCGAACCTGCGCCTGGTGATCTCCATCGCCAAGAAGTACACCAATCGCGGGCTGCAGTTCCTGGACCTCATCCAGGAGGGCAACATCGGCCTGATGAAGGCGGTGGACAAGTTCGAGTATCGCCGCGGCTACAAGTTCTCGACCTATGCGACATGGTGGATCCGGCAGGCGATCACTCGCTCGATCGCCGATCAGGCGCGCACCATCCGCATCCCGGTGCACATGATAGAGACGATCAACAAGATCGT
>CAZHBN010000162.1:0-8998 GCA_964530405.1 uncultured Ectothiorhodospiraceae bacterium
CCCATCGGCGCACAGTCCGGCTGACGCATGACAATACTTCTGAGAAGATTAGTAATCCGCAATTTCCGAGAAGCCGTCAGTGCGAACGTGTGCGATGCTGCCGGAACAGCAACCAGGGAGCGACGCCCATGCGGATCAAGCTGACGAGCATCTTCGTCGACGACCAGGACAAGGCCCTGGCCTTCTACACCGACATCCTCGGCTTCGTGAAAGCTAACGAAATACCGGCCGGCGAGTATCGATGGCTGACAGTGCAATCCCCTGAAGGCGGCGACGTAGAGCTCTCCCTGGAGCCGAACGCCAACCCCGCCGCCCAGGCGTTCCAGGCGTCCCTTTTCGAGCAAGGGATACCCATGACCGCGTTCGAGGTGGACGATATCCACGCCGAGCACCAGCGGCTGCGCAGCCGGAATGTCGTCTTCACCGTGGACCCGACCGATACCGGTCCCGTAACCATCGCCATCTTCGCCGACACCTGCGGGAACCTGATACAGATCTATCAACTGAACGATCGCTGATGCTGGCGACTCATCAGCCACTCAGGGCGGAGACGGGGAACGGCAACACCGCGAAGTCATCGCGCTTCTGGTACTTTCTGCAAACACGTGGTGTTAGCTGGTTGGCGGTAGTCAAAGCCATGGACATTGGCAGGACATCCGACTTGAGCATGGAGCGTTGCGCCGAGTGCGGTAGCCGAACTCGTTGGGTAGCGCCATTGACGCCCTGGAACGCGGCTGCCATGGCCCTCCACCTATTGGCGTTCCCTGCGTTGATACTCGTCGTCACGATCCTGGGCGCGGGCAGTCTCGCATGGTGGCTGTGCCTCTTTGTCGGTGCGCTGTTCGCGCTCTCTCAAGTCGGGCGGCTCTACCTGCGCGAACTTCGGTGCGAGATCTGCGCCCGCACGGCAAGGCGGCGCGGCCCGCGTTTCAGGGTGTAGTGTTCGGACAATGGCAAAACGAACCAGAATAGCCGTCGTGCTCTTCGCGCTGGTTGTCCTCGGCGGGGCAGCCTATTTCGCGGATGCCCACCTGCCCGGCCTATTGGCCGAACCGCTTCCGCAGGCCGACGCGGTTCGCGTGGATAAATCCGAACGGAAGCTGTACCTGCTCAGGGACGGACAACCGTACCGGGCGTACGGTATTGCGCTTGGGGCCAACCCGAACGGCCACAAGGTCCGGGAAGGCGACGAGCGCACCCCCGAGGGCAGGTACGTGCTCGACTGGCGCAACCCCGACAGCGCGTACGACCTCTCCCTCCATGTCTCGTACCCGAACGAGGCGGACAAGGCGCAGGCCGCTACTCGTGGGGTCCCGCCCGGCGGGATGATCATGATTCACGGTCAAAGGAATGGCCTCGGCTGGCTCGCTGGTATGCTTCAACGCTGGAACTGGACCGACGGGTGCGTGGCCGTCACGAATACGGCCATGGAGGAGATCTGGCAAGCGGTGCCAAACGGAACGCCCATTACGATCGAGCCATGAGGCGCAGACAACGCGCTATGGCCAACCGTTTCCGAGCACCGGAGCAGAGGGACTCACCCGGCGACGACATACAATCAGTGCGCGGCATCGCTTTGTCGCCAGCCACCCGGAGAAGACATGGACCGCAAGCCGATATTCACCCTGAACAAACCGCGTTCACGCCTAAGCAGGTGGTTCGATGCGGCCGTTACGATTCTGATCAGCGCGAGTGTCATCGCGGCCACTGCGCTGATGGGCCTGCGGGCGGCCGACGATGGCGTCGTGCTGGACGATGCCATGCCGCTGGTCAGGCACGTCGGCGAGCTGTGGTGGTTGCTCGGGCTGTTCGGCGTCGCGGGCGTTATCGTGGGGGTCTACAGCTTCCGGATGAAGGATCTTCCCCGCGCTTTCGCGTCTGCCCTCGCCCTTCTGCTGGCCGTGGGCGCTTACGTCATCATCGTAGTTGCCGTGCAGTACTTCGCCGAAGTCGGCTGGCCGACGTAATCGATCCTTCCGTCGTACCCGTCATCGCCCGCCCCCACGCCGAGGGCGCTGAAAACGCGCCGGCAGCCGCTATCTCTTGACCGTCGGGGGCATCCCGACTGCCCCCGTCCATACGACCGGACCTCGTGGTCCCGGTACCGCTCGATGTTACGGACGAACTGTCGAGCCGGCCCGGCGGTGTCCCAAATACGGCACGAACTGTCCCGCCCACGGTCGCCAGCGCTGTTACAACGCTGAAACGCCACACCGCACGCCGCCTGCCAGCTTCACCGGCCATGGTGGCGCCACACCGCGGGCGCCTCTCCGCAACCTGCCCCCCGGGGGCAAGATCGGCCCGTCAGCGGCTGTCGACGCAGACATCTGACTGGATGGCACGGCATTCGCATAAGCGCCAACCCAAGGGGCACGGCGACCGCTCGCCGAACGGCAGCGACCGCTGAATCCCGGTTCCCCGTTGGTCATCGGGGTGCAACTTTCAGCCTGGCTTTGACGCCCCGATTTAGAACAGTTTTCAGGAGGAGGTATACCCGGATATGGCTAACGATCATGGCAACGTGGATCGACGCCGGCGCATGCTGCTCGGCGCCGGGGTCGGTGGCTGCGTTGGCGCAGCACTGGGCACTCGGGTGGAGACCGTCGCGGCCGCATCCACCGTCAAGCCGGGCGATGTGCTGGTGCACTCCGGCGCTGACAACCAGGGCGAGGCGGTCGACCCGAAGGCCCTGAGCCCGCTCGAGGCGGTGCTCACCCGGCCCCGCTCGAGCGCTGGCAAGGTGCGCCAGGGCAAGAACAACCTCATTACCGTAGTACGCGTACCGGCCGGGGAGCTGGACCCGCGCTTCGCGGACGTCGCCGCCGGCGACGTTGTGGCGGTCTCCGCGGTATGCACGCACCAGGGCTGCCTGGTATCCGGCGTCGGCCACTTCGGCACCGCCGAGGGCAAGCTCGCTTGCAGCTGTCACGGCAGCGTCTTCGACCCGCGGGTGGGGGGCAAGAACGTCGAGGGCCCGGCGCCGCGTGGCCTGCCCGCGCTACCCATCGACCAGAAGGACGGTCAGCTCGTGGTCACCGGCGAGTTCACGGGCAAGGTCGGCCCATCCTAGCGGTCACGGCGCGCCGGTCTTTTCCGGCGCTCGACCCCACCATTCGAGCGGCGCGTAACGAACATAACGACATCCGAATCGGCGGTATTACGCCGACGGGAACCACCTCGCCCGGCGAGGCTTTCCATCAAGCAGGAGGAGACAAGCAATCATGCTCAAAAAAGCAGCAGTGACACTGTCCGCCGCGGCACTCGCCGTGGGTGCCGCCAGTGTCCAGGCAGCTGATGGCTACAACCCGGTCACGCCCGAACGGCTCAAGGAGCCGGAGGCCCGCAACTGGCTCCACTGGCGGGGCAATTACAAGGGCTGGGGCTACAGCCCGCTGGATCAGATCGACACCGGCAACGTGGCCGACCTGGAGGTCGCCTGGACCATTTCTTCGGGCGTCACCGAGGGCCACGAGGCGCCGCCTATCGTCAACGACGGGGTGATGTTCGTCACCGCCGCCTACAACAATCTCTACGCCTTGGACGCCACCACCGGCGAGCTGCTGTGGCGATACAAGCGCCAGTTGCCGGACGATGTGGTGACCTGTTGCGATGTGGTCAACCGCGGCGTGGCGGTACGCGGCGAGACCGTGTACATGGGCACCCTGGATGCCCATCTCCTCGCCCTTGACGCCAAGTCGGGCAAAATCAAATGGGACGTCACCGTGGAGAACTACAAGGAGCGCTACGCCTTGACCTCCGCGCCCATGGTGATCGACGACAAAATCATCGTCGGCGTGCACGGCGGTGAGTACGGCGTGCGCGGTTTCATTGCCGCGTACGACGCGCACAGCGGCAAACAACTATGGAAGACCCACACCGCGGTCAGCGACGGCAGCTGGCCGGGGGACACATACAAGACCGGCGGCGCACCGCCGTGGCTCACCGGCACCTACGACCAGGAAAGCGACACCCTGTACTGGGGCACGGGCAATCCCTCGCCGTGGATCGATCCCGCCCGCAAGGACAAGCATGACCTCCACTGGTCGGTATCCGTGGTCGCACTCAACCCCGATACCGGCAAGATCAAGGACGCCTTCCAGTACAGCCCCAACGACGCCTGGGACTTCGATGGCACCAACGAGCCCATGCTGATCGACATCGACGGCAAGCCGTCCATCGTCTCACCGCAGCGCAACGGCTACCTCTACCGTCTCTCCCGGGAAGGCGGCGGCGTGGACTTCGTGGACGCCTGGCCGTTCGCGGAAAACAACGTCTATGAGAAGATCAAGCCGGACGGCACCCCGGTGGTGGACGAGACGCACCGGCCCCAGGTCGGCAAGACCGTGGATGCCTGCCCGGCCTTCCTCGGCGCCAAGAACTGGATGCCCTCTGCCTATCATCCCGACACCGGGCTGGTGTACGTGCCCACCAACGAGTGGTGCATGAAGATCCGCGGGGCGCAGGTCGAGTACAGTGCCGGCCAGCCCCACGTGGGCGCGGAGTTCGAGATGTACCAGGTGCCGGGCCTGGACCACGTCGGCCAACTCCAGGCGATCGACCCGACCACCGGCGAGGTGCAGTGGAAGGAGGACTTCAAGGCCCCGCTCTGGGGGGGCGTGCTGACCACCGGTGGCAACCTGGTATTTACCGGCAACCTGGACAAGCGCGAGTTCATGGCCTTCGACGCGAAGACCGGCGAAAAGCTGTGGAGCCAGACCACCAACTCCGGGGTGGTGGGCACACCCATGTCCTACACGGTGGACGGCACTCAGTACGTCGCGGTGTGGTCCGGCTTCGGCGGCGCCATCCCCCTGTGGGCCGGGCCGGTCGCCAAGCTCACGGAGAACATCCCCATGGGCGGCGTCCTCTGGGTATTCAAGCTCGACCAGGACTGAGAACGGCCTGACGGCTACCTCTCAAGGCGACGGCGGCGCCCGTGGGCGCCGCCACTTCTTCTCGGGGGCAGGATTCCGCCCTCAATGGAGGTTCCGCAATGCGCAGCTTGATGACCCTCATCCTTGGCCTGATGACCCTGTTGCCCGGCATCGTCGCTGCCGCTGACTACCCCACGCAGTACCCCTTCCCGCAGAGCCGGCTGCAATCCGGCCCGGAGATCCGCTTCTGCATCGACAAGCGCAACCCGACCTGGTCCACGCAAAAGGCCATCGCCGAGGAGATCGCCCTCAGCCTGGGGCGCCCCACCGAGTTCTATGTCACCCACAAGGCCTCCGAGGCCAGTGGCTATCAAGTGACATCCACCCGCAAGGAGTTCCTCGTCCACCTCGCCACCCATTGCGACGCCTACATGGGGCTGCCCGGCAGTACCACCGCCGCGTTCGACTACCCGGCGGACGAGGAGATGCTGGCGAGCCGCCCCTACTACCGCACGAGCTTCGTGCTGGTCTCCCGTGACCCCGACGTGAGCAGCCTCACCGACCTCCCCAGTGACGCCCTCCTAGCCCTCCAGGGCCGCGGCGTGCCGTACCTGCTGCTGATGACCACGCGCCCGGACAGTGTCCAGGTCAAGCGCTTCCAGTCCACCGAAGCCATCGTCTCGGCGCTGCTCGCCGGCGAAGTTGATCACGGCGTGGTCTACGCCCCGCAGCTCTACGCTCAGGTCGAAGACTCAGCCGCCGAGGGGCTCCACGTGCACCCGGTTACCAGCCTGCCCAACATGGACTGGTACGTCTTTGTCGGCCTGCGCAGCGACCGGCCAACGCTGCGCCAGAAGTTCGATGACGCCATCGTGCGCCTGCTCGAAACCGGCCGTCTCGCTCGCATCCTCTCCGACCACAACCTGCCGACCGAGGTCTTCCAGCCAGCGGCCGTGGATGCCGAGTTGCCGGACGACGACTTCGGCGCCGATGACGATGACGAGGACGACGCATGACCGACGCCGCTATCGAGGTGGTCGATCTGCGCCACAGCTACGGCAGCGTGGAAGCGCTCCGGGGGGTGAGTCTATCGGTCCCCATGGGCAGTTTCTTCGCCCTGCTCGGACCCAACGGCGCGGGCAAGACCACGCTAGTGCATGCCCTGTGCACGCTGCTGCGGCCGAGCTCGGGTCACGTGAGCGTCGCCGGCCACGATGTGCGCACGGCCCCGCGCGACGTACGCCGCTCGCTCGGCCTGGTCTTCCAGGAGCCGAGCCTGGACGACCGCCTCACCGTCTTCGAGAACCTGATCTTCCACGGCCGGCTCTATCAGGTACCACGGCGCCGTCGCAGCGCCCGCGCCTGGGCGGCGCTGGAGCTGGTCGAGCTCACCGACTGGGCCAATGCCACCGCCGCCACGCTATCGCGGGGCATGAAGCGGCGCCTGGAGATCGGCCGCGCCATGCTCCACGAGCCGAGCCTGCTGGTGCTCGACGAGCCCACCACCGGCTTGGACGTGCAGAGCCGGCGGCGCATCTGGGAGTACCTGGCGCGGCTGCAGCGCGACTACGGGGTCACGCTGCTGCTCACCACGCACCAGATCGCCGAGGCCGAGGGCGCCGACACTGTGGCGATCATCGACCAAGGCGAGCTCCAGGCCCTGGACAGCCCCGCCGCCCTGCGCCAGCGCATGGGGCGAAAACTCGTGAGCCTGCGCCTGACCGACGAGGGCCTGGAGCGGCGCCTCGCCGAGCGCTTCGCCGAGCGCTGCTGGCAGCGCGGCGGTGCGATCTGGATCGATGCCGACCAGCCCGAGGCGTTGCTGCGCGAACTGCTCGCGGATGAGGCGAGCTGGGCCGGCGTCGAGGGCCTGGAGCTGGTCGATCCCAGCCTGGAGGAGGTCTTCGTCGCCCTCACCGGCCGCGACCTGCGCGACCAGGCGGCCGACCCGAAGGAGCGCCTGCACGGGGCCGCCCGCGCCGGCGTCGAGCATACCCGCTAAGGGGACAGGAACCCATGGCACGGCTAAGCGACGCCTTTCGGAACAGCTTCGAATTCCTGGCCGCGGTGCACGCGGTATGGCTGCGCGAGGTGCTGCGCATGCTGCGCGACAGCGGGCAGATCGTCGGCGCTTTCAGCCGCCCGGTGCTGTGGGTGATGATCTTCGGCATCGGCCTGACCCCGTACTTCCGCACCGGGCTGCGGGAGACCACCTTCATGGTGCCGTTCACCTACATCCAGTTCATTCTCCCCGCGGTGGTGGTGCTCAACCTCATGTACCCCGCGGTACAGTCCGCGGTTTCGCTGATCTGGGACCGGGAGTTCGGTTTCGTGCGCGAAGTCTTCGCCTCGCCCACCCCGCGCAGCGCGGTGTTCTTCGGCAAGCTTCTCGGCGGGGCCACCATCGCCATGGCCCAGGGCCTGCTGGTGCTGATCCTAGCCCCCGCCGCCAACGTCCCGGTGGCCTACACCACCATCGTCGCCGCGCTGCTCCCCATGGCCGCGGTGGCGCTAGCGTTCACCGCCATCGGCCTGTTCCTGGCCTCGCGCATGAGTAGCTTCCAGGGCTTCGGCGTATTCGCCAATACACTGATCCTGCCGGCGTTCTTCCTGGCAAGCTCGATCTTCCCACTGGACCCGTCGTTATCGATGGAGCAGGCGTTGCAGAAGTTCCCCGCATGGCTGGTATTCCTGGTCCACGCCAACCCAGTGACCTACGCCATCGACGAGTTGCGCTGGGTGATGATCGAGTACCGCCAGTTCGACGCGCTTGCTGCGCGCAGCGTGCTCGCCGCCTTCGTGCTGATCCCGGTGCTCCTGGCCTACCATGCCTTCCGTCGCTGAAACGTTCACCCGAATCCGGCGCCGCCTCGGGCGCTCAGGGCTGATGATCATCGGCGGCATTGCCGCACTCCTGGCGGTGCGCGAGCTCCCGCCGGACGCCTCGCTTGCCGAGGTCCGCAAGGCCGGCGCACTCATGGTCTGCGCCCCGCCGGCGCTGCCCGGCCTGCTCGAGCCCCAACCCGGCGACGACGGCTACGCCGGGATCGAGGCAGGGCTTGTCCGGTCGGTGGCCGAGGAGATCGGCGTGCCCGTGCAGTGGAATCCCCAGCCGGGTTGGGGCAACGCCATCGACCCCAGTGACTGGGGCATGCGTCCGTCGGCCTGCAACCTGGTCGTCGGGGGCATCGTCGCCAGCGCGCAGACGCGCGCACTGCTCGATCTCGTCCCCTATGCCCGCGAGCCCTGGGCCTTCGCCGGCAACCCCGAGGCGGACACGGCTGGGCTGTTGCTGCCGTTCTGGGGGATCGATCGCGGCCGCGCGGCACGCTGGCTGCGGGATCAGGGGTATCAGACGCGCCTGTTCTTCGACGCCGAGCGCGCGCGCGAGGCTCTGCGCGCCGGCGACGTGGGCGCGGTGCTTTCGCTGCGGCCGGTGGCACACTGGCTGGCCGGCGACCGCCTGCCGGTGACGCCCACCGAGGCCCTGCCCGCGCGCACGCTAGCGGTTGCCACCTGGAAAGGGCGTACTACCCTGAATCGCGCCCTCCGGCGGGCATTGCCGCCACCGCAATGAGCGGTCGCGCCGCGAGTCGTCCGGCCATCAGCGCGCCCGCGATAACGACCACAGCAAGACCGCCATAGATCAGCAGCAGAGCCGGACTCCAGTAGAGCACGTAGAAGCGGATCTGACTGCCCAGGCCCTGCCCCAGAGACAGAACCTCCGCGGTGAGCAGCATGAACAGCGCCGTGCGCACCGCGCGCTGCACGCATTGCCGCCGGGCGCCGGGGCTTCGCTGGCGCGGCGCCAGCCCCCCTACCAGCCAGGCGCCGCCCCCGCAGGCCGCGAGCACCACGGCGCCCTGCCCGCCCAGACGCAGGTGCACCATCATGTTCAGGGCGACGGCGACGAGTACCCACGGCACCGCGAGCGCGGTGAGCAGCAGCGGTGTCGCCGCGGTCTCCACCCGCTGCCAGCGACGCATGGCCAGTGCCAGTGGCAGCGCCCCGACAGCGGCCCAGGCCAGGGCCTCGAGCAGGCGCAACACACTGACGCGCAGATGGGTCGTGGCCGACGGCCACTCGGCGTTGATCCAGGCGAGCCCGGCGCCACTGCCGAGGAT
>CAZHBN010000163.1:0-8949 GCA_964530405.1 uncultured Ectothiorhodospiraceae bacterium
GGCGGCGAAGGGAATCACCGTGGTGGTGCCGCCGCAGGCCGCCGAGCGGGTGCCGGTCTCGAAGTCGTCGGCCATGCGCACGCCCGGGCCCATGGGCTGGTCCAGGTGGCAGTGGGCGTCCACGCCACCGGGCAGCACGTACTGCCCGGTGGCGTCGATCTCTTCGCGCCCCGGCGCCAGCCCCTCGCCCAGCGCCACGATGCGGCCGTCGCGCACCGCCACGTCGCAGTTCGACGTGTCGGCGGCAGTGACTACCGTGGCGTTACGGATGACGAGGTCGAAATCGCTCATGGCTCTGCCTCCCTAGCGAACGTCCTGGAAAAGCCGGCCCCAGCCGGTGATCCGGGATGGGTCGTTGCCGGTCATCTCCAGCGTCTTCCAGACGGTAACGCTGACAGTGTCGTAGATCGGGATGCCGAGCTCACGCTCGAGCTCACGCACAACCGGCGCGCCGCGGAAATTGGTGCAGAACGTGGTAATGGCATCGGGCTCGTCCTTGGCCACCTCGCGAATAAGCCCGGCGATTTCGGGCTCGTCGTACTCGGAGAAAGAGAAATTACCGCGATCACGCAGGTGACGCTCGCTCACCACCTCGTGGCCGGCAGCATTGTAATTGGCGACTATACGCGCCTGAACATCGTCCAGGTACGGGGTCACAAGACCCAGGCGGCGCACGTTGGTGCGCTCGAGCACCTCGTTCAGCGCCAACACGCTGGTGGTCGCCGGCACGCCGGTGGCCGCGGTGATCTGCTCACAGAGCTTGTGGTCCGCCTCGAAACCGAGCCAGCCCGAGGAGGTGCCATTCCACGCGATGACATCCATTTTCGCGTCGTTGAGTAGCTGCGCCGCCTCCACCAGCGGTGTGTTGTCGAATTGCGCGAGCGCATGGTCGTCCAGCGAGATTTCCCTGACGGTGAAACGCTGGAAGTGCGCGGTCACCTCCGGCAGCAGATCGTATAGCAGCGCCGCCGTGTAAGGCTCCAGCACGGTATTGGACGACGGCGTGAGCATGCCGATGAGGGTGCGTTCAAGGCTCATGTATTGTTTCCCCCTTTTCCGGGTATGGGGCATTGTCGTTGATCAGTAGCCGAGCAGACGCGGCAGCGTCGTGACGATCGGCGGAAAGAAGAAGCACAGCGCGAGTACGGCGTACTGCACGAGGATGAAGGGCCAGACGTTGCGCACCATCTCGCCGATGGACAGGCGGCTGACGCCGCCGACGACGAACAGCAGCACCCCCACGGGCGGAGTGAGCATGGCCACCACGAGATTGAGCACGAACAGGAAGCCGAAGTAGATCGGGTCCAGCCCGTACTCCAGGGCAATGGGCGCGAACAGCGGCACCAGCATGATGTAGGCGGCATTCGACTCCAGGAACATGCCCACCACCAGCAGCATCGCCATCACCAGCAGCAGGAACACCGTCGGGTCGGCGGTGAACGCCTGGATAGCGCTCGCCAGCCGCATGGGCACCAGCTCCACGGTGAACAGGAAGGTGAGCGCCGAGGCGAAGGCAATGAGCGCGCCCACGATGGAGGCGGTGATCGCCGCGCGGAAGAGCGCCGGCGGCAGATCCGAAAGGCTGAGACGCCGGGTGACGAAGAAGCCGATGAGCGCCGCGTAGACCACGGCGATGGCCGCCCCCTCGGTGGCCGTGAACACGCCGCCGACGATGCCGCCGATGACGATCACCGGCATCATGAACACGATGAACGAGCGCTTCGTCTGCCGCGCCACCTCGCGCAGGCTGAACGCTTCACCGGTGAGCGAATAGCCGCGAATCTTGGCAAGCACCGTGCAAGTGATCATCATCGCCACGGTCATGATCAGCCCGGGCACCACGCCGGCCATGAACAGCGCGCCCACGGAGACGCTGGAGCCGGCCATGAGCGCGTAGACGATCATCGCCGCGCTGGGCGGGATGATGGGGCCGAGATTGGAAGAGGCCGCCACCACCGCCGATCCGTAGCCCACGTCGTAGCTGCGCCGCATCGCCGGCACCAGGGTGGCGCTAAGGGCACTGGCGTCCGCCACCGCCGCACCGGAGACCGACGACAGCCCCATGGACGAGAGCACGGTGACGTGGGCGAGGCCGCCGCGCACCCGCCCCACGACGCTGTTGGCGAACTCGATGAGCCGCTCCATGATCCCGCCGCGGATCATTAGCTCGCCGGCGAGCATGAAAAACGGAATCGCCATGAGCGGAAAGGAGTTGACCGCGTGCATCATCCGCTGCGGCAGCACGGACAGGGAAAGATCCCCCGCCCAGAGCCCGCCCACCGAGGCGAGCCCCAGCGACAACGCGAGCGGCATGCCGAGCAACGCGAGCAGGAAGAAGGCACCGATTACCGCGGGAACCATCAGTCCACCTCCTCGTGGTCGTCGGCCTCTTCCCCCCAGGCGTCGCGCCCGGCGAGGATGAAGTGCACCAGATGGACGCCGGCATGGACGCCGCAGAGCACCAGCGGCACGTAGAACAGCCCGGCCGAGAGCTCCAGCGTGGGCATGAGCTGCCCCCACTTGTCGGCGGTCACCTTCAGGCCCTGCCAGGCCACCAGCGTCATGAGCAGCAGCGACAGCGCCGAAGTCACGCGGAACAGCGCGTTCCGCAGCGTCTCGGGCAACAGCCGCGTGAGCAGGTCGATACCCACGTGGGCGCCGCGGCGCACGCCGTGGGGAATGGCGAGAAAGATCACCCACACGAAGGCGAGCCGCGAGAGCTCCGCCGCCGAGTCGATGGAGGCGTTGAAGGCATAGCGCGCCACCACCTGGGCGGAGACGATCACTACCAGCGCCGCCATCACGGTGACCAGGGTCATGCGCGAGACCGCGTCGAGGCGGTCCAGCGCCCGCCGGAAGGCGGCCAGGGGGGCGGCGCCCGCCCCCGCTGCCGCCCGATCGAGTCGATCGGCCATCATGGCGCGCCCCTCACTCGACCTTGGAGAGCACCAGGTCGACGATCTCGTCACCGGTGCGCTCGCGCACGCGGTCGACGACGCCGCTGGTGGCTTCACGCAGCGCCGCACGGGTGTCGTCCGGCAGGGGCGTGAAGGTCATTTTCTCCTTGAGCGCCGCCAGCGCCTTCTCCGACTGGGTGGCCGCGCGCTCGCGCTGGAAGGCGACCGCGTCGGCCATGGCCTGGCGCACCACCTTCTGATGCTCCGGCGAGAGGGCCTCGAAGCGGTCCTGGTTGGCGGCGACGACGATGAAGTCGAAGAAGTGACTGGTGTCGGAGAGGTGGCTCTGCACCTCTTCGAAGTTGCGGGTGCCGATGATGGTGTAGGGGTTCTCCTGTCCGTCGAGGACGTGCTGCTGCAGCGCGGAGTACACCTCCTTGATGTCCATGGACACCGGATTGGCGCCCACGGCATTGAAGGTGGCGATGTGGGTCTCGTTGGGCTGCAGCCGGATCTTCAGCCCCTCGAAGTCCGCCATGGTCTCGAGGGGGCGCTGGCTGTTGGTCACGTGGCGGGCGCCGAGCTCCATCCATCCCAGCGTCTCGAAGCCCTTCCCGCCGAGCTCGGCGGCGAGACGATCCCCCACCTCACCGTCGATCACCTCGAAGGCCTGTCCCCGGCCGTCGAAGAGAAACGGCAGGCTCACCGCCTCGAGCTCCGGAACGATGCGCGAGAGATAGGCCGTGCCGATCCAGGTGGCGAAGATCGCTCCGGAACGGACTTGATCCACGTTCTCCCCGGCACCGCCGAGCTGCATGGCCGGGAAGACGTCCACCTGCAGGTCACCGTTCGTCGCCTCCTCCACCTGCTTCTCGAAGCGGTCGATGGCCAGCGAGCTCGAATGGTTCGCCGGGAAGTTGCCAGCGATCCGGATCTGCTCGGCGGCGGCAGTGCCAGTGCCGACAGCAAGGCCCACCAGGCACGCCGCGGTGGTCAGGGCGGTACGCGTGTTGGTCATCGCTCTCTCCTCCAGATTCGCCGGCCGCCCCGTCTATCGCGGGGTCGTACCGGCGGGACGAATGATCGACCGCGCCCTTTGAATTATGCATTTTGAATTTTGAATACAATTTACCTTTCGACTAAGGTTGGCACAACCTGCGAGAATTACAAGAGGTAAACGGCAACGCCCCGGCGGGCGCCCGGAAGGAGGAACGGGTATGGCGCAAGAGCCCAGATCGAGGGAACCGCTGAAGCGGTTGTCGCTGCACGAGGCGGTAACCGATCGATTGCGCGAGATGGTGCTGGAGGGCGAGCTCCCCCCCGGATCACGGATCCCGGAGATGCGCTTGTGCGACGAATTCGGCGTCTCGCGCACACCGTTGCGGGAAGCGCTCAAGGTCCTTGCCAACGAGGGCCTGGTACGGCTGCTCCCCAACCGGGGCGCGGTGGTTGCTGAAGTGACCCTCGCCGAAGTCGCCGACCTGTTCGAGGTCATGGTGGGACTGGAAGATCTCTCGGGCCGGTTGCTCGCCGAGCGCGTCAGCGATGACGAGATCGCCGAGATCCGAACACTACACGAGCGCATGGTCAGCCACCATGACGCTCGCGAGCGCACCGAGTACTTCCACGTCAACCAGCAGATCCACCACCGGCTCACCGAGATCGCCGGCAATACCGTACTGCTGGATCTATACGACAACCTCTCGGTGAAAGTCCGCCGGGCGCGTTATCTCGCCAACCTGCAGGAGGGCCGCTGGGACGAATCGCTGGCCGAGCACGAACGCATTCTCGACGCCCTCACCCGGCGCGACGCCGGTGAGCTCTCCCGGGAGATGAGCGAGCACATGCGTCACACCGGCGATGCAGTACTCCAGGGCCTGCGCGAGATCATGACGGAGACCGCGCAGACGGGTTGACCGCACTGTCTCCGGACAACGAGCGCCCAACCCCACGCGACACGTGACAACGGAGACGGTACCCTTGCCCGCTTGCCGCACCGGCGGCGTGTTACCCACGAACGACGGGCAAGGGAGGAATCACCGTGTCGAACGCAAAAGGCGTGTCCGCGAGCGGCCACGAGCACTGGGGATCGCGGCTGGCGTTCGTGCTCGCCGCCGCAGGGTCGGCGGTGGGGCTGGGCAACGTCTGGAAGTTCCCGTATATCACCGGCGAGAACGGCGGCGGCGCGTTCGTGCTGGTCTACCTTGGCTGTATCGCGCTGATCGGCCTGCCCATTCTTATCGCCGAGATACTCCTGGGCCGACGCGGCGAGCGCAGCCCCATCGGCGCGCTCGGTAACCTGGCCCGTCGCGAGGGACGCTCACCGGCATGGGGGCTCGTCGGTGGCCTGGGCATGCTGGGCTCGTTCATCATTCTCTCGTTCTACAGCATCATCGCGGGCTGGGCGCTGTCCTACGTATTCGCCTCAGGCATGGGGACCTTCACCGGAGCGGATGCCGACACCGTCGGTGCGGTCTTCTCGAATCTGCTGGAGAGCCCGACGCGGCTCGTGGGCTGGCACACGGCATTCATGCTGATGACGACCCTGGTAGTGGCCCGGGGCGTGCGCCACGGCCTGGAGCGTGCGGTCAAGCTGCTCATGCCCGGGCTGCTCGTCCTGCTCATCGTGCTCATCGGTTACGCCGCGACCACCACGGGCTTCGGCGCCGGCATGGATTTTCTCTTCACCCCGGATTTCACCCGCCTGAGCACGTCTGCCGTGCTGGTGGCGCTCGGTCACGCGTTCTTCACGCTGAGTCTGGGCATGGGCATCATGATCGCCTATGGGTCGTATCTCTCGCCGCAGACCTCCATCGCCGGCACGGCGGTCACCGTGGTAATACTCGATACCGTGATCGCCCTGCTCGCCGGCACCGCCATCTTCCCCATCGTCTTCGCCAACGATCTCACGCCCGGCGCCGGCCCGGGGCTGATCTTCCAGACGCTGCCACTGGCGTTCGGCGCCATGCCCGGCGGCATGGTCTTCGGCACGTTGTTCTTCGTGTTGCTCACATTCGCCGCGTGGACGTCGACCATCTCGCTGCTGGAGCCCACCGTGGAATGGCTGCAGGAACGCGGGCGCAGTCGCATTACCGCGGCGATGAGCGCGGGGCTGGGCGTGTGGGCACTGGGGCTCGTCTCGGCGCTCTCGTTCAACGAGTGGTCGCACGTCACTGTGTTCGGTAAGGGGTTGTTCGACCTGCTCGACTTCCTCACCGCGAACATCATGCTGCCGCTCACCGGACTCGGTGTGGCGCTGTTCGCGGGGTGGGCCATGTCCACCGCTAGCACCCGCGAGGAACTGGACGTACCGCCGGCGATTCATCGGCTCTGGTTGGTGGCTATCCGCTTCGTGGCCCCCGTAGCGGTGGTGGTCGTCTTCCTCTACAACCTGATCTGATGTTCCATTCCTGAACACCGGCGGTTGCATCACGAGTGCGCCGCCGGCTTTAACCGGCGCGCCAACCTCCGCCTTCACGACATTCCCGCTGCCGGCATCGACGGCAGCGGGAATGTCGCCCCTTGAACCGCATCTGTCGCCACCGAGTGACAGACACCGCCTGTCGGGGCCGTGCACCGGTCACACCTGCCCGATCGCCCGCCCCGTCCGGTCACCACCGAGTCGCCGGAAAACGTCACCGCCGCCCGCGCGCCGTCCCCTGGAAGCACCGGTTTGCGCCACCGTCGTGTCCGTCATTAACTGTGATCGTCGGCGTGAACGCCAGTGCTGCCGATCGGTAGGGCGACGGCTGTGCATGGCCCATTCACACACGCACGGGACTAACGTGAACCAATGGGTGGCTCGCATGCTCGGGTGGGCACTGATCTTTCTGATTATCGCAATTGTTGCCGGGTTTCTCGGCTTCGGGGGCATAACCAGCACCGCAACCGGCGTCGCCCAGGTGCTGTTCTTCGTGTTCGTGGTGCTACTGGCGGTGAGCCTGCTGCTCAATCTCGTGCACGGTCGCCATCGGATCGTGCATGGCCGCCACCGGCACACGCGCCATTGACTTTGCCGATCACGGAGGCAACCGCATGAAGCGCATCAACGCACTGCTAGTGGCCATGATCATCGCACTGGCCGGCGCCGGACTCGTCGGCTGCGAGGATGAAGGACCCGCTGAACAAGCGGGCGAACAGGTCGACGAGACCGTCGAGGAAGCCGGTGAGGCCATGGAAGAAGCCGGGGAAAAGGCCGGCGAAGCCATGGAAGAAACCACCAGCGCCGCCGAGCGGGCCGGGGAATCGGTCAGCAACGCCGTGAACGAGGCCGCGGAAGCGGCCGGCGACGAGGCGGATCGCCTCGCCAGCGGCACGACCGGCGCTGACGGCGAGGAGCAACAGTAACCCTGACACCCCGCCCCGGGACGTTACCAGACGTCCTGGGGCGGGCGCCCGGCACGGCCGTGTATCGTCGCCGGGTCCTGCCCCAGAAAGCGCAGGATCTCCTCCTCCCGGGCCATGGCGTCGTGATAGCCAAGACGGATAGCATCACTGCAGAAGCCCGCCTCGAACAGCAGATAACTGGTGATCACCGCCCCCGTGTAATCGGTCGTCGCCCCACTACCACGTAGATAGAAGCGCATCGCCCGTGGCAGTTCGTGGGCGTGCTCCAGTGCGATACGGGTGAGCGACGCCGAGGGCTCCAGCACCAGGGTATCCACTTGCCGCAATTCGAGCCCGGCTCGCGAGCGTACGCGCTCCGGGATCAGCTCGAGGGTGCGGTTGACCCGCTGGAGACGCTCCAGGTCGCCCTGCAAGGAGTCCAGGAACGCGCTGTCGAGCATGTGCCCGGCAATCTGGGCCACCGACGGTGGCCGCTCCTGGCGTGCCTGCTCATCAGCGCCGGTAAAGCTCTCCCCCACGCCCACGACCATCACGCGATCGGCCCCCAGGTGCAGCGCCGGACTCACGGGGGCGAGCTGGCGCACGGATCCGTCCCCATAGTACTGCTCGCCGATTCGCACCGGCGGGAAAACAGCGGGAATGGCACTGGAGGCCATCAAGTGGATCAACCCGATGTGGGCGGGCCGCCCCACCCGCCGCGCACGCCGCCAGCCCTCCAGATCGGAGCGCCCCTGAAAGAAAGTCACGGACTCACCGGTGGTGTAGGACGACGCCGTCACGCTCAATGCCTGCAACGCACCACTGTCGATGACCTCCTGCAGGCGCTGGAAGCGGAGAAACCGTGCCAGCAGGCCCCGCATCGGCGCATTATCGAGTAACGAGGCGGGGCTGCGCGTCCCGAGACCGGAGACGAACAACGCGGCGAGCCAGCGCAGTGCATTGAAAGTGAGCGTCGGCATGCCGGTGCGGTAAACCAGACCGGCGTGCATGCTTCGCCATATGGACTCGATGCCACGCACGCCGCTGCGGAAATGGCGTGCGTGGGTGGCCACCGCCGCGGCGTTGATGGCGCCGGCGGAAGTGCCGCATATCACCTGGAAAGGACTGCTGCTGCCGCGCGGCAGCATGTCCGCCACGGCCCGCAACACGCCGACCTGATAGGCGGCACGGGCGCCACCGCCCGAAAGCACGAGCCCGACCGTCGGTGACGTGTGGGTGCGGTTACGCACCGTTTATCGGCGGATGATGAGCAGACCGCCAGCGACGATCGCGAGAGCCCCCATCAGCAGATCGTCATAGCGGAAACTCAGATGGATGATCTCGCGCAGGCCGTGTACGACGAGCCACACGCCGAGTAATGCGGTTCCGATATATCGCATGCCTCCCCCAATGCAGGCTCTGCCAGAATTGGGGGCATTATACCGGCCTTGGAGGGCCCTTTACCCACACTGACCGATTCGACCGTAATCTCGGCCTTGAATGGCCGTGCGGGTCACAATGGCAAAGCCCTACGTGACCGACGGGCAACGCAGCCCGAGCGGCCCGCGTCGCGAACCGCAGTAACGCTGAATCCCGGGGAAATGCTCGAAGTGGTTGGCAAGGCGCGATGGCCTCGGAACCCGGCCTCAGCCCTGCCGGCCAATCCAACGAGATACTAATCTTCTCAGAAGTATTGTCATGCGTCAGCCGGACTGTGCGCCGATGG
>CAZHBN010000164.1:0-8848 GCA_964530405.1 uncultured Ectothiorhodospiraceae bacterium
GCACTTCGGCGATGCCCACCGACACCGCCTCGGCCTGCGGGTGGAGAACGTCACCGACGAGGATTACGCCTCGACCATCGGCAGCGCCGAACGCGACGGCAGCGACGAACCCTACCGCGTGGACAACCTCGGCATGCCGCGCAACGTCCAGCTCACCTACAGCTACGCGTTCTGACCGTGACCGCCCCAACGGCTTGCTGACACCACCTGCTGCGCCGCCGGCGCAGCGGGCCGACCCAACCACAGCCCGCAGAGGACAATGGACATGCCTCACGGACGCCCGATGCGCCATTTACTCGCCGCCGTGCTTGTACTCGCCGCCGGTATCGTCTCGGCAGCCGGCGATCCGCCGCCACTGCGCATCGTCACCTCGTTCGCGGTGCGCAGCATGAACCCGGCCACCGAAGGGTATTGGATGCAGGAGTTCGGCGCGGCCGAGTTGTTGATGAAGTTCCGCCGCGATGGCGAGCATCACCCCTGGCTGCTGAGCGCGCTGGAGAACGTGGACACGCACACCTGGCGACTGACGGTCCGCGATGGTGTCACGTTCCAGAACGGCCGGAAGCTGGACGCCGAGGCGGTGCTCGCGGCCATCGAGTACCAACGCACCCACTCCGCCGCAGCCCGAAGCGCGGTGCCCGCGGGGGCACGCTTCACGGCCACCGGCGAGTACGAGATCACCGTAACCACGAACGACCCATGGCCCGCGCTGCCGGCGGTGCTCGCCGACGAGGCGGTCTTCCCCATCTTCGACGCCCGCACCGTCGAAGCCGCCGACGGCGACTGGGCGTCGCTAGTGGGCGCGGGCATCTATACCGGCCCCTACGAAGTGGTGGGCCTCGACGCCCAAGCGCTGACCCTCGAGCGGTACCCGGACTACTGGCGCGGGAAGCCGGCGCTGCCAGGCGTGGGCGTACGCTTCGTCACCGACCCCACCGCTCGCATCCTCGCCGTGCGCAACGACGAGGCCGACATCGCGCTGTATCCGCCCATGGCGGCCCGACCGATGGTGGAAGCGGCGCCGGGCGTCCACTTCAACCACGGCACGCCAGGCACCGGTGGCTTTACCGCATACATGAACGTCGAGCAGGCGCCATTGCGCGACGTTCGGGTCCGCAAAGCGCTCATGAAAGCGATCGACTACGAGCAGATCGCGCAGGCGGTCTTCGGTGGCCTGCTCGACACGGCCACGGGCCTCTATGCCCCCTTTTTCCCGTGGGCGGTGGAAAACTACGAAACCGACCGCAGCGAAGCGAACGCGTTGCTGGAAGCCGCCGGTTGGCACCGCACCGGCCAGTGGCGCCGCAAGGGCGGGCAGGCGCTCGCGCTCACGGTGCTGACCTATCCGCAGCAGCCGGACCTGGTCCCGCTCGCCAACGCACTGCAAGCGCAGCTCCGCCACGTAGGCATTCGCCTGGAGATCCGCTCGGTGGACGACATCTACGCCGGTGTCGGCGAAGGTGGCGTCGACTGGGACCTGGCGCTGCTGAGCGGCGGCACGGCGGGATGGGGCAACGCCGGGGCGTTCCTCCGGCGCTACCTGCGGCCGAACGGCCACCGCAACTTCGGCGGCTACGACAATGCACGGATCAACCGGTTGACCGACGAGCTCTCCGCCACGGTGGACGAAGCCAGGCGCCATGAAATCCTGCGCGAAGTCCAGCATATCCTGGTGCACGAAGACCCCTACGTGTTCCCGCTCGTCTTCAGCAGGGGCCGCGTGGTGGTCAACGACCGCTATCGCGACTACCAGCCGGGCTTCGCACTGTTCCACGTCGGCTGGCACACCCAACCGTCCGGGCACGCGCGGTAACTGCGCAACGACCGGCCAAGCGAACGACGGCAACGGATGGCCACCAAACGTCTCCTGCAACGTAGCGGCCGACGCCTCGCTCAGGCGGCCGCCACCGCGCTCGCCGCCACGGTCATCGCCTGGGCGCTGCTACCGCTGGCGCCCGGCGATCCGGCGTACCGCATTCTCAAGGCACGTGGCGTCCAGGACCCCACGGCCCTGCAGATCCGGACACTACGCACGGAGATGGCGCTGGACGAGCCACTGCCGGCGCAATACCTGGACTGGCTCGCTGGGGTCGTGCGGGGCGACTTTTCCGTCTCCTACCGCACCGGCCGGCCCGTGCTCCGGGACCTGGCCGACCGCCTGCCCGCCACGGTGACCCTGCTTGGCTGCGCGCTCGCGATCGCCGTCATTACCTCCCTTGCCCTGGCGCTGACGGCAGCCGCCACGCACGGGCGCTGGCCGGATCGGCTGATCTGCGCGTACACGCAGCTCGGAGCCTCGATTCCGACCTTCGTGCTTGCACTGCTGGTTCTGCAGTACGTCGTCGTCACGGCTGGAGTGGGCAAGGTGATCACCGGCGGTGCCACCGCATACGTGGCGCTTCCGGCACTCGCCATCGGCATCGATCGCGCCGCGGGGTGGACGCAGCTTCTACGGGCGAGCCTGCTCGCGACGCTGCACTCGGACTACGTCCTCACGGCACGCGCACGCGGTGCCACGCGGCAACGTGTCCTGCTCCGCCACGCGCTGCCGAACGCGGTCATGCCCTTCCTCGCGGCCATCGGCATGAGCGTGGGAGCCCTGCTCGGCGGCGTCCCCATCATCGAGGAGATTTTCACCTGGCCGGGTATCGGCCGCTACGTCCTGCAGGCCCTTCACGCACGGGACTACCCGGTAATTCAGGCGTTCGTGCTCATCAGCGCCCTGTCCTACGTCGGCGCCAGCCTCGCCGTCGACCTGGTCGCCCTGTGGCTTGACCCGCGACTACGCCAGGAGGCCGCCCCATGATTCGTGCCTGGAATGCCGGCGACGAACGCCCGGCGCACGCGACCGTCGCGACGCCCTGTAACCGCTTTGTGCTGCGCCGGCTCGCCAGCCACCGGGGTGGGCGTACAGGCATGATACTGCTCACGGTGCTTGCTGTGGCCACGGTGCTCGGGCCCCTGCTCGTTCCCTACGATCCCAACTGGCCGAGCTACGCCGAAGCGCTTCAGCCACCGAGTGTGGCGCACCCCCTGGGCACCGATGCCAGCGGCCGTGACGTGCTCTCCCGCTTACTCGATGGTGCTCATCGCTCCCTGGGGGCCGCCACCGCCGTGCTCGCCTGCCTGTTCCTCGTCGCCCTGCTGCTGGGCACGACCGCCGCGCTCGCCGGCGGCCTCGTGGATACCGTGGTAATGCGCTGCGCCGACGTGATGATGTCCCTGCCGGGGCTCGTTCTCGCGTTCTCGGTGCTCGGGGTGCTCGGTCCGGGACTGATCAACCTGCTCGTGGCCTTCGTCATCGCCGACTGGGCGTACTACGCGCGCCTGGCGCGTGCCTACGCGCTGAATGCGCGCTCCCGGGAAGACGTGATCGCCGCCCGTCTCGCCGGAATCCCGGGCCATCGGATCGTGCTCTCGCATATCCTGCCGGCGGTGGCGATCCCCCTCGGCGTGGTGGCCAGCCTTGGGCTTGGCGGCATGATCAGCGCGATCTCCGGATTCTCCTTCCTGGGCCTCGGCGTCCAGCCCCCACACGCCGAGTGGGGCGCGATGCTTGCGGGGGCACGCATGTACTTCTCGGTGGCACCGTGGCTGCTACTCGCCCCGGCTTGTGCCATTACGGTCGCGGTGGCAGCGGCCAACCTGCTCGGCAACGCCCTGCGCGACGTACTGGAACCAGGGGCCGGGCCATGAGCACGCTCACCATGGATGCGGTCACCGTCACCTACGCGGGCACGGTCCCCGCGGTGCAGAGCATCAGCCTCGAAATCACGGCCGGTGAGTGCCTGGCCCTCGTCGGAGAATCCGGCTGCGGCAAGAGCACCATCGCCCATGCCGCACTCGGCCTGCTGCCACCTTCGGCCACAGTCGACGGCTCGATACGACTTTGCGGCGTGGAAATCGTCGGGGCACCGGAACGCACACTCCGCCGTCTACGCGGCCGCGTCGCAGGGCTCGTGAATCAGGATCCTTTCGCCGCCTGCAACCCGCTGCGTCCACTCCACGACCACGTCGCCGAGGCATGGCACGCCCACGGGGAGCACATCGCACCACGGGCCGTGGCCGAACGCCTGGGACGCCTCGGTATCGCCCGACCGGCGATGGCCATGAAGCGTTATCCCCACCAGTGGAGCGGCGGGATGCTGCAACGCGCGAACATCGCCGCCGCCGGCGCCCACACCCCGGCGCTGATCGTCGCCGACGAGCCCACCAGCGCGCTGGATGCCGAGCGCGCCGACGATACCCTGCGCGGCCTGCGGGATCAGGGCGCGGCAGTCTTGCTGGTGAGTCACGATATCGCCCTGGTCGCCCGCCATGCCGATCGCATCGCCGTGTGCTACGCGGGCCGGATCGTCGAAACCGGCAGGGCGCACTCGATCACGACGACACCGCGCCACCCGTATACCGCCGGTCTTCTCGCCGCCCGTCCGCAGGTTCACGGCCGGCTGCCACTCACGCTCCCCGGCGATCCCCCGGCGCCGGGCGACACCGGCCACGGGTGCGCTTTCGCCCCGCGCTGCCGGCACGCGCGTGCGCTCTGCCATACACAGCGACCGGCGCTCGACAACGACGTCGCCTGCCTCTTCCCGCTACGCCGCCCCCCATCGGGTCGGGTCCACGACGATGGCGCACGTCCCCCATTCCCACCGTCAACCGGCGGCCCGGCACTGTTGACCGCCCGGGGGCTGCGTCAGTACTACGGAACGACAGTCGCCGTGCCGACCACCGATCTCGCCCTCCACCGCGGCGAGATCGTGGGCGTCAGCGGCCCATCGGGCTGCGGCAAATCGAGCCTCCTGCGCATGCTCGCCGGCATCGAAACGCCCACTGCCGGCCACCTGGACATCGGCGATTGGCAGCCAGGCGCCGGTCGGTCCTGGCCGCCGCCGGGCCTGGTCATGGCGATCTTTCAGAACGCCACGGCGAGCCTCGACCCCCGCTGGCCGGTCTGGAAGACCGTCAGCGAGCCGCTGACGGCCCCGCACCGCACGCGCCTGGCCCGCCGTGCACGGCGTGCTCGCGCTCGGCAACTGCTTGCGGAGGTCGGACTCGGCCGGATAGACCCCGAAGCCCGGCCGGCCGAGCTCTCCGGCGGGCAACGCCAGCGGGTGGCCATCGCCCGGGCTCTTGCCGCCGAGCCGACGCTGCTCATCGCCGACGAGCCTACCAGCGCACTGGACACCGCCGCCTCCGCCTCGATCCTTCATTGCCTGGCGGCGCTGGCCGCGGGCGGCACCGCCATCGTCATCGCCAGTCACGACCGACCGCTCCTGGACGCGCTGTGTCACCGCGTGGTGCTCCTTACCGTCCCCGATCCGGCCAGCACGAGAGAGGGAACCGACAGCCCATGACCGCCGATGCCATCGTCTACGTCATCGCCCCCGCCTACCTCGGTGCCGGACGCGCACGCCGTCTCGCCGACGGCTTGTGCGCGGACACACCGGTGCCCGCCCGCGTGGTGCGGCTCACCGGGCGTGGCGAGAATCTGCCCGAGGCGCTGGACGCCATGACCTCGGCGGGAGCACGCCACCTGCACGTCCAACCGGTGGGACTACCGTTCTCCGACAGCGTCGCGGCCTGGCTACCGGGGGCGTTGTCGTACTGGCTGCAGACTCGGGCGCCGTCGAACGTCACCGCCAGTCTCGGCGAGGATCAGTGCACGAGCGCTGCGACGCTGGCGACGGTCAGCCATCAGGCCATCGACCCCGCTCACCCGGCCAAACCCATAGCAACGGTCCCGCCGTCGCTCGGCAAGCCCGGGTGGGATCACGTGCCCGCCTTCGAGCATCACCTGCTGGTATGCACCGGCCCGCGCTGCCATTTTCGCGACGCGCCTTCAGTGCGTGCGGAGCTCACCGACGCGTTGAGGGCGAGCGGACTGTGGCAGCGGTGTGTCGTCTCCGAGACGAGCTGCCTGATCCCGTGCAACCGCGGCCCCATCGTCGCCCACTATCCCCGCGGGCGGTGGTTCCGGCTCCCCGACCGGGCCGCCGTGCGGCACTTCATCGACACCGTGCTGCTCAAGGGCGGGGACGCGCCGGAGCTCGTGATCCACGACATCAGCGCTGCCGCCACCGGCAGTGAGTGCGCCGACAGCGGCGGCCGTCGTCGACGGTGATGCGCCGCCATCGCGCACGGCGCCACTATCCGGCTGTCACGCGGCATCGAATGCCGTAGACTTCCGCGCCGTGAATCACCGAGTGGAGCCGGTCCATGAGCCTCGACGATCAATGGTTCTCCGAAGCCTTCGAAAGCGAGGGCGTCGCCTTCTCGCTGCGGGTGCGCCGCAAGCTCCTCGACGAGCGCACCCGCTACCAGCACATCGAGGTCTTCGAGACGAGCCACTGGGGCAATCTCCTGACCCTGGACGGCTGCGTGATGCTCACCGGTCGCGACAACTTCCTCTACCACGAAATGATGAGCCATCCGGCGCTGTTCACCCACGCCGCTCCCCGGCGCGTGCTCATCATCGGTGGCGGCGACTGCGGCACGCTGCGCGAAGTGTTGCGCCATCCCGACGTCACGGAAGTCGTGCAGGTGGACATCGACGAGGGCGTCACCCGAGCGGCAGCGCGCTTCTTCCCGGAGCTCACCGAAGCCAACGACGACCCGCGCGCAGAGCTGCGCTTCGAGGACGGACTCGCCTACATCAAGTCCTCCGGGGACAGAACCTTCGACGTGGTGATCATCGACAGCACCGATCCGGTCGGCTTCGCCGAAGGGCTGTTCGGAGCGCCTTTCCTCCGGGAGGTCCACCGGGTGCTCGCCGACGGTGGCGTCCTGGTCCAGCAAAGCGAGTCACCGCTACTCCACAGCGAGAGCATCATCCGCGACCTCCATGGCGCGCTCGACGAGTCGGGCTTCGCGCACCGGGTGACCCTGCCGTTCCCGGTACCGAGCTATCCGAGTGGCTGGTGGAGCGCCACCCTCGCCGGCAAGGGTGTGCCCGTGAACCGATTCCGGGAAACCGACGCCGACGCCCGCGCCTTTCCCACACGCTACTACAGCGCGGACGTTCACCGGGGCGCGCTCGCGCCACCCGCCTTCTGCGCGGCACTGTTCTCCGGCCTGGAATCCTCCGCCGAGTAACTTATGAATATGTAAATCGTTCGCATTCATGATAGTGTTCGCGCCGCTTGCCTGTTCAAAGTTGGGGGGAACACATGAGCGACGAACGACTGGCCGTACGCCGGCGCATGGCGCTGCGACTGAGCGTGGGCGCGGGGGCCCTGTGTCTGGCCGCGGCCGTGCAGGCGGACGACTCCGCCATCACCCTGGACGAAATGGTGGTGGTAGGAAGCCGTGCGCCGGCCAAGATCAGCGAGCTCGCCGGTACCGTCTGGGTCATCGAGCCCGAGGAATTCATGGAGCAGGTGCGCGCCGGCGCTTCCCTGAAGAGCGCGCTCGGCAAGCTCATCCCGAGCCTCGACGTCGCGCCCCAGGGACGGACCAACTACGGGCAGAACATGCGCGGACGCTCGGTGCTGGTCATGATCGACGGTGTATCGCTGAATTCCTCGCGCGGGCTCAGCCGACAGTTCGACAGCATCGATCCGTTCAACATCGCCCGCATCGAGGTACTCTCGGGGGCGACGGCGCTCTACGGCGGTGGCTCCACCGGCGGCATCGTCAACATCATCACCAAGCGTGGCGAGCGCGGTGGAGCGAAGTTCGCGAGCCAGGTCGGCGCCACCTCCGGCTTTAACGACGGCGACGACTACGAAGCACGCGCGGCGCAGTCGGTGAGCGGTGGCAACGAGACCGTCCGGGGCCGCTTCGGGATCGCCGTCCAGCGCAACGGCGGCTTCTATGACGCCGACGGTGAGCAGATCGTGCCGGACATCTCCCAGACCGATCTGCAATACAACCGCAGCATCGATCTCATGGGCTCGCTGGACGCCGATCTGGGACCTGATCAGGGACTCTCGGTCACCGCCCAGTACTACGACTCCCGCTACGATGGTGACACGGGCCTGTACCTGGGTGAGGATCTGGGCGCCGTAACCGGCGCCTCCCCCGGAAGCTTCGACATCCGCGGCGGTCTTGAAACCGACCGCGAGCCAGCCACCCGCCGGCATCTCGTCAACGCGACGTACCAGCACGATGACCTGCTGGGCCAGGCTTTTTACCTGCAGGGATTCACGCGGCGCGAGGAAGCGAGTTTCCACCCCTTCCCGTACGTGCGTGACGGCGACGGTGATGGCACGCCCGATGCCGGTTCGTACTATTCCGCCTCCAAGCAGGATACGGACGTCCACGGCCTGAAGGGCGTATTCGTCAGCGAGCTCGATCCGGTACGCCTGCAGTGGGGGCTGGACGTGGACCGGGAGGAATTCGAGGCGAATCAGATGCTCTTCGACTTCCCCCTGGCCGCCGACACCGGGGGCCTGGAGCTCGACGAAACGGCGACAGTGGGCCGTTACCCCGGCTACCAGGTGGACACCCTGAGCGCATTCGCCCAGGGCGAGTGGCAAGCCACCGAGCGCCTGCGGTTCACTGCGGGTGTCCGCCAGCAGCACTCCGACGTGGAAGTGGACGAGTTCGTCGGCGCCCGCCAGCAGGTGGCGGTGGCACTGGGCTACGCATCGTCGGCACAAGCCATTCCCGGCGGCTCGAACGACTACGACACCACGCTCGTCAACGTGGGCGCGGTCTTCGACGTCAACGAGCGCAACCAGCTGTGGACCAACTTCGCCCAGGGCTTCGAAATCCCCGACCCGGGCAAGTACTACGGCCAGGGCAGCTACGAGCTTGTGGACGGGCACTACGTGCTCAACGACAGTGTCAATGTGGACGAATCGCCGCTGAAGGGCATCAAGACCAACCAGCTCGAGATCGGCTGGCG
>CAZHBN010000165.1:0-8827 GCA_964530405.1 uncultured Ectothiorhodospiraceae bacterium
GTGTCTCCTCGTGTTCCATGACACCGTGTTCCGGACTACTGCTCCCAGCCCTCGTAGCCGGCGACGTTGTCGGCGGTGATCAGGCGGGAGGGGATGTATACCCGCGTGGGAGACGGCTCGCGGCCGCGCAGGATGTCATAGCCGAGCTCGACGGCGCGGCGGGCGATGCGTCCGGGGAACTGGGCGGCGGTGGCGCGAATGAGGCTGTCGCCGCCTTTCAGGCGCTCGACCACCGCCGGCGAGCCATCGACGCTGACGATGAAGACGTCCTCGTGGCCGGAGCGCTGGGCCGCGAGCTCCGCGCCCAGGGCAGTGGGGTCGTTGATGGCGAACACGGCGTCCAGGCCGGGATGGCGCGTGAGCAGCGCAGTCATCTTCTCCAGCCCGCCGCGCCGGCTGCCGCCGCCGTTCTCCGCGGCGGACAGCAGCTCGATCCCCGGGTGGTTCGCGAGCACCTCGCGGCAGCCGGCCACGCGGGCCTTGACCGCGGACACCGGTGGCCCGTTGATGATCACGACCTGGCCGCGGCCGTCGAGGGAAGCGGCCATGTGCTCGCAGGCGATTCGGCCGGCCTGGGCATTGTCGGTGGTGACGGTGGCGTCGGCACCCGCTGCCTCCACGTCCACCGCCACCACCCGGGTCCCGGCGGCCTGCGCGCGGCGCACCGCATTGGCGATGCCGTCGGGCTCGGAGGCCGACAGCACGATCAGATCCCGGGCCTCGCGAACGAAACGCTCGATCTGCGCTTCCTGGCGCGGGAGGTTGTAGGCGCTGGAGACCACGGCCACGTCCACTTCGCCGGCGAGCGTCCGAGCCCGGGCCTCGGCGCTCTCGGCGATGGCCACGAAGAACGGATTGCCGAGATCCAGCACCGAAATGCCCAGCGATCGCAGCGGCCCGGCGGCGAGCGCGGTGGGCAGCGCGAGCAACGCCGCCGCGGCGAGGTGCGCGAATGCGGCGCGCGGGGCCGGAAGGCGGATCCTTGTCATGCGGGATCTCCCCGGGTGGTTGCAATGGCTTCGGCGAGGGCATCCAGGCGGTAAGGCTTGGCGAGCACCGTGACGTTCTCCGGCAGCCCGTAACGCTTGACCAGGAGGTCGCGGCTCAGTCCGGAGGTGAGCACCACGGCGGGGGCCGGGCTCCGGCGGACGATGTCGTGGCGCAGCTCCACGCCGTTGCCGCCTTCGCCCAGGTTAACGTCGGTGAGCACCACGTCGTAGCCCTGGGCGTCGAGATCCAGCGCCTCGCGCGCGGTTTCGGCGTCGGCGACGGCGACCACCTCGTGACCCAGGCGCTCGAGCATGTCGCAGGCGGTGTCGCGCACCCCGTCGTCGTCTTCCACCAGCAGCACGCGCCGCGCTGCCGTGGTCTCGCCAGCGCCCTCGTCGGCCGCGACGACCGTAACCGGCGGCCGTTCGGTGGTCGGCAGCTCCAGCCGCACCGTGGTGCCTTCGCCCACACGGCTGGTGATGCGTACGTCGCCGCCGGACTGCCGGACGAATCCATAGACGATGCTCAGGCCGAGACCGCTGCCGCCGCCGCTTTCGCGGGTGGTATAGAAGGGCTCGAGCACGTGTTCGAGCTGCGCCTCCGGGATGCCGCAGCCGGTATCCGTCATCTCGACGGTGACCATGGCGCCGGGCGTGCCGCGGGTGCGCAGGGTAAGCCGGCCGCCGTCGGGCATCGCCGCGCTCGCGTTGATCGCCAGGTTGAGCAGGGCGTTCTCGAGCTGTTCCCGGTCCACGTCCACCACCGCCTCGCGCGCGCCCAGGTCGAGCTCGATGCGCACCGCCGGGCCCACGCTGTACTCGATGAGGTCCACCACGCCGTTGACCAGCGCGTCCAGCTCGGTGGGCTGCGGGGCGAGGCGCTGCTTGCGGGCGAAGGCCAGCAGCCGCGCGGTGAGCGATGCCCCGCGCTCGGCGGCCGCCAGGGCGCGACGCGTGTAGCGCCGGTGACGCTCGGCCAGTGCCGGGTCGTCGTCGAGGAGCTGAAGGTTGCCGGTGACCGCGGCGAGGAGGTTGTTGAAGTCGTGGGCGACGCCGCCGGTGAGCTGACCGAGCACCTCCATTTTCTGGGACTGGCGCAGTTGTGCCTCCACCGTCTTGCGTGCGGTGAGGTCGCTGTAGAGTGTCACGAAGCCGCCGTCGGGCATGGGTCGGCTGCGGAACTCCACCACGCGGCCGTCGGTGAAGTGGCGCTCGAACGCCTGGGGCTGCTGCTGGCGGCGCTGATTGAGGTCACCGGTGGCGAGCTCGGTGCCCTCCGGCGTCCGGTTCTCGCTGGCCACCGGCGGTAGCAGCGCCTGCACGGCCTGCAGCGGCATTCCCGCGTGAATGCGCTCGGCGGGCAGCCCAAGGATCTGCAGATACTGCGGGTTCCAGGTCACCAGCCGGCCCTGGGCGTCGAACACGCTCAGACCGTCATTGATGTTGTGAAACACCGTTTCCAGCAGCCGCGACTGCTCGTCCAGGGCCACGGCGTTGCCGCGGAAAACGTGGAACGCGCGTGCAAGGGCGCCGAGCTCGTCGCCGCGGTCGGTGGCCGGCGTGGCGCGGGCGGTGTCGCCCTGGGCGAGGCGCGTCATCAGGTGGGTGACCGCCTGCAGGTTACCCACGAGCTCGCGCACCAGCAGCGCCCCCAGCGCGGCTGCTGCGGCGCAGACCAGCGCGATCACGACGATCCCGGTCTTACCCGAGCGCACGGTGGCGCCGAGCGCCTCCGCCTGGGTGCCGACCCGCTGTTGCAGGGCGGTCACGTAGGTGCGCACCTCGCTGCTCAACTGCTCGGACAACGCCCGCGTCTGGGCGAGCAGAAATGCCTGTTCTTCCTCGATGGCGAGCTTGCGCGCGCGCAGGGCGAAGACGCCGCCCCCGCCGGCGCCGACGCCGCGCAGCGCGGCTGCGGCCGGTGTGCCGGCGAGGGCGTCGCGGCGCTCGCCGTAAGCGTTGCGGAAGCGCTCCAGGGCCTCGGTGGAGTCAGCGGCCGCGGCGGCGGTGAGTGCGGTCAGCGCCGGGGCGAGAGCGGCCGGACCGTCGGCGGCGTCGTCGCGGAGCTGGTCGATGCGGTAGAGATGCTGGCGGATGTCTTCCTGGAGGTAGAGCCCGTCGCGGGTCTTACCGATGAGGGCGGTGAGCGTGTCGTCGAGGCGCTGAACCAGCGCGGGCAGCCGCGGCGCGGCGTCCTCCAGGTCCGGGATGCGGCGGGCGAGGGCGAGAACGTTGCCGATGCGCTCACGCAGCGCCGCGCTTTCTGCCTGGAGCTGGAAGGGCACGTTCACTTCGGCCACGTAGGGTGCCAGCGCGGCCAGGTTGGCGGCGCGCTCGGCGAGCTCCAGGGAGCGGGCGATCTCCGGGAGCACGCGCTCGTTGAAGCCTTGCATGGCCCGGTCGGTGTTGGTGAGGCTGCGCCAGCCCACCGCCGCGAGCAGCAGTGCGGCGATGGCCAGGATGGTGAAGGCGAGCAGCAAGCGCGCGCGGACGCTTGCGGGGATCAGGCGCGGCATGGCGGTCAGCACTGGGTGACCCGTGCGGCGAAGATGTAGCCCATCCCGCGTTCCGTGCGGATGTAGCGTGGTTGGCGAGGGTTGGGCTCGATCTTGCGCCGCAGCCGGAGGATGAGCACGTCGATGGTGCGGTCGAATACCTCCGCATCGTAGCCCCGGGTGATCTCCAGGAGCTGATCCCGGGTGAGGACACGGTTGGGGTGGCGCACGAACGCCTCCAGCAGGCTGTATTCCCCGTGGGTGAGACGCTGAGGCTCGCCCACGGGGTCGATGAGCTCCCGCCGGCTGAAATCCATGACCCAGTCGCCGAAGGCGTAGCGCTCGCGGGCGTCCTCGCCTACCGCGGCCGGCGTGCTGAGCTCCGTGGAGCGGCGCAGCATGGCGCGCACGCGGGCGACGAGCTCGCGGTTGTTGAACGGCTTCATGAGAAAATCGTCCGCGGCGAGCTCCAGGCCCAGTATGCGGTCAGTGTCGTCGCCCTTGCCGGTGAGCATCATGATGGGGATGGCGGAGGCCTCGCGCAGCCGGCGTGCCAGCGCCAGCCCGTCTTCACCGGGCAGGCGCAGATCCAAGATCACCAGGGCGTAGGCACGCTCGGCGAGTGCCGTCTCCATGGCCGCACCGTCGGCGACCGTGGCGACGTCGTAGCCGCTGTCCGTGAGCAGGTCGTGGAGCAGCGCCTGCATCTGCGGCTCGTCGTCGACCACGAGCACGGCGGGACGCACGGGCTGCGTCATGTTCTCGTCCTCCTCCACTCGTTCGCCATCCCGGCTGCGTTGGCCGGGGCACCTCAGTATCGCCGCCGGAGCGGGGCATTTCATTTCAAATGTTACAACCCGGCGCCCGCGATGAAATTCGCCATTAGCACGCGGCTCGTCCACTGGGAGCGTCGCCGGCGGCGAGCGCATCGACCGTCGCTGCCGGCGCATCGCGCCACGTGCGCAAGCGTTCGGGGGCCGCACCAGGCGGCCGAGACGGAAAGCAGGAGGAGAGCCATGATGCGTGCATTGCTGCGTGCCACGACCATCGTCGTGGGTATCGCTATCACGACACCCGCCGCGTTCGCTGCCGACCAGCCGCTGGTCGGCATCATCACCAAGACTGACACCAATCCTTTCTTCGTGAAAATGAAGGAGGGCGCAAAGAAGAAGGCCGAGGCGCTCGACGTCGAGCTGCGGACCTTCTCGGGGCGCTTCGACGGCGACAACCAGTCCCAGGTCCGGGCGGTCGAGAACCTCATCGCCGCCGGCGCCGACGGCATCCTGATCTCGCCCAACGACCCGTCGGGCATCGTGCCCGCCATCCGCCAGGCGCGAGAGGCGGGCATTCTCGTGATCGCCCTGGACACGCCTCTGGATCCGGCGGACGCCGCCGACGCCACCTTCGCTACTGACAATTTCCGCGCCGGCGAACTCATCGGTCAGTGGGCGCGCAAGAGCCTGGACGGCGCCGCCGAGGATGCCCGCATCGCTCTGCTCGACCTCAACGAGAGCGAGATTACCGTGGACGTTGCTCGCGATCAGGGCTTTCTCAAGGGATTCGGCGTCGACCTCAAGGACCCCAAGGATATCGGCGACGAGACCGATCCGCGCATCGTCGGGCATGACATCACCCAGGGCGCCGAGCAGGGCGGCCGCCGGGGGATGGAGAACCTGATCCAGAAGGACCCGTCAGTGAACGTCGTCTACACCATCAACGAGCCCGCCGCCGCGGGGGCGTACCAGGCGCTGCGGGCCGTCGGCCTCGAGGACCAGGCGCTGATCGTCTCCGTCGACGGCGGCTGCCCGGGCGTGGAGAACGTCAAGGCGGGCGTGATCGGTGCCACCTCCATGCAGTTCCCCCTGCGCATGGCGAGCATGGGCGTCGAGGCGGTGGTCGAGTACGTCGAGACCGGCGAGAAGCCCGACGAGGCGAACGTCAACACGGGCGTGGAGCTGATCACCGACGAACCCGTCGAAGGGGTGCCGTCGAAGTCCGCCGAGTGGGGCCTCGAGCACTGCTGGGGCTGACGGCGCCCGAGCGCGTGCGCGGGTCCGGGCGGGCCCGCGCGATCTCCCTGAGTCATCGACAGCGGTATCCGTCATGAGTGAAGTGACCAGTGACTATCGGCCCGGGGGCGAAGCGGCAAGCTTCGAGACCGCCCAGCGCAGCCTCGCGCAGCGCTTGCACGGGTTCTTCCACGCGCACCCCACGGCGGCGCCGTCCATCGTTCTGCTGATGGCGGTGCTGGCGTTCTCCGTGGTGGTGGGGGAGCGTTTCTTCGCCCCGTTCAATCTCTCGCTCATCCTCCAGCAGGTGAGCATCATCGGCACCCTCGCGGTGGCGCAGACCCTGATCATTCTCACCGCCGGGATCGATCTCTCGGTGGGCGCCATCATGGTGCTCTCCACCGTGGTGATGGGCCGCGCGGCTGTGGAAATGGGGCTGCCGCCGTCGGCGGCGCTGTTGCTAGGCCTGTTCGCTGGCGCGGCTTGCGGCGCGGTGAACGGCACCCTGGTGACACGCTTCAAGCTGCCGCCGTTCATCGCCACCCTGGGCACCTGGAATATCTTCGCCGCGCTCAAGCTCTGGTATTCGGGGAGCGAGACCATTCGCTCCCAGGAGCTGGAGGCCACGGCGCCGCTGCTGCAGTGGATGGGCAATTCGGTGGAGCTCTTCGGCGCACGGCTGAGCTACGGCTCGCTGATGATGATCGTGCTGTTCGCGGGTGTGTGGTACGCGCTGCGGTGGACCGCCTGGGGCCGGCACGTCTATGCCGCGGGCGACGACCGCAAGGCCGCCGACCTCGCCGGTATCCGCACCGGGCGACTGCTCATCTCCGTGTACATCGTTGCCGGCGTCATCTGCGCGCTCGCCGGCTGGGCGCTCATCGGGCGCATCGGCTCGGTGAGCCCGCAGGCCGGCTTCATGGCCAACCTGGACAGCATCACTGCCGTGGTCATCGGCGGCACCAGCCTCTTCGGCGGCCGCGGTGCGGTGTTCGGCACCCTGATCGGCGCGCTGGTGGTGGGCATCTTCCGCAACGGCCTCGCGCTCGCGGGCGTGGATGTGCTCTGGCAGGAGTTCACCGTGGGCCTGCTGATCATCGTCGCCGTCGCCGTGGACCAGTGGATTCGGAGGGCAACGACATGAACGAGGCAAGCTATCCGGTGCTCCGCGGGCGCGGGTTGACCAAGCGCTATGGCCACGTCACGGCCCTGGACGGCACGGACTTCGACCTCTACCCGGGGGAAGTGCTGGCGGTGATCGGCGATAATGGCGCCGGCAAATCCACCCTGATCAAGACGCTTTCCGGAGCGGTGGTTCCGGACGAGGGAGAGCTCCTGCTCGACGGTCGACCGGTTCAGTTCAAGACCCCCATGGACGCGCGGGCGGCGGGTATCGAGACGGTTTACCAGGATCTCGCCGTGTCCCCGGCGCTGGATATCGCCGAGAACCTGTTTCTCGGCCGGGAACGGCGTGCTCCGGGGCTGATGGGCAAGCTATTCGGCAAGCTCGACCGCGCGGGTATGCGCCGGGAGGCGCGGGAGAAGCTCTCGGAGCTGGGGCTGATGACCATCCAGAACATCGGCCAGGCCGTGGAGACGCTCTCCGGCGGTCAGCGTCAGGGTGTGGCGGTCGCGCGTGCGGCGGCATTCGGCTCGCGCGTGGTCATAATGGACGAGCCCACGGCGGCGCTGGGCGTCAAGGAGTCGCGGCGGGTGCTCGATCTCATCAAGGATGTGAAGGAACGGGGCCTGCCCATCGTGCTCATCAGCCACAACATGCCCCATGTCTTCGAGGTGGCGGACCGCATTCACATTCACCGCCTCGGCCGGCGTATCGCCACGATTCGCCCGGATACCCACAGCATGAACGACGCTGTGGCAATCATGACCGGCGCGAAAGAGCCGGATGAAGCGCCCGATGCGATGGCGGTGTGAGCGATGAAGGCGGTCGCGGCGATGGCTTGCGGGGCGCCGGCGGCGCCCCGCTGGCGGTTCAGCGTCGCAGGATGCTCGCCAGGTCCACGGGACGCTCTTCTTCGTTGAGGGCGAGGCGCTGCTCGAGGGCGTCGAGGTGCTGCCGGACGAGCTCGCTGGCAGCATCGCCCCGGCCGTCGGCGAGATGCTGGACCAGCGCGCTGTGATCATCGCCGAGATAGCAGGCGCTCATGCCCGGCGCCTTGTACAACGCGATGACGATGGACGTGCGCGTGACGAGTTCGCGGAGCATGCGGCCGAGCACTTCATTGGGGCTGTGGTCGGCCAGGTAAAGGTGGAAGGCCATGGAATGGTGCACGCGGTCTTCGTGCCGGCCCCCTTCGTGTGCGCTGTGCTCGTCATTGATGATCGCTTCCAGTGCCTGGCGTGACTCGTCGGTGAGCGCGCCAGCGAGCTGACGAACCACCTCCCCCTCGACGAGACGGCGCGCCTCGAAGATGTGGCGCGTCTCTTCCACCGAGGGACGGGCGACGATGGCCATCTGGTTAGGCCGGCGCACGATGATCTGGTCCGCGGCGAGGCGTGACAGCGCCTTGCGCACCACCGAGCGGCTCACGCCGAAGAGTTCGCCCAGACTCACCTCCGGCAAGCGGGTTCCCGGCGGCAGGCGCTGGGTCAGCACCGCTTCGTAGATGGCTTCGTAGATGACCTCGTCGGACGTTCGGCGTTTGCCGGCGCGGGCGACATCGCGTGTCAGCCCCATTTGCTGCAGTGGCTGGGCCTCGGACTGCTCCACGGTTGGACTCGCTCGTGCGTAAATGTTCTGAAACTATAACGCTCAATGTATACACGCGGCGAGTCCACTGACAACGTCACCACCGCAGCGGCAGCGTTCAGCCTTGCACCAGATCGGTGGCAATGGTGTTGTGCCGTCGCACCAGTGCCGGGAGGTCCACGCCGATCAGCCGGCCCTCGTGCACCTTCAGCCGCCCGTTGATGATACTCAGGTCCACCCTCGGGGGCAGGCAGAACACGAGTGCGGCGACCGGGTCGTGCACGGCGCCGCCGGCGAGCGGCAGGGTGTCGAGCCGATAGCCGACGATGTCCGCGGCCATGCCGGGTGCCAGGTGGCCGATGTCGTCGCGGCCGAGGACCTCGGCGCCGCCCCGGGTGGCGATTTGCAGCGCCTCCCGTGCGGTGAGCGCGTCCGGCCCGCTGGTCAGCCTGTGCATGAGCAAGGCCTGGCGGGCCTCGGCGAGCATGTGCGAGCAGTCGTTGGAGGCGGAGCCGTCCACCCCGAGGCCGACCCGGGCGCCGGCGGTCTGCAGCGGCTTGATCGGCGCCGCCCCGGAAGCGAGGCGCATGTTGGAGCTCGGGCAGTGGGCGACGCCGCAGCGGC
>CAZHBN010000166.1:0-8084 GCA_964530405.1 uncultured Ectothiorhodospiraceae bacterium
CCCTCTACGCCCGCTCCACGGGAAACGCGATCACCTCGTCGATGCGCTCGGCGCCAAGCGCCAGCATGAACAGCCGGTCGAGCCCGAGGGCAACACCGGCGCATGGAGGCAACCCCGCCTCCAGCGCAGCAAGCAGGCGTTCGTCCACCGGCGGCTGCGCCAGTCCCCCGGCAGCGCGCCGGGCGCGGTCCGCCTCGAACCGGGCGCGCTGTTCGGCGGCGTCGGTGAGCTCGTGGAAGCCGTTGGCGATTTCGATACCGTCGACGAAGAGCTCGAAGCGCTCGGCGACACGGGTATCGTCCGGGCTTAGCCGCGCGAGTGCGGCCTGGCTCGCGGGAAAATGCGTGACGAAGGTGAAGGCCTCACGCCCGAGCCCGGGAGACACGGCGTGGCTCATGAGTATGTCCAGGAGCGTATCCCGGTCGAAGCCCGATACATCCAGGCCATTCCCGTACCGCCCCGCCAGTGCCCGCAGCTCGTCGTCGCCCGCGGTGAGGGGGTTCACCGCGAGACACGCCTGGAACGCCTCCTGGTAGGTGAACCGCTCCACCGGCCTCGCCGGCAGCAGCGTGGCAAGGAGGTCCGCGATCTCGACCATCAGCTCCTGGTGATCGAACCCGGGCCGGTACCACTCGAGCAGGCTGAACTCGGGATTGTGAAGGCGGCCGCGCTCACCGGCGCGAAATGCGTGCGAGATCTGGTAGATCGCCCCCATGCCGGCGGCAAGCAAGCGCTTCATGGCGTACTCGGGCGATGTCTGCAGCCACAGCCGGCCGTCCGGCGGCGCTCCCGGCCCCGAATAGGGAACCGTCAGGGCGTCGAGATTGACGTCGGTAACACCGGCAGCCGCCAGCACCGGCGTCTCGACCTCGCAGACGCCGCGTTCCTCGAAGAAGCGCCGGACGGCCCGCAACAGCTCCGCCCTGCGCACCAGGCGTTCGGCCGAGGCCGTCGGGCGCCATTCGTCACCCATACCGGTGACGGTGCTCAGTCCTTGGCGCGGGAAATATAACTGCCACTGCGGGTATCCACCTTCAGGGTCTCGCCCTCTTCGATGAACAGCGGTACCTGCACCACGGCGCCGGTTTCCAGCGTGGCGGGCTTGCTGCCACCGCTGGAGGTATCGCCACGCAGGCCCGGATCCGTCTGCACGACCTTGAGGCTCACGTGCGGAGGCGGCTCGACAGACAGCGGCGAACCGTTGTAGAGCGTGACGTTGCACACGTCCTGCTCCTTGAGCCACTTGGCCGCGTCGCCTACCGCCGCCTCGCTGGCCGCCTGCTGCTCGAAGGTCTCCTGATCCATGAAGTACCAGAACTCGCCGTCGTTGTAGAGATACTGCATCTCCGTCTCGAGGACGTCGGCGGCCTCGACGCTGTCACCCGACTTGAACGTGCGGTCGATGACCTTGCCGGTCTTGAGGTTGCGCACCTTCACGCGGTTGAAGGCCTGCCCCTTACCGGGCTTGACGAACTCGTTGTCGACAATGGCGTAGGGCTCGCCATCGAGCATGATCTTGAGTCCGGACTTGAACTGATTGGTCGTGTACGTCGCCATAGCGGTCCCCGAAAATCGCGCGGTCTGTTCCGCGCCGCCGGTGTGTATTGCCGACGGATACGCTACCATCGCGTCCGTCGCGAACGCCGCGAATGCTAACGGAAAACGCCCGACGATAGAACATGGCCACCGTGTACGACACCACCGCACGCTCCGGCGCGGAGTCCCCCGCCTGGCAGCGTGAGCTCGCCGACGCGATCCGCGACCCGGCGGAACTGCTCGCCGCCGTGGAGCTCGACGCCTCTTGGCTGCCCGCCGCGCGCCGCGCCGCCGGATTGTTTCCGCTGCGCGTACCCCGCGGCTATGTCGCCCGGATGCGCGCCGGCGACCCGTACGACCCGCTGTTGCGCCAGGTGCTGCCGCTGGCCGCGGAAGAAAGCGCCGTACCGGGCTTTCACGACGATCCGGTAGGTGACCGCGACGTTCTCCACCCCGGCGGCGTTCTGCACAAATACCACGGGCGCGTCCTGCTCGTCGCCACCGGCGCCTGTGCGATCAACTGCCGCTACTGCTTCCGCCGCCACTTTCCGTACAGCGATGCCCAGGCCGCACCGCGGGAATGGCGGGATGCCCTCGCCTACATCGGCGAACACCCCGACATCGAGGAGGTTATCCTCAGTGGCGGGGATCCCCTCGCCCTGAGCGATCGCCGGCTGGGCAGCCTCGCGGGGAGCCTGGACGAGATCGCTCACGTGCGTCGCCTGCGCATCCATAGCCGCCTGCCGGTGGTGCTGCCCGAGCGCGTCGACGACGCCATGCTGGCCTGGCTCACCGGCGGTCGTCTGAAGCCGGTGATGGTGCTCCACGCCAATCATCCGCGAGAACTGGATACGGCTGTCGCCGAGGCGGTCTCGCGCCTGCGCCGGCACGGGGTGCACGTGCTCAACCAGGCCGTCCTGCTGCGTGGCGTCAACGACGACGCGGCCACCCTCGCGGCGCTGTCGCAGCGGTTGTTCGACATCGACGTCCTGCCCTACTACCTGCACGTGCTGGACCCGGTGGCCGGCGCTGCCCACTTCGACGTCGGCGACGACGAGGCCGGCGAGCTCATGCGCGCCATTGCCGCCCGCCTGCCCGGCTATCTCGTTCCTCGCCTCGTGCGGGAATTGCCCGGCCGACCGGCGAAAACCTGGCTCACCTGGGATCGGGCACCGGAAAATGCCAACGGCGACGTTGCGTCAGAGCCTTGACGCGGCACACTATGTGCGACCGAACTCGCCCGGCCGGGCGCACAATGGATTGACGGCGACGGGAAACGAGCACCTATGCCAGACAGCGACCGCACTCTCCGGCTCCTAATCGCGGAAGAATCCCTCAACGACGCCGAACAGCTGGTCAGCGTCCTACGCAACGCCGGACATGCGGTGCGCCCCACTCGCATCGAGGATGTCGAGCAGCTCGAGGAGGCGCTGCACGGCAGGCCACAGGACATTCTGCTGTGTGCCCCCGGGCTCGGGGGATTGCCGCTGGAGACAGCGGTTCGAACCGTCAACCAGTCCGGCCACCACCTCACCCTGCTGGTGCTCACCGACGAGGAAGATCCAGAGCTGCGCTCCGAGGTCATGGGTATGGGCGCGGCGGACCTGGTGACCAAGTCGGATACCGAGCATTTCCGCCGCGTGATCGAGCGCGAGCGCGCCACGCTCGCGGCGCGCCGCAGCCAGCGCCGCCTCGAAGCGGCCCTGAAGGAAACCGAGCGCCGCTGCCAGACGCTGCTCGAGAGCTCCCGTGACGCCATCGCCTACGTGCACGAAGGCATGCACATCTACGCCAACCATGCCTATCTCGAACGCTTCGAGGTGGCGCAGCTCGAGGATATCGAGGGGCTTCCGCTGCTCGACCTGATCGCGCCCGACGAACAGGCGAACTTCCGCGACTTCTTTCGTCAGTACACCCGCGGCGATGCCAACGAGGCGGAGCTGGAAACGCGCATTCGTACGGAAAGCGGCGATGAGCAGGACGTGCGCCTGACCCTCGCCGAAGGCAGCTGGGACGGCGAGCGCGCAACCCAGATCGTCATACGCGAAAATGACGAGGCCGCCCTGGCGGAGCGTCTCCAGCACCTCTCGCGGCAGGATATGCTCACCGGCCTGTACAACCGCAACCACTTCCTCGAGCACGTCGACCAGACGCTGACCAGCGACCGGGCCAACGAGAATGGTGCGCAGCACGGATTGCTCTACCTGCGCCTGGACAATATCGAGACCATCCAGCACAACCTGGGAATCAGCGCGGTGGACCAGGTGGTCTCCGACACCGCCGATCTGCTGCGCGAGAACCTCGGCGACGAGGCCGTGGCCGCACGCTATGGTGACACGCTGTTCGCTGTTTGGCTGCGCGACGCCAGTGTCCACGACGCCCTGGCGTCGGCCGAGTCGATCCGCCAGGCGATCGAGGCGCACATCAGCGAGCTCGGCGAGCGTACGATCACCAAGAGCGCCAGCATCGGTGTCGTGGTGGTGGGCGACAACATGGGCACGGCGGAACAGGCGATGAACGTCGCCGCATCCGCCGCGGAACAGGCAACCGCCGACGGCGGCAACCGCGTCCACCTGCACGCGGGCACCGACGGCGAAGGCAGCGACAGCGGTAGCGACTGGGCGCCGCGTATCGAGGACGCGATGGCCGACCAGGCCATTCGCTGCTTCTACCAGCCCGTGGTCGCCCTTCACGACAGCGGCACCGCCCGCTACGAGCTGAGCTTCGAGCTCGAGGACGACCACGGACGCGTCGACGGTGACACCCTGCGTGCCAGGGCGGACGCCGCCCAGCTCGCCCCGGATCTGGACCGCTACCTGATCCACCAGGGGCTGCGGGCGTTGTCCGGATCGACCGACACGCGCCCGGTACTGTTCATCGCCGTATCATCCGCCAGCCTGGCCGACGAGGAGTTCATCGCGTTCGTTCGCCAGCAGCTCGCCGACTGCGGAGTACACGGCAGCGAGCTCGTGCTCCAGTTCTCCGAGCCCGTGGCGGTGACCCAGCTGAACCACGCCCGGGCGCTCGCGGAGGCTATGCGCGGACTCGGCGGAAGCACCTGCCTGAGCAGCTTCGGCAGCGGACTGGACTCGTTCCGCCTGCTCAACGAAGTGCCGGTGGATTATCTGCGGCTGGACCGCGATCTGGTCGAAGGTCTCGCGAGCTCGGGGGAAAGCAGTGAGCGCACGCGCGAGATCGTCAACAACGCCCACGAGAGCAATCGCCAGGTAATCGCCGACGGTCTCGAGGAGGCAACCCAACTCGCCGTGCTCTGGCAGCACCAGATCGATCTGGTCCAGGGGAGTTTCCTGCAGGAACCGATGCCCACCATGGACTACGACTTCACCGGCATGGTCATCTGACCGCCCCATGGCGGCGGGAAGCCGCCCGACGCTCAGCGCTGGTAACGTCCCTCGGACAGCGCGCGGATGCGCTCTTCGATCGGCGGATGGGACATGAACCACCGCCGCCAGCCCGGATCCCTGCGGCCATCAATGCCGAACGCCTCCAGCTGATCCGGCATGTCCGCCGGCTCGTGGCCCGCCTGAAGGCGCCGCAGGGCCGCGATCATGGCACCACGGCCGGCTAGCCGTGCACCGCCGGCATCTGCCCGGAACTCGCGCTGGCGCGAGAACCACATCACGATGACCGAAGCGAGAATGCCGAAGAGAATCTCGGCGACGATCATGGCGACCCAGAATCCGGGCCCGTAACCACGCTCGTTGCGGAATACCACGCGGTCGACGACCTGCCCCACCAGGCGCGACAGGACAATCACGAAGGTATTGAGCACACCCTGAACGAGGGCCAGCGTCACCATGTCACCGTTGGCCACGTGGGTAATCTCGTGGCCGAGCACGGCGTCGGCCTCCTCGCTCGTCATCCCGCGCAACAGCCCCGTGCTCACCGCAACCAGCGCGTCGTCGCGGCGCATGCCCGTCGCGAACGCGTTCATTTGCGGCGACTCGTAAACCCCGACCTCCGGCATTCCGATACCCGCCTGCCGCGCATGACGGCGGACGGTGTCCACCAGCCACTGCTCGGCCGCGCTGCGGGGCTGAGTGATAACAGCCACCCCCATGAACCGCTTGGCCATCCACTTCGAGATCGCCAGCGAGACGAACGCCCCGCCCATACCGAAGACGGCGGCCAGCACCAGCAGCACCGGCGTGTTGAGATAGATGCCCTGCTGCAGCAGCCAGGGCTGCAACACGCTCAGCACCACACCGAGCAGCACCAACACGGCAAGGTTGGTAGCCAGGAACAACCCGATGCGCTTCATCGCCCGATAACCTCTCGTGACCAAACTCCGGTTACAACACCACGACGATACGATTCCTGATGGCGCCACCCGTCGACGAGATAGGGACTGTCACGCGATGTTTCCAGACCTTCGAGGTCCGCCGTGCATGACCGCGTTGCTCATTCCGCCAGGCGCACGCCATCCACGCGGTGGAATCCCCGTGGAAGCAGACCGCCGCGCCGTGCGCGGGTTCCTTCATAACCGGCAAGATCCGCGGCGCGGAGGTTGAGGGTTCGCTTGCCGGCCTGCAACACGACATCCCGTCCCTCGGGGACGACCAGCACAGCCGCCAGGCGCTCGTCGCCGGCGGTAAGCCGAGCCTTGGGGATATCGATGATCTTGTTGCCCTTGCCCTTGGCAAGGGCCGGCAACTCACTGAGCGGGAAGATGAGCAAGCGCCCCGCGCTGGTCACCGCGAGGAGCCGATCGGTATCGGGATCGTGCACTGGCGTGGGCTTGAGCACCCGCGCCCCCCGGGGCACCGTCAGCAGCGCCTTGCCGGAACGATTCTTCGCGTACAGGTTGGATAGTTCCGTTACGAAACCGTAGCCGTGATCCGTCGCCAGCACGATCTGCGTCGGCGACTCACCGGCCAGCACGAATTCGAACTGCGCTCCGGAAGGCGGGCTCAACCGTCCGGTCAACGGCTCGCCCTGACCGCGCGCGGATGGCAGAGTATGGGCGGGCAGCGAATAGCTGCGCCCGGTGGAGTCGATAAAGGCGGCGAGTTGATTGGTACGGCCGGCCGCGGCATCGCGGAAATGATCCCCCGCCTTGTAGCTCAGCCGCTGCGCATCCACGTCGTGCCCCTTCGCCGCCCGCACCCAGCCTTTCTGGGACAGTACGATCGTCACCGGCTCGCTCGGCACGAGATCGGTCTCCGAGAGCGCCCGCGCGCTCTCGCGCTCGACCAGCGGCGAGCGGCGCTCGTCGCCGTACTTCTCGGCGTCCTCACGCAGCTCCCGCTGGATCAGATCGGTGAGCTTACGCTCAGAGCCCAGCGTCGCCTGCAGCTCGTCGCGTTCCTGTTCCAGGTCCGACTGCTCGCCGCGGATCTTCATTTCCTCCAGGCGCGCGAGATGGCGCAGGCGCAGCTCCAGGATGGCTTCCGCCTGGCGCTCGGTAAGCCCGAAGCGCTCCATGAGCACCGGCTTGGGCTCGTCCTCGCGGCGGATGATCGCAATGACCTCATCGATATTGAGGTAGGCGATGAGGTAGCCTTCGAGCAGGTGCAGGCGCGCCTCGACCCTGTCCAGGCGCCAACGCAGCCGTCGCGTCACCGTCTGCCGGCGGAAGGTCAGCCACTCGCTCAGGATCTCGTGAAGACTGCGCACTCGCGGTCGTCCGTCGAGACCGATGACGTTGAGGTTGACCCGGTAGGTTTTCTCCAGATCGGTGGTCGCGAACACGTGCTGCATGAGCTCGGTGGCATCCACACGGTTCGAGCGTGGAGTGATCACCAACCGCGTGGGGTTCTCGTGGTCGGACTCGTCACGCAGGTCCTCCACCATGGGCAGCTTCTTCGCCTGCATCTGCGCGGCGATCTGCTCCAGCACCTTGCTGCCCGAGACCTGGTACGGCAATGCCGTGACGACGATGTCACGACCGTCGCGCTCCCACCGCGCGCGCATCCGCAGCCCCCCGGATCCGGTCTCGTAGAGCTTGCGGATATCCGCCCTGGGCGTGACGAGCTCCGCCTCCGTGGGCATGTCCGGCCCCTGAACGTACTCGCAGAGCTCGGCGACGCTCGCATCCGGATTGTCCAGCAGATGGATGCAGGCCTCGGCTACTTCACGCAGGTTGTGCGGTGGAATGTCCGTGGCCATGCCCACAGCAATACCGGTCCCACCGTTGAGCAGCACATTGGGCACCCGTGCCGGCAGCACTACCGGCTCCTCCATGGTGCCGTCGAAGTTCGGCTGCCAGTCCACCGTTCCCTGACCGAGCTCGGCGAGCAGCAGCTGGGCGTAGGGGGCCAGCCGCGCCTCGGTGTAGCGCATCGCCGCGAAGGACTTGGGATCGTCCGCCGACCCCCAGTTCCCCTGCCCGTCGATCAGCGGGTAGCGATAGGAGAATGACTGCGCCATGAGCACCATGGCTTCGTAGCAGGCCGAATCCCCGTGCGGGTGGAACTTGCCGAGCACGTCGCCCACGGTCCGCGCCGACTTCTTGTACTGAGCCGCCGCCGACAGCCCGAGCTCGCTCATGGCGTAGACAATGCGCCGCTGCACGGGCTTCATGCCAT
>CAZHBN010000166.1:8094-8798 GCA_964530405.1 uncultured Ectothiorhodospiraceae bacterium
TACATGGAGTAGTCCAGGTACGCCTTTTCGGTGAACTCCCGAAGCGGGCGGGTTTCGAAGTCTGAGTAGGCGGTAGTGGTGTCTGTCATACGGACGTTCCAGGTTCAACGTTCAAAGTGGAAAGCTGAAAGCCCCTGCCCTGCCTTCCCACTCGCACGGCGCGTCGCTTTGAACTTTGAACGTTAAGCTTTCGACTGCGGAAGCGCTTACACGAGCGCTTCCGCCAGGTCCCCCTTGCTCTCCAGCCACTGCCGGCGCGCGGCGGCGGCGCGCTTGCCGAGGAGCATGTTCATGAGCTTCTCGGTGTCCTCGGGCGAATCCACGGTGAGCTGAACCAGGCGCCTGGTGTCCGGCGCCATGGTGGTCTCACGGAGCTGCATTGGGTTCATTTCGCCTAGCCCCTTGAACCGGGTCACGCTGACCTTGCCCTTCTTCTTCTCGGCGGCGATGCGGTCGAGCACGCCCTGGCGCTCGGACTCGTCGAGTGCATAGTAGGTTTCCTTGCCCACATCGATGCGGTAGAGCGGTGGCATGGCCATGAATACGTGCCCGGCGCGCACGAGCGCGGGGAAATGCTTGAGAAAGAGCGCGCATAATAGCGTCGCGATGTGCGCACCGTCCGGATCGGCGTCGGCGAGGACGCAGACCTTACCGTAACGAAGCCGAGAGAGATCATCCGATCCCGGCTCGATGCCCAGAGCCAC
>CAZHBN010000167.1:0-2313 GCA_964530405.1 uncultured Ectothiorhodospiraceae bacterium
CTGGTCTACTGGGCGGGGGGGAATCCGTTCCACCATCACCAGGACCTCAACCGCCTGGTGCGCGCCTGGCAGCGCCCGGAAACCGTGATCGTCCACGAGCCGTTCTGGACCGGTACGGCGCAGCACGCCGATATCGTTCTCCCGGCGACCACGCCGCTGGAGCGCAACGACATCGGCGGCTCCTCCCAGGACGACACGCTCATCGCCATGCAGCAGGCGCTGCCGCCGGTGGGTGAAGCGCGCAACGACTACGATATTTTCTCCGCGCTGGCCGGACGGCTGGGTGAAGGGGAGCGTTTCACCCACGCACGCAGCGAGGGGGAATGGCTGCGCGCGCTTTACGATCAGCTATGGGAACGCCAACCGTCGCTGCCCGACTTCGACACCTTCTGGCAGCGGGGTTGGTGGCGTTTCGGTGTGGACCAGCCGCCCGTGCCGCGGGTTCTGCTCGCCGAGTTTCGTGCCGACCCCCGGGAGGCGCCGCTGCCCACACCCAACGGACGGCTGGAGATCCACTCGCCACGTATCGAGGTGATGGGGCTACCGGACTGCCCCGCGCACCCCACGTGGCAACCGCCGGCGGAGTGGTGCGGGGCGGATGCGGCCGGGCGCTGGCCACTGCACCTGCTCTCCCACCAGCCGGCCACCCGCCTTCACAGCCAGTACAATCACGCCGGCCCCAGCCGGATGGCGCGGGTCGCCGGTGCCGAGGCCGTGCTGATACACCCCGACGATGCACGGGCGCGGGGCATTGCCGATGGCGACCGCGTGCGGCTATTCAATGATCGCGGCGCCTGCCTCGCCGGTGCCAGGGTCACCGACGCGGTGATGCGGGGGGTGGTGGTGATGCCCACCGGCGCCCCCTTCGCCCCGGAGACACCGGGTAAACCCGGTGCCTTGGAACTCGCGGGCAACCCCAACGTCCTCACACGCGATCGCGGTACCTCGCGCCTCGCCCAGGGGCCGACGGCCCACACGTGCCTCGTCGACGTGCGGCCAGCGTCGGACTACGCCGGGGCGGCGACGGACTCCGACTCCGGCGTGCGCACCAGCGCCTGATAGGCCTGCATGAGCTCACGGGTCACCGGACCCACCGGGTAACGGTGGCCGGCCGCCTCCACGATGGGCAACACCTCCAGGGAGGAGCCGGTGGTGAAGACCTCGTCGAAGGTTGCAAGCTCGTCCAGCGCGACGCGACGCTCACTCACGGTGTGTCCGGCCTCGCGGGCGAGGGCGATGACCTCGCGGCGGGTGATGCCGTCGAGGAAGCAGTCCGGCGTCGGGGTCACGAGCTGACCGTCGCGGACGAAGAACAGGTTACCGCTGGAAGTCTCGGCGATGTCGCCGTGGTAGCCGAGCATGAGCGCGTCGTCGAAACCGGCGGAGGCGGCCAGGGCCTTTGCCTGAGTGCCGATGGTGTAACCGCCCGAGGTCTTGCTTGCCGTGGGGAAAGTGGCGGGATCCGGGCGCCGCCAGTCCGCGAGCGCCAGGCGCAGGCCACGTTCGGCTTCGCCGCGGCTCCAGGCCGTCGGCCACTGCCAGGCGGCGATGGCCACGTGAGTGGTCATGGTCTCCGGTGCCACCGACAGCGAATGCGCGGATCGCCAGGCGATGGGCCGTACGTACACGTCGTCGAGCCCGTTGTCGCCGACCACGGCATCGCAGGCCGCACACAGTTGCGCGTCGGAGTAGGGCAGCGTGTAGCCGATCAGCTCGGCCGAACGCGCCAGGCGCCGGATATGCGCCTCGAGGCGAAAGATGTGCCCACCGTAAGCCCGCATGCCTTCGAATACCGCGCCGCCGTAATGGAGGCTGTGAGTCATCACGGGGATCTGCGCCTGGGATTGGGCGAGCATTTCGCCATCGAGCCACAGCCGTTGCGGGGAATTGTCGTTGTCAGGCATGGGGTCACGCTTTCTCTCTGGGGTATGTTAAGCGATTATTGCGCGTGGGCCCGGTATCGCCCATTGGGTATTTCTGAACGCTGGATCAGTACCTCTTAGCCGGCGGCGATGGGAGGAGAGGATATTTTCTTGATCATGAATGAACGTCAGGCATCGCCGGGGCGGCTCATTGGCGGGTCGTTTCCCTGCGGCAACGGCGTCGATCGCCCGGCGGCGACGGTGCAGCCGTGAGCGGCCGTCGCCCTCCGTTACCACTGAACGCGCTGCGCGCCTTCGAGGCCGTGGGCCGGCATCTGAGCGTGCGTGACGCCGCCCGGGAACTGTCGGTTACCGCGCCGGCGGTGAGCATGCAGGTTCGCCATCTCGAAGAGTATGTCGGCGTGCGCCTGCTCCAGCGCCAGCCCCGCGG
>CAZHBN010000167.1:2413-8763 GCA_964530405.1 uncultured Ectothiorhodospiraceae bacterium
TGTTCATGTCACGCCATCGGCGGGACGCCTACAAGGCGTGGCGGGCGCAGTTCCAGTCGACACTGCCTGCGCCGGCGGCCTGTGTCGAGGTGGATTCCACCGGGCTGGCCATGAAGGCCGCGATGGAAGGTCTGGGCGTGGCGCTCGTGTCCGTGGAAATGGCGGCGCCGGAGCTGGACGCCGGGCGTCTCGTGCGACCCTGGCCGGCGGGTTACGCCCTGGAGCAGGGGTATTACCTGGTCTGTGACCCGGCACGGCGTGACGATCGCCGCTTTCGCCAGTTTCGCGAATGGCTGCTCGGCCAGTGCGCGGGCGAGCCCGGTTACGGGGTCGCTACGCTTACCGGTGAGTGAGCGCGTACAGTGCGGTGGCGACCTGGTGGGCGGGATAGCGGCGCAGACGTTCCATCAGTGCCGTCCAGGCTTCGTCGTCGCGTGCGGCCGCACACAACCCCGAGCTCGCCGCCGTCAGGCCGGTGAGCCGGTTCGGCCGCCCCGCCCGGCCGGGGGCCGTGGCGAGGCCGGCGTTGCGCAGCCAGTGCATGTGAACGGCGACGGCATCGGGCGAGTATGCCGGCAGCGCTTCGACGGGCAGCGTCGCGCCCGGCTCCAGTCGCTGCAATCGTCCAACAAGCTCGCGCAACAGCTCGCCGTCTAGCTCCATGGTGTCTCCAGGCGTGAGGGCAGACGTCAATCTTCTCAGAGGCGACGCCGTGGGTCAGCCGTTTCCGCCATCGCAGCCGTCGTCCAGCGTGCCGGTGGCTATTTCGCGTGCGATCATCTGCGGACAGGTCACCCCGGTAGGGCCGTGTGGTTGCCGGGGCAGGGACCCCGGCGGAACCAGGAGAACCATCGGTAATGGATGAACACTCGGGCGGCACGCGACGACTCGGTCGCGGCATGCTCATCGTATTCTGGGTGTTGGTGCTGGCGCTCGGGACCTGGCTTTACCGCGACGCCCTCGACGTTCGCCACAATCCCAACCAGTCCGTGACCCAGCGTGTCACCGACGCAGGGCGCACGGAAGTGGTCCTGACGCGCAACGCCGCGGGGCATTTCGTTGCCACCGGTGCGATAAACGGCCGGCCCGTGGAGTTTTTGCTGGATACCGGTGCCACCTACGTGGCCGTCCCCGGGGCGCTGGCGCGGCGCCTGGGCCTGGAGCGTGGTGCACAGGTGAGCTTCAGGACCGCCAATGGCAATAGCGTCGGCTACATGACCACGCTGGATACCGTCACGCTTGGCGGGCTCACCAGCGAGCGGGTGCGGGGCTCGATCAACCCGGGCATGGACGGCGAAACCGTACTGCTCGGCATGTCCTACCTCAGGCACTTCGCCATCGAGTTCGAGGGCGAGCGCATGATCCTGCGCCCGCCCTCCGCGGATGGCCGCTGACTCAGTCCTCGCGTAGCTGGCTCGCCCGCACCCAGCCACTGCCGCCGCCATCGGCGCGCACCTTGACCCATTGACCGTCACGGTCGGTGATGGTTACGCGCTCGCCGGGATCCAGGCGCCGCTGGCGGTCGCCGGAGGCGCTGGGCGTGTCCACGAGGTAAGGGCTGGAATATCCCGCCCGTGCATCGTCGCCGGCGAACGCGGTGGGGGCCAGCAGGCAGCCGGCGAGTAGTGGCAATGCGGCGTATCGCATGGTCGCTTCCCTCCATGGAAAGTGTCGGTGGATTGTCTGCGCCGGCGTTTCGGACCCGGCGCTGCCCGTCTCAGCCAGCTCCCGGCTGAAATCGCATGGACAGGTCGATGGCGCGCACGTGCTTGGTGAGCGCGCCGGTGGACACGTAGTCCACTCCGGTGGCCGCGATGTCCGGAAGTTGGCCCAACTCCACGTTGCCGGAAGCTTCCAGGCGCGCCCGGCCGCCATTCAGGCTCACGGCCGCGCGCAGCTCCGCGAGGCTGAAATTGTCCAGCATCACGGTGTCGGCGCCGGCTTCCAGGGCCTCGTTGACCTCGTCCAGGGTTTCCGTTTCCACCTCGACTGCGACGCCGGGATGCAACCGGCGCGCTTCCTTCACGGCGGCGGCGATGCCGCCGCAGGCCATGACGTGGTTTTCCTTGATCAGAATCGCGTCGAAGAGCCCGCGGCGGTGATTGACCGCCCCGCCGCAGGCGGTAGCGTATTTCTGGGCGTCGCGCAGGCCCGGAACGGTCTTGCGGGTATCGAGTATCCGGCAGGCGGTGCCCGCCACGGCGTCGGCATAGCGCCGCGTCACCGTCGCGGTGCCCGAGAGCAGCTGGAGGAAGTTGAGCGCCGTGCGCTCGCCGGTGACGAGCACGCGAGCCGGTCCGCGCAGGCGGCAGAGCACGGTATCCGCGGCCACGCTCTGACCGTCGTTGACCTGCCAGTCGATGGTCACCGCCCCGCCGAGCTCCTCGTAGACCGCGTTCACCCAGTCACGGCCACAGATCACTGCGGGCTCGCGGGTGATGATGCTGGCGGCGTCCATGCGGTCCTCGGGGAGCAGCGTGGCGGTGAGGTCGCCGCTGCCCACGTCTTCCGCCAGGGCGCGGCGGACGTCGTCGGTGACGCGATCGGGGTCAATCATGCCCGGCCTCCTGCTCGTCCACCGACGGCGGTGCCGCGGCGATGGAGTCCACGCGCCGGCGCAACGCTGCCCGGGCGAGCATCAGCGCACTCACCGGCGCGGTGATGAACAGGAAGAACGTAATCAGCAGATCGCGCACGCTCAGCCCTTCTTCAGTGCCGGCGGCGAAGGCGATGAACGCAATGGCGAGGCTCGCCAGGCCCAGCGTGGTGGCCTTGGTAGGGCCGTGCAGTCGGGTGAAGAAGTCCGGAAAGCGCAGCATTCCGAACGAGCCCACGAAGACGAAGAATGCGCCGATGAGTATGAACACGGCGGCGATGATCTCGAACATCTCGGGTCCCCTCAGTGCATCAGGTCGCCGCGATCGAGGTACTTCGCCAGCGCAATGGTACCGACGAACCCCATCATCGCGATCAGCAGCGCCGCTTCGAAGTACAGGCGGCTCGCGAACTCGATGGAAAGCAACAGAATAAGCGCGATCGCGTTGATGTACAGAGTATCGAGCGCCAGCACCCGATCCTCCGGGTAGGGGCCGCGTACCAGGCGGAAAACGTTCATCGCCATGGCGGCGATGACCGCGGTGAAGCCGATCACGAGGGCGACACTCAGCATTCCAGCAGCTCCTTGAGCGGGCGCTCATAACGCGTGCGGATCTGTTCGATTGCTCCGGCCTCGTCGTCGCAGTCGAGCATGTGCACGTAGAGCGTGCGCCGATCGGCGCTGAACTGTGCCGAGACGGTGCCCGGCGTCAGCGTGATGATGCTCGCCAGCACCACCGCGCCGTGGGGGTCCTGGATCTGCAGAGGAATGCGCAGGAACGCCGGGCGCAGGCTGCGGTTGCTGCGCGTGAGCGTGATCCAGGCGACGGCGAGATTCGCGGTGACGATGTCCGCCAGTACCAGTGGCACGAGCCGCAGGAGCACCCCGGGGCGGTACAGGTGCGGGTAATCGGTCCAGAACCGCTTGGTGATCAACGGCACAAGTATCGCCAGGATGGCGCCCACCAGGAAAGCGCCGGCGCCGAGGCTGTTCGCGAGCAGCAGCCAGACCAGCAGCACGAACAGCGACAACAGCGGATGGGGCAGTATCTTCGCCATGCGCGTTACACCTCTTCGTCGCCGGCGGCCGCTTCACCGAGCACGGCGTTCACGTAGGCGTTCGGTGTGAGCAGGTCGCCCGCGGTGGCGGCCGTGTATCGCTGGATCGGGGCCGCGAACACGGTGAGCAGTACAATCAGCGCCAGGCACAGGCCGGTGGGCACGTACGCCGCGCCGGCGGGCGCCGGTGTACGCGCCGGCGGATCGTCTTTCCAGAACAGCGTGCTCGCCGCGCGGCTCAGCGCCACCACCGCCAGGAGGCTCGTGAACAGGATCACTGCCCACAGCCACGGCGCCACGGCGCCGTCGAGGCTCGCCTGCAGGATCAACGCTTTGCCGAGAAAGCCGGACAGCGGCGGTAGCCCGGCAACGGCGACAGCCAGTCCCATGAACAGTAGTCCCATCGTGGCCCAGCCGCCGGGACGAGGGCCGGGGTGCAGGCGGTCATCGACATCGCCGCGCAACGGTGCAAGCAGGTCGGTCAGCAGGTACATGCCGGCGGCGGCGAGGGTGCTGTGCACCAGGTAGTAGAGCCCGGCGGCTACCGACGTGGGGGTGAACAGAGCGATGGCGGCGAGCATGGTGCCCACCGACGAAATCAGCGTGTACGCAATGAGCCCGCGCAGGCGCTGCGCCGCGAGCGCGCCGATCATGCCGAGTAGCATCGTCACCAGCGCCGCCCCCAGAAGCCACGGCATCACCGCGGCGGCGACCGCGCTCGCCGGCGCATCGAAGGCGATGGTGTATACCCGCAGGATCGCGTAGACGCCGACCTTGGTCATGATGGCGAACAGCGCCGCCACCGGGGCGGTGGCGCTGGCGTAGGCGTCCGGCAGCCATAGCGACAGCGGCACGAGCGCAGCCTTGGTGGCGAAGACCACCAGCAGCACGAACGCGCTCACGTAGAACAGCCCGAGATCGGCGGCAGGCAGGCTCTGCGCCTGGTCGGCGAGATCCGCCATGTTGAGCGTGCCGGTGACGGAATAAAGCGCGCCCACGCCGATGAGAAACAGTGCCGAGCCCGTGAGGTTGACCACCACGTACTTTACTGCCGCCCGTGCACGCTCGGGGCCGCGTCCGTGGAGCAGCAGCCCGTAGGAGGCGATCAGCAGGATCTCGAAGAACACGAACAGGTTGAAAATATCGCCCGTGAGGAAGGCGCCGTACACGCCCATGAGCTGGAACTGAAAGATGGCGTGGAACAGCCTGCCCCGCTCGTCGGTGCCCTGTACCGCCTGGAGAATCGCCAGAGCCGCCAGCACCGCGGTGAGCAGCACCATCATGGCGCTCAACCGGTCCAGCACCAGCACGATGCCGTAGGGCGCCGGCCAGTCACCGAGGCGGTAGACCAGCGGCGTGCCGTCGGTGACCGAGGTCACGGCCATCACCGCGATGACCAGGCCCGCCGCCGTGGCGGCCAGGGAGACGATGCGTTGCACGCGCAATGGCGCCGAGGCGAGCAGCACCAGGGCGAAGCCCGCCACGGCGGCGACCAGTACAGGCAGGATGGGAAGGTGGTTCATTCGGCGCCGTCCACGTGGTCGTTACCCAGGTCGCGTCGCGCCCGCAGGGCGAGCACGAGTACGAATGCGGTCATGGCGAAGCCGATGACGATGGCGGTGAGCACCAGGGCCTGGGGCAGGGGGTCGGTGTAGTGACTCGCGCCATCACGCACGATGGGGGGGGCGTTGATGGCCAGGCGGCCAGTGCTGACGAGGAACACGTTCACGGCGTAGGAGAGCAGCGTCAGGCCGAGGATCACCGGGAACGTCCGGGCACGCAGCATCAGGTAGATACCGGCCGCCGTGGCGACGCCGATGCCGCTGGCGAGGAGCAACTCCATGGTCAGGCCTCCCTGTCCGCGCGGGTCTGTTTACCGAATTGCGAGAGGATGAGCACCACCGAGCCAACGACGGTGAGGAACACGCCCAGGTCGAAAGCCACGGCGCTTGCCACCTCGAAGTCGCCGACGATCGGCCAGTGGACGTGAGTGAACGCACTGGTTAGGAACGGGTAGCCCACGACCCAGCTCGCGATACCCGTTAGCCCGGCGATCAGCAGGCCGGCGCCGACCACCGGGAAGTAGTCCGCCGTCAGGCGTTCCTCGGCCCAGCGCACCCCGCTGGCCATGTACTGCGTCACCACCGCGACCGCCGCGATGAGCCCGGCAATGAAACCGCCACCGGGCTGGTTGTGGCCGCGCAGGAAGACGTAAACGGCCACCGCGGCGAGCAGCGGTAGCATCACGCGGCTGCCGATGAGCAGGATACGCGGGTGGAGCGTTTCCGAGTCGCTGTCGCTGCGCACGCTGGCCTGATCGTGTATCAGCGCGTAGACGCACAGCGCCGCGATGCCCAGTACGGTGATCTCGCCGAACGTATCGAAGCCCCGGAAGTCCACCAGGATCACGTTGACCACGTTGTGCCCGCCGCCGCCGGGAACGCTCTGCTCCAGGAAGTACCGGGAGATGGAGTCCAGCGGGCGGGTCATGGCGGCGTAGGCGAGTGCGGCGATGCCGCCGCCGCCGGCCACCGCGATGACGGCGTCGCGGCCGCGCCGCCAAGCCGGTGTCTCGCGGGGCGTCTCCTTGGGCAGGAGATTCAGCGCGAGCAGCAGCAACACGGTGGAGACCACCTCGACGGAGAGCTGGGTGAGCGCCAGGTCCGGTGCGCTGATGTAGACGAAGGTCACCGCGG
>CAZHBN010000168.1:0-8754 GCA_964530405.1 uncultured Ectothiorhodospiraceae bacterium
TGTCGGCAGCGTTGCTCGGCGCTTGCCACTACGGCGCACAAGCGCGCTGAGGCTCGACAAATCTTTCGAAGCGTTCAAGTAACGGCGGGGGGTCAGGTGCGGGCGTCGGCGCGCGACGCCCGCGGAAACCGGATCAGGCATCCTCGGGAGCGGGGGCGTAGGCGCCGTCCTCATCGTGGACTTCCCGGCCGGTGACGGGAGGGTTGAAGGCGCAGACGAGGCGCATGTCCTCGGTACCGCCACGCAGAATGTGGCGATCATGCTTGTCAAGCGCATACAACACACCGTCGTGGATGTCGTGCACTTCGCCGGTGGCCAGGTCCTCGATGGTACCGTTGCCGGCGACGCAGTAGACCGCCTCAAGGTGGTACTTGTACCAGAGTTTGAGCTCCGCGCCTGCGGGAATGATGGTCTCGTGGAAGGAGAAGCCCATGCCGTCCTTCTTCAGAAGCAGCCGTCGGCTTTTCCAGCCCGGGCCTTCCACGTCGCGATCGGTGCCGATGATTTCTTCGAGTTTGACGATCTTCATGACCTGCCCTCGTTGACACGAAAGCAGGGGGCGGGCTGACCGCCCCCTGGCGGATGGTCGTGCGGGCCGGCTCGCCGCAGCCTGCCGACCGCTGGTCGCATTATTCCCCCGAGGCGCGGGACGAGGCAATCCCGAGCTCGGCGATGGCCTCACGCAGTGCGGTGTCGATGATGTCGAGACCCTTGTCCAGGTCTTCCTGGGAGGTTGTCAGGGGCGGCAGCAGCTTGAGCACTTCGTCGCTCGGGCCGGCGGTTTCGATGATGAGCCGGTGGGCGAACGCCCGCTCGGAGATCTTGCCGGCGAGATCGTGATTTTCGAACTCGATGGCCTGCATGAGGCCGCGGCCACGGACCTCGCCGTTCGCTTGCGGGTGTTTCGCCACGATCTCTTCCAGGCGCTTGCGCACATGTGCGCCCTTGGCCGCGACGTCATTGGCGAGCTGGTCGTCCTGCCAGAAGACTTCCAGGGCACGTCGGGCGGTCACGAACGCCGGGTTGAAGCCACGGAACGTGCCGTTATGCTCGCCCGGTTCCCAGATGTCGTGCTCGGGCTTGACGAGGACCAGTGACAGCGGCAGTCCGTAGCCGGACAAGGACTTGGACACGGTGATGATATCCGGATCCAGGCCATACTCTTCGAAAGAGAAGTAACGCCCCGTGCGGCCGTTGCCGGTCTGAATATCGTCGACGATGAACAGCATGTCCAGACGACGGCAGAGGTCCTGGAGCTTCTGCAGCCACTCCTTGCTGGCCACGCGGACACCGCCCTCGGCCTGAACCGTCTCGACGATGACCGCCGCCGGCACGCCGACGCCGCTGCCGCCGTCCTGGATCATCTTCTCGAAGTAATCGATGGTGTCGAATTCGCCGCCGAAGTAGCTGTCGTACGGCATCGACGCGGTGTAGGAAAGCGGAACGCCGGCGCCGTCGCGCTTGAACTGGTTGCCGGTCACCGACAGCGAGCCGAGGGTCATTCCGTGGAAGGCGTTGGTGAACGCGACCAGTCCTTCGCGCCCCTTGACCTTGCGTGCGATCTTCAGCGCGCTCTCCACGGCATTGGTGCCCGTGGGGCCCGGCAGCTGGATACGGTGATTCATGCCGCGCGGGGCGAGGATGATGTCGTGGTAGGCCTGAAGGAACTCGGCCCGCGCCACGCTCGCCATGTCCAGGCTGTGCGTGATGTTGTCACCGGCGAGGTAGTCGATCAGCGCTTCTTTCATCGCCGGGTGGTTGTGCCCGTAATTGAGCACGCTGGCGCCGGCGAAGAAATCGAGATACGCGGTGCCCTCGGTGTTGTAGAGATAAGAGCCTCGCGCCTTCTCGAAAACGGTGGGGAAGCTGCGCACGTAGCTGCGCACCTCCGACTCGTAACGGTTGATGGCGTCCATCAGTTCCATCGGGGATACCTCAATAGGTCAATGTCTGAAGGTTCTCGCGGGAGTACGGACCGATCTCGAAGAGTTCTTCGTCCTCGTGCCCCGCCTCGGGGAAGTCCGCCGCGCGGAAGCACGGCCCCACCTCGCAGCCGGTGCCGAGATCTCGGGCAATGGCGCGGAAGAGGGCTCGCGATGCGGCGTTATCCGGCGTGATCGTGGTTTCCAGGATTGTGGCGTCCTGGCAGCCCGGTGCGCGGAGGAAAGCGGCGACGAGCCGCTTGCCGAGACCCAGCCCCTGTGCGCGGGGCAGCACGCCGACCTGCCAGAGGAAAGCGGCTTCGGGCCGGTCGGGGCGTCGATAACCCGTGACGAAGCCCACGACGTCGCCGGCGATCTCCGCCACGACGCAGGTGCGCGCGAAGTCGCGCGCCATCAGCAGGTAGAGATAGCTGGAGTTGAGGTCCAGCACACCGGATTCCTTGACTACGCGCCACATCCCGCCCCCGTCGGCGATCGTGGGCTGGCGGAGGTGGATGTCGGCCACCTCGGTGTTGTCGTTCACAGATGTACTCCTCCCGGTTGCATACGCGTACCTGCCTGGCGCATTGCCTTGTGTTCAGGGTAGTGCACGTGAGACCGCACGCCTCGCCACGGCAACTCGCATGGCGACGAGCGCTGCCCTGTGGTGGCCATCAGCAAGGCGATGGATCGAGTAAGCGAGTCGGGGTATTCGCGGGGGCTGCCAGGCAGGTTCCGAGGGATTTGAAATCCAAAGGATTTCGTCTCCGTCGCTCAAGTTGGCGAATTATTAGACCACCGACGCCGCGCGTGGTCAAGATGCAGCCTGATACACGACTTCGCTTTGTTGGCATAAGGCATTGACATTAAATTGGATTGTAAAATGATGTACACGCCCGTCGACGATGTCGCCGCAGTGGTAACAGCGTTCACGCTTCGCTATGCTCGCGCTGTTCGGGCGCTCGACGTGCGGGCCGGCGCCAGTGCTCATCATGATTCCGGAAACCCCACGAGCGTTCGATACGCATGCGCTACACGATTTCACCATTCATCGCGCTGTTCCTCTCATTCGGCCTGCTGCTCGCCGGCGGTGGTCTGCTTGGCACTCTGGTGGGCGTGCGCATGACCATGGAATGGTTTCCCACCCAGGTCATCGGTCTGGTCACCGCCTGCTACTCCGTGGGGTTCGTACTGGCCACCCGTGTGTGCGGCCGGATAATCGCCCGCGTGGGCCATATCCGTGCATTCGCGGCCCTGGCGGCCATCGGTGCGACCAGCACGCTGGCCTATCCGATATTCATCCTGCCCTCGGTGTGGGGCGCGATGCGCCTCGTTTACGGCTTCGCCATCGCCGGGCTCTACATGGTGGTGGAAAGCTGGCTGAATGATCGGACGCCGTCGGAGTATCGGGGCCAGGTGTTCGGCGTATACAGCGTGGTCACATACGTCGGCTTGGGGGCGGGGCAGTTCATGCTGCTCGTGGGTGAGCCGGGGGGATTCGAGCTGTTCAGCCTCTCGGCCGTGCTCATCGGGCTGGCACTCGTGCCGGTGACGATCACCCGGACATCGTCCCCGGAGCTGAGGGAGACCAGCCCTATCGGCCTGCGCCAGCTCTACCGGGCGTCTCCTCTCGGACTGGTGGGGGCAGCGGCTGCGGGGGTGGTCAACGGCTCGTTTCTCGGTATGGGTCCGGTATTCGCGCAGGGAGCCGGCTTCAGCCAGACCATGATCGCGGCGCTCATGGGGCTGACGATCGTCGGCGGGTTCCTGCTGCAGTACCCCATCGGGCGTCTTTCCGACCTGTACAATCGCCGTGACGTGATTGCCACCGTCTCTGGAGCCGTGGCCAGCTGCAGCTTCGCCATCGTCTACGTCACCGGCGTGAACGAGCAGGCGGTGGTGGCCCTCTCGGTCCTGTGGGGTGGATTGGCGTTCACGCTCTATCCGTTGTCGGTGTCGTTGACCACCGATTTCGTGGACAGCTCGCAGTTGCTCGGGGCCAGCGCCGGGCTATTGCTGGTTCACGGCACGGGCATGATCGTGGGGCCGATTGCGACAGCGCTGCTCATGGGCATCATCGGCCCCACGGGGCTGTTCTGGACACTGGGAGGCGCGTCACTGGCGCTGGCTGGTTACGCCCTGTTCCGTCAGTGGGTGGGCGAGCCACTGTCGGTGGCCGAAACCACGGCGTACCATATGACGCCCAGCAGCTCGCCCTACACGGGAACCTTCGAGGCGTATACCTCGGGTAATCTGCAGCTGGAGTTCGATTTCGGTCACGACGATATGGCAGAGGACGCGGAAACCGGCAGCGGTGACCGTTACGCGGAGACGCACCCATGAGCGCGATACTGTCGATCGATACGACGACGGAGGCCTGTTCCGTGGCGCTTGCCACGGGATCGGGGGTGATCACGCGGGAAGCGATTGTCCGGCGCGGCCATTCGCAGCATGTCCTGGACATGGTCACCGCCGTGCTTGCCGAGGCGCAGATGGGTCTGGGCGGGCTTGCGGCGATTGCCTGCTGCCGCGGTCCGGGCTCGTTTACCGGTGTGCGCATCGGCGTCGGCGTGGCGCACGGCCTTGCCTTGGGCACGGATTTGCCACTGGTGGCGGTATCCACGCTGGCGACGGTGGCCCAGGGTGCGTATCGCGAGCATGCACCTCCTCGGGTGCTGGTCGCGATGGACGCCCGCATGGGTGAGGTGTACTGGGGCTGCTTCGCCATCCGGGAGGCACGCGCGGAGCTGCACGGTGAGGAGCACGTCGGTGCGCCGGAGGCGGTCGCGCTCGCCGGGGACGATGGCGATTGGATGGGAACGGGGACCGGTTTCGCAGTCTTCGGTGAAGCGCTTGCCGTGGCCACCGGGCCTCGGCTCGGGCGCGTGGATGCAAACCGTCTCCCGCACGCGCGTGACTGTCTCCCGCTCGCGCGGGCCGAGTATGCACGAACCGGTGGTTCGGCGCCGGAAACGGTGGTACCGGTGTATTTGCGGGACCGCGTCGCGGCCCGCTGAGCCCACTGGCCGCTTGATGTGGTTATGGGTTTTTACCCGCCAACCCCTTGAAATTTCCGTTACTACCTCTATGTAAGCCAGTGGAATCGCAGTGAACGTCTCACAGCGACAGCACGGTTTGCAGGAGGTGAGCATCATGACGGAGCTCACGCGTCATCGTCCCAGCCAGAATCTCACGGGCTTTGCCAACGAGTTCAGCCGGCTGCTGAATTCGCCGTTATTCGACCTCGCGCGCGACTTCTCCACCGTGGAAACCAGTCAATGGGTGCCGGCGGTGGATATCCGCGAGGACAACGACCACTTCATCGTGGAGGCGGACGTTCCCGGGGTGAAGCCGGAGGACATCGAAGTGACGATGGACAATGGCGTGCTCTCGATCCGGGGGGAACGTACCAGCGAGACCTCGAGCGAGGAGGAGGGCATGCGTCGCCGGGAACGCTCCCACGGTGTATTCTATCGCCGCTTCACGCTGCCGGAGACGGCCGATCCGGAGGCGGTGACGGCACGCGGTGAGCAGGGCGTACTCCGCATTGAGATCGGCAAACGCGAGAATGCCCGCTCCCGGCGTATCCCGGTGGAGCGGTGACACACCGCCGGCGAGGGTCATCGCAGGACGAACGGCGGCGCCCGAGCGCCGCCGTTTTTGCGTCGCGCCCGCGAAACATCCAACGATGCCCGCGTGCCGCTACGGGTCGGGGCTCGCGTGAGTGCTAGGCGGCGACCTTCTCGCGAACCTCCTTGGCGGCGGCGACGAGGTTCGCCAGGGCAGGACGTACTTCGTCCCAGCGTCGGGTCTTGAGGCCGCAGTCGGGGTTGGCCCATAGCCGTTCGGCGGGGATCACCCGGGTGGCGGCTCGGAGAAGGTCCCGCATTTCCACCTCAGTGGGCACGCGCGGTGCATGAATATCGTAGACCCCGGGGCCCACCTCGTTGGGGTATGCGAAACGCTCGAAACCGTCGAGGAGCTCCATATCGGAACGCGACGCCTCGATGGTGATCACGTCCGCGTCCAGCGCCGCGATGCCGGCGAGGATGTCGTTGAACTCCGAGTAGCACATGTGGGTATGGATCTGGGTGTCGTCACGCACGCCGGAGACGGCAATGCGGAAGGATTCCACGGCCCAGTCCAGGTACGCCGCATGGCCGCTGCGGCGCAGTGGCAGCCCTTCCCGCAACGCGGGCTCGTCCACCTGGATCACCGCGATGCCGGCCTGCTCCAGGTCCACCACCTCGTCGCGCAGCGCCAGTGCGATCTGCCGGCAGGTTTCGGCACGGGGCTGATCGTCACGGGGGAATGACCACTGGAGGATCGTCAGGGGGCCGGTGAGCATGCCCTTGACGGGGCGTTCGGTGAGCGACTGGGCGTAGCGGCTCCACTCGACGGTCATCGGTGAGGGCCGGCTCACGTCCCCGTAGATGATCGGCGGCTTCACGCAACGCGAGCCATAGCTCTGCACCCAGCCCCCTTCAGTGAAGGCGAAACCGGCGAGGTGTTCGCCGAAGTACTCGACCATGTCGTTGCGCTCGGCCTCGCCGTGGACGAGTACGTCAAGGTCGAGCGCCTCCTGCTCGCGAATGGCACGGGCGATCTCCTCGCGCATGGCCTCGTTGTAGTCCGTTTCGCTGATCCGTCCGGCCTTGAAGTCGCGGCGGGTCCGGCGGATCTCCGTCGTCTGCGGAAATGAGCCGATGGTCGTCGTCGGGATCAACGGCAACTGCAGCCGTTCACGCTGTTGCCGGGCACGTTCCGCCCACGGGCTTCCGCGTTGCGCGTCGCGCTCGCCGATCCGCTCCATGCGCTGACGAACCTCCGGGTTGCGCACCCCGGGTGCTTCGGCGAGGGCCTGGCGGGCAGCCTGTGCCGCTTCGATGTCGGCACGCGCGGCATCGTGTCCCTCAGCCAGTGCCTTGCGCAGGACGGCGAGCTCGTCGAGCTTCTGCCGGGCGAATGACAGGGCCCCCTTGATCGCCGGTTCCAGCGCGCTCTCGCGCTCCTTGTCCATCGGGACGTGCAGCAGTGAGCACGAGGGTGCCAGCCACAGCCGCTCGCCGCGCTCCCCGGCCACGGTTCCGAGGTGTTCCAGCAGCGGGGCCGGATCGGCGCGCCAGATGTTACGGCCATCCACGATGCCCGCGGAAAGCACGCGGTCGGCCGGCAGGGCGCGATGGACCTCATCGAGCTGGTGTGGCGCACGGGCGAGATCCACGTGGAGACCGTCCACGGGTAGCTCTGCGGCGAGGGCCAGATTGTCCTCCAGGGCGGCGAAGTAGGTGGCCACCAGGCGACGCACCGGCGCGTCGGCCAGGGCGGCGTATGCCTCGCGCAGCGCCGTACACCAGTGCTCGTCCAGGTCCGTGGCGAGTATCGGTTCGTCGATCTGCACCCAGGAGATGCCGGCCTCGGCGAGGCGTGCCAGCAGTTGCCGGTACAACGGCAGAACCCGGGGCAACAGCGAGCGGTGGTCGAAGCCGTCCTCGACGGGCTTACCCAGCCATAGCCAGGTTACCGGGCCCAGGATCACGGGTTTGGGCGTGACACCGAGCGCGCGGGCTTCGACGATCTGCTCCAGCAGCTCGTCCGGATTGAGCTCGAGACGCGTGCTGGCGCTGAATTCCGGTACCAGGTAATGGTAGTTGGTATCGAACCACTTGGTGAGCTCGCATGGCCGCACCGTGGCCCCGGTGGCGGATTTGCCACGGGCCATGCGGAAGAACGTGTCGAGACTGTCGGGGTCGCCGTGCTCGAGGAAGCGCTCCGGCACCGCACCGAGCATCTGTGTCGTCGCGAGGACCTGGTCGTACCAGGCGAAATCGCCGACGGGTACCAGGTCGACACCGGCATCCGCCTGCGCCTGCCAGTGGCGGCGCCGCAGATCCGCGCCGACGCGCCGCAGCTCGCTCTGGTCGATATCGCCCCGCCAGTACTGCTCCTGTGCCCGTTTGAGCTCGCGGCGGGCACCGATTCTTGGATAGCCCAGATTATGAGTGGCGTGCATAAAACGCTCCTTTTGAGTGAACAAAATTGGAGCGCCATTGTCGGGCCAGGCTTTAGTTGTGGCAAACGAATAAAAAACAGAGATTCATTGAGAGAAATTCATGTTCCAGCCTCCTGCGTTCGCTGTGCCGTATCGCGGCTGCGTTCACGTAGAAACTCCGAGAGGATATGCCCGGTGTGGGAGTCGGCACCGGCGATGGTCTCCGGCGCGCCTTCCGCCACCAGGCGGCCGCCGCCGTCGCCGCCTTCCGGCCCCATGTCCAGCAGCCAGTCCGCTTCCGCGATGACATCCAGGTTGTGCTCGATCACGGTCACCGTGTTTCCGGCCTCGACCAGGCGGTGAAGAACGCGGACGAGCTTCTCCACGTCGGCCATGTGCAGGCCCACTGTGGGTTCGTCGAGCACATACAGGGTATGTGGCTGTTTGCGTCGTCCGGTATCGGGACGCGCCTTGGCGAGCTCGGTGACGAGCTTCAGGCGCTGGGCTTCGCCGCCGGACAGGGTGGGGCTCTGCTGACCGAGGGTGAGGTAGCCGAGGCCGGTGTCCTGGAGCAGGCGCAGGGCATGATGGATCTTCGCGTGGGCGGCGAAGAAGTCGACGGCTTCGTCCACGCTCATGTTGAGCACATCGCCGATGGACCTGCCGCGCCATTGGACGGCCAGGGTCTCGGGCGTGAAACGCATGCCGCGGCAGACGTCGCAGGGCATGGTCACGTCCGGCAGGAAGCTCATCTCGATACGCTTGACGCCCTGACCGTCGCAGCCGGGGCAGCGGCCGTCGCGGGTATTGAACGAGAAGCGCCCTGGGCCGTAGCCACGG
>CAZHBN010000169.1:0-1844 GCA_964530405.1 uncultured Ectothiorhodospiraceae bacterium
CCATCTGCTCGCCGGTGGCGCCTGTCACCGCGCCGATGCGGTCGAGCTGCTGCTCGAAATCGGCGGCGCTCGAGACGGCACCGCCCAGGAAATTCGACAGCGCCTGCAGGCCGAAGTAAGAAGCCAACGCGCCGCCAACAGCCACGACACGACTCTTCAGCCCATCCAGGCTTCCGTTGAGCCTCTGCAGAACCCTCGACGCCCGATCCCGGGCGCCGATGATCATGTTGACGGCGAAGTTTCGGTCAGCCATGCGTTACCTGCTACAACGAAGAAGCCCCGCCGAAGCGGGGCTTTCATGTGTCACAAGGAGAGTTGATCTATGTCCGATAAACCAGCATCACCCGAGCAGATCGAAGCCGCCCGGCGATTTGGAGCGGAGATTCCCGACAATCCGACACATTACCAATGCATTCAGGCAATGTTCGTTCGAGCGTTGCGTGAGAAAACGCCGCTCATCATCACCATGGGCACCGCCTACGATGACGACATGGAAGAACAGCCATGGCGCGCCCGAGTCAACGTGGAAGGGTTTCAAGACTCCCCACAAGGCACACGAGTGCGCTGTTTGGTTGAGCCTGTTCAACGCTACTTGGTCGGTAGCGAACAACAAGCTGCGGGGCAAAGGCTCTTTCTGATAGACAAAATCGACGCTGTAGAGCCAGCCATCCCCTAGAACCTCACGCAAAAGCCCCGCCATACACACGGCGGGGCTTTTGCATCGAAAAACGAGGAGGGCACACTAGTTGCTGGAAATGCTTGTCACCTGGCCGTTCTCGAAATAAACGTACTGAGCGGAAAAATCCCCGCGATCATACACCCACTGTTCGCGGCGCCCGCTTTGTCGAATAGTGGTGTTGATATCGTCCGGCGGCCCCCATGATCGCTGCACCTCAGCCTCTGTCATTCCGACGGCGACCTTGTGTTGTGCGATTAGTTGCTCCATCGGACTAGGCTCGGCCACTTGTAGATCGAGCTTCTCGCCCTTCCCTTCGGCACACGGGACGTCGCTGAACCTCAGCTCACCACCCGGCCCCTCACACCGATACACCTCGCCGGCGACCGACCCGCTGACCATCAGCAGGCCGGCCGCGACGATCCAGACATAACGCGCCATCACTCCCTCCCTGTGCGCTGGGTCACAGTCGGGAGGGTAGCGCGTCAGGTGAGGCGCTGCACTACGCCGGCTTGCCGATGGTGTAGAACGGGCTCTCGCCATCGGGCACGTTGTCGGCCGCCACGATGTCGCCAGTGAGCTCCAGGCTGCCGTACTCCTCCGTGATGAAGCCGAGCGAACTGGCCGCGCCGAAGGTCACCTTCTTTACGTGGACGGTGAACGGCTCGCCGTTGGCGTCGTTACGCCCGTCGAACCTCCCCTCCAGCTCAGTCGCCTCCACCATCAGCGCCTCGACGATAGCCGACTTGCGCTTGGTGTAATCCACCTCGATGGTGTCGCCGTCGGTGACCGCACCACCCTCGAGCGGGATGATGCTGGTCTTGGTAACGCGGTAGTCGGTGCCCTCGGTGAGCGTTGTCGCCGTGCCACCCGGGTCGAGCGTCACCGTCACGGTCGCGGCCGTATCGCTGATGTCCGGCAGGTAGTCGAGCGGGATCGGGGCGTCCACGTAGGCCGTGTGTTGCTCGCCGGTCACCGTGCCAGCACTCACGGCCGTCTTGGTGCCGCGAGTAGCGAGCTCGAGATTCTCCGGGCTCCAGTCGGTGAGCGTCAGCGTCATGGACACCGAGGACGGGCGACGAGTCACCGAGCGGTTGCCGCCCCCGCCACGATAGTTCGGCAGGGTGATCTCGTTTTCCTCAGTCTCAATGGATATCTGACTGGCATT
>CAZHBN010000169.1:1854-8745 GCA_964530405.1 uncultured Ectothiorhodospiraceae bacterium
GGACGCGACGAGCGAATTGTTCTTCGCCGTAGGCATGGTGATTCCCTCCGTTAGTGGACGACGCCAGCAGCCCTAGTGGACGACGCCAGCAGCCCTAGTGGACGACGCCAGCAGCCCGCAGACGCTTCGCCTGAGCGCTGCGGCAGGTGAAGGTCCGCTTGGCCTCATCCTTCGCGTCACCGTCGTAGTGAACACGCTGATGGACGTGGCTTTTGCCGGGTTTCACGGTGACGGTCTCCGTGGCCGGGGCGGTCTTGGTCTGGCTCTCGCTCATGTCATGCTCCGTAGCGGTCGGAATAGCGGATGGTCACAGGCAGAAGCAGGCGCACGAGGCCGGAGTCCTCGAGCTCGCTCCACTCGGCGTCGCCGGTGGTCACAGATGTCACGCCATCGATGACGTGATGGGTCCTGAACAGCGCACGGCGGATGTCGTCCAACGCCTGGTCCAGCCACTCCGGCGACGTCTTGTGCTGGGAGGCGATGAGCTCAATGATTTCCGTGCGGCTCTTGAGCATGTCCACGCCCTTGGTGTCATCCACCGACTCTGTCTGCGGGTGGACGGCGGTAACGGGCGGATCGATCTGCAGGCCGAGAATCAGGTGCTTGGGCCAACCCGATTGCACCGTTGATCCCAGGTTCGTGAGGTAGCCGTTTGCCTGGGAGATGCCCTGCAGCCGCGCGAGTATCTCGGCTCGCGCCGCGATGACTTTCAGTCCGCTCACAGCAACCTCTTGAGCTGACGTTGGTATTCGGCGTTAAGGCGGCGCTCGGCCTCGGGGGCGAGGTCCTCGCGGACGTCGGTCCACACTTGTTGCACCGATGGGCCGTAGAGCGCGTCGAACTTGCGGTTTCCGCTTGAATAACGGCCCTCCATTGGGATCGCCACCGCCGAGGCCTTGGAATCCTTGAGGCCGTGGACGATGAACGCCCCGCGCATCTTCTTGCGAGGCCCTCCGCGCTTGACCTTTACGCTGACGCCGGCAAGCTTCCGCCCCGGCGGAATACCGAGCGCCGGGAACCCCTTGCTCCGCTCCGGGTGCTTCGCCTTCCTGGTGAGCACCTTGGCGCCGTATCGGTACAGCAGAGTGTTGCGCTGCCGGCCGGATATGATCGCCGACAGGCTGTCGTCCGTTGCCTTCTTGCTCACATCGAGCCGGTCATTCACGTACTTCGCCTTGAGGTTCACTTGCTCGCGGATGGCTTTCGAGCCCGCGGTACGCATCTTCCGCGCGGTGTCGTTGATGGCTAAGCGCGCAGCCTTGCGGGCTACACCACCCGCCCGGCCCAGTGCCGAGCGGACCTCGGCCAGGCCGTCGATGCGTGCGTAGGTGTTGGCCATCAGGACGTGAGCGTGCAGCTGGAGACGGTGACGTAGTCGTCGTAGCGCATGACCCGCGCCACACGGTAGGTCTCGCTACCGATGACGATGGTCTCGCCGTGGCTCGGGATGCCGAGCCCGCGGGGCAGCGTAATGGCGATCTGCACCTCGATCACGGTGCCGTACGTGTCCGTCACCTCGAGGTTGTACTGACGCAGCGCCCGGCACGGCGTGCCCTCGTACTCGGCGTCGTGGCCCAGCTCGCTGCCGAGGATGTCGGCAGCGGCTTGGGCGATGGGGTCGGTCATTAGTTGACGGTCCCGGGGATGGCACGCAGCAGCACCTTGCCGACGGCGTCAGCGCTGGCGGCATCCTCGGCGGCAATGGCGCAGCCGGTAATGTCGCCGGTGGCCGGCGTCAGGCCCTTGTGGAACTCGCCAGCGCTGACGTCGTAATCCAGCACGTCGCCCTGACTCCAGGCAGTCCCGGTGGTCTTGGCACGCTGATAGACGCCGTCGACGGCGACACCCTTGGTTTCACCGGCGGCGATGTCCGCCAGCGCAACGCCCACGATGTTGCCCATGACGACGGTGTCGTCGACATTGACGTCTGCGGCGGCGGTATGGTCGAGGATGTCCCCGCGCTGCTCGTACTGTCGGGTCATGGCTCTATTCCTCTTGATCCGAAATGACGACGGCCCCGATCAGGGGGCCGTCACCTGTCTTTCACTGGTCCCGGTGATCAGGCGCCCGGGTTCTTCCAGGCACCGCGGTAGTCGATGGCGCCGACTCCGTAGTCCAGCGTCGGGCGCCACTTGAGCGAGCCGCTGTTGAACGCCTCCTCCTGGAACAGGCGGGGCTGCTGCTGGCCGTTGAGGAAAACCACCTCGATGACCGGGGCGACGTTCGGATCGGCAAACAAGTACCACGGGGCGGCAGGCAGACGCGGCGTGCCGACGACGGTGTCGACCAGGCCGCGGGCCTTGTTCTCGCGCTGCAGCTTGTTCGCCGCATCGGGGTCGAATTGCGAGTTGATGACCACGCCGATGTCCCGCGCAGTGGAGTGGCGGGCAACGGCCACGCTTGGCGTGATGTCCAGGTACTCCACATCCTCGCCCGGGGCGGTCTGCGCGGCCATAGCGTCGGCGCCGGCCACCAGCGTATCCACGGACGGGGCACCGCCGGAGGACGCGAGGTTGTTGTGGTCGGCGTGGAACAGCGCCGTGCCATCGGAGAGCGTCGGATTCGCGGCGAGCAGCGAATACACGTCTGCGTCGATCCCGCGGGCGCCGGCCTGACCCAGGCTGGTCAGCATCGTCATGATGTAGTCGACGTCGTCGTTCACCAGCACACGCCGGTCAATGACGACGATGTTGCCGCGTTCCTCGGCCTGGATGGTCTGTTTCTCGGCGTCCGGTACGTTCTTGGCCTTGTACTCGCCGGCCTCGTTCTTCCGATCGAAACCGCCGATGAGGCCCGGCACGAGACGCCGCCACTCGCGGAAGTCGGAGACGGAGCCGATCTTCACCCAGTCCTGATAGCTGGTCCGCTGGGCCATGAACCCCGCCAACAGCAGCTTGTGCATGGTGTTCTCGAGGACGACGGGGAAGTCGCTCGTGGTGTTCGAAGCACCCTGCGGCGCGCTGGTCAAGGCCCGCGGCGCGAATTCGTCCACGCTCTGCCCGGAGACGTCGACCCCGGCTTCGGTGAGGCTCATTTCGGCCAGGGCGCCGAGGCTGCGGCCACGGTACGGGTTGGCGCCATCGAAGGCGTACGCCTTGCCGTTCTCATCCTTGGCGCCCATGCGGGCGAGCAGGGCGTGCACCTTGGCATCGATCCGCTTCTCTCTCTGGTCCTCACCGGCCTGGACGGCGGCTTCGGCGTTGCCACCGAGTGGCGACGCGCCCTCGCCGATCTTGGCGAGGAGCTGCGTGCGGGCGGCATCCGCCGTGACGGTCATGTCGTCCAGGCAGTCGTTCATGAGGTCAGGCACGCCCTGATGGCCGGCGAACGGTTCGAACGCCGCGCGAATCGCCTGGCGGCGCTCGGTTTCCTTGGCCTGCATGTCCGCGCGGATCTCCTCCTCCGTGCGGGCGGCAGGCTGCTGCGCGGGCGCCGCCGGCGCGGCCGGGGCTGGAGCGCTGGCGGCCGGAGCCAGCGTCGGCTGGTTGTCGGTAGTGATCTGCGTGGGCCGGGTTGCGGCGCGGCCCGAGTCGGTCTGCCTGGGCATGACACCCTCCTGCTGCTGAAAGGCGGCCGCTGCCGCCGGGATGTGGTTGAGGTGGGATACGTCAAAGCTGGCGGCGATGGCGTGCGCGGTGGCGATGTCGTCGGCGGCCATGTCCGTGACCTCCTCGACGAAGCCGAACGAACGAGCCTCTTCCGCGGTGTACCAGTGGTCCTCGCCGTCGGTGAGCAGTTCGAGCACCTCGTCGCTGCGGCCGTCGCCCATGACGCGTGTGAACGCAGTCATCATGCTCTCGGCCCACTTGTCGAGGAGGTCGGCGAAGCGACGCAGGGCGCGGCTATTGCCGCCCACGAGGGCGTGGGGCGCATGGACCATAAACATGCTGTTTGCCGCCATCCGGCGGCGGTCGCCGGCCATGGCAATAACGGATGCGATCGATGCGGCCCAGCCTTCGATCTCGGTCTCGATCATCGCGGGATGGCGCCGCAGGGCGTTGTGGATGACGACGCCGTCGGGCACTGAGCCACCCGGGCTGTTGATGCGTGCGACGATCACGTCGGCCTCGATCTCCTGGAGCATCTCCACGAATTCGCGGGCGCTGACGGACTCGTCGAAGATGTCATCGCCAATGCGGCCGAAGATGAGCACCTCGGCCACGGTTTGTCCGGGCTCCTGGGCGCGTACCGTGGTGGCATCGCGGATCTCGTAGAAGTCGCCCTTACGCGCTTTGATCTGCGGCATTGCTCGCTCCGTCCGTTGTCAGGCCGCGCCGGCGGCGCTCCGCATGTAGGAATTCCTCGTACTCGACCTGCGAGCGCACGACGTCCCGCCAGTCGCCGCCGCGCTCGCGAATGTGCTGCGGCACGCTCTTGCCGCCGGTCTCCTTTTCGGTCTTGAAAGCGGTGGCTTCTTTCGTCGGGTCGATCCAGGGCATGGGCGGCGGGCGAAACTCCGCATCGACTAGCTGCGAGAGCTGGACGTCGCGGCGCACCGGAATCAGGCCAGCCGCCGCCGCCGTGGACACGAACCGCTCCCACGCCGGTTGGACGAACTGCCCGATGAAGTCATCCGCGAGGACGCGGTAACTGGCCCACTGCTCAACGAGTTCCTGGCGCTGGGCGGAGAAGTTGCCGTCGTACCGGCGGGAGACGGACGAGTGGCCGACGTCGGCGCCGGACGCGAAGGCTCGCAGCTGGTCGTTCCGCCACTCCCCGGCGTTCTCATTCGGTCGCTTGGTGTCGATCGTGCCAATGTCCTCGCCGGGACCGAGGTCGTCGAAGATCATGCCGGCCTGGAACTTCAGCTGGCGGCGTTCCTTCTCCGCTCTGCCGTCGTCCGGATAGAGATCCGACGTCCCCTTCCTGATGTAGGCCGCCATACTGGCGGCGACCTTGGCGGCGACACGCTCGGATTCTTCGTAGTCCTTGATGTCCTGCAGGCGCGTGATGACGCTGGCGAACAGCGAGACACCGCGCGTCTGGCTGATGCGGTCCGACATGAACGGGTGCAACATCCGCTCGGCCGGCACGCGCTTGAGCTCGGGGAACAGTGTGGAGACAGTCGGCAGCAGGTCCCCGGGATGCCCCTTGTAGACGTGGTAAGCGATGTGTCGCCCCCACGCGTTGCGCTCGACGCCTTGGCGAATGCCGCGGGCCGGGCGGTCGTAGTCGAACGGCACCAGGTCGGCCTCGAGCAGCTCGACGGAGAACGGCACCGCTGTGCCGTGGTTGAGCGTCGGGATGCTCCCGGCCAGCGTCTGTGCGAACATCTCGCCGTCCCGGAGCCAGGAGCGGCATGCCAATCGGCAGGCTGAGGCCCAGCCGCGTGTCCAAGTCACCTCGGGCCGGCGGGTGAAGTCCCGCCACAGGTCGGTGAGCGCACGGGCGAGCTCCGTATCGACGGACCCATCCGCTCGACGCGGCATCGGCTCAACGCCAATCCCGTTCGGGCCGACGATGTTCCGAACCAGAACGGACAGCGCGCCGCGTGCCAGATCGTGGTTTCGCTCCAGGTAGCGGGCGGTGGCCCGCAGGTTGTCCGCATCGAGGCTGGTATGCGCGTCGCCGCTCTGGTTCGTGCGGTGCGTTTCCCGGAGACGGCTCGGCTTCGCGCCCTCATAGCGCGCAAGCGCCTCACGCGCGTGCACCCGCTTCAGCGTGAGGCCGGGGGCCACCGCCGAGAGCATGCGATCACTCCAGTGCATCAGGTGAAATCCGCGAGCTTGATGTTGTCGGCGGGGGCATTCTCTCGGGCGAGCTTGCGCTCTAGCTGCGCGATGGTGCGCCGCACCTCCGCCAAGTCCGCGCGAGACAGGCGCTGGCCGCCACCGACTTCCACGGTCTGCCCCTCCAGGATCTTCAACTCTGCCGCTTTGTAGGCATCGAGCCGGGTCTGTGTGTCACTCATCGGGATCACCTCGGGTTACAATTGCCAGCCATCACTACCGAACCCGCCGTCATCCTGTGGGGCCGGTAGCGGCCGGCGAGTCGGCCGCTCGTCGCGGGTGGCACGACTGTCTGGCTCCGGCGGCCGGTCGCTCGCTTTCTCACTTGCGACCGCTGGTTCGCTCACCGGCGTGCTGAACAAGTCCGGAACCGCGGGCTCGATCATGTCGGCCAGGCGCGTCCAGTCGCCCTCGCGCATCTTGTGCACACGCACCGTCGGGTGGCAGGCCGCCGCATGCGCATAGATGGCTTCGTCCAGGGCCTCGTTCGGACGATTCCGACGCAGGACGTAGCGCTTCTTTGCCGGGTCGTAGGCCTCGGCCGACAACTCAAGGAAGTAGTCGTCCTCCAGCCCGTGCGGAAAGCGGACCAGCCGCTCGTGCGGTGCCCGTTCCGCGTCGCCGACCAGGCGGGTCAGCAGCGCGTGCTTCGCGGTGTCGGTGCCGACGAGCCAGATCTCCACGCCCTGACGGATCACCCGACCGCGTCGGTTGACGTCCGTGCGCGACGGGCGCCCCAATATCGGCTTGCCCGACTGGCTGGCGCCTTTCACAGCGATCACTCGGTCGTGCTTATTGCGACGTACGTAGGTGTAGACCTCGTGCGTGTGGGCGCCGCCGGAGTCGATCGCCGTCATGCTGATGCGCAGGTCCATTCCGCAGCTATTCCGGATCGGGGTATGGCGGAACTCGGTCAGCGCGTCCCATACGGCGTTACCGTTGGGATCTCCGGGCAGTACGACACGATCCACCAGCCAACGCTTTTCCTGCCTGCCCCATGCCCAAACGGAGCACGATAGGCGGTCGATTTGAACGTCGACGCCCATCGTCAACACCAGATACCCGGGCGGTATCGTCCGCAGCGGTATGTCCTCCGCACGCGCCGCCAGTTCGGCGTCGTCGAGCGTGTTGCTGCGATCCTCCCACGGCTCTCCCAAGACCG
>CAZHBN010000170.1:0-8701 GCA_964530405.1 uncultured Ectothiorhodospiraceae bacterium
TGAGGCGGCGGGGTATCAGAAGCCGTGATACCCTATGAATACGTCCCTGAACGCTTGGATGCGGCCGTCCCGGGCCGCATACACTCCCGGCTCCTGATACACCGCCGCCTCAGGCAAGCATTGGGGCGTGTCCGCGTCCCATGTCGTGGTGTCGGTTACTTCGAAGAGGCGTCAATGCAGTCCGACATCTTCGATCCGGTCCCGAATGGGTTCCGCTGTGCTTCACCCACCCTACGACCCACGGCCTGAGTCGCGCCCGGAACGTGGAACCGAAACGAGGACTCGGATTCTGTATCAGGCCACCGCCTTTTCTCTTCCCGCTTGCCGCTTCATACTCCACCCATGCGCACACTCACTGACGACAACGGCCAGCAATGGACCGCCGTGGTGGGGCGAGAGTCTTACGGCGTCCACATGATCCTGTTCATGGCGAGTGGCGGCGGAGCCGCGTTGCAGGCACCGCTGGACTCGGAGACCTGGTTGGAGGCCGAGCGGGAGCTGGAGGCGCTGGACGACGGTGAGCTGCAGCAGCGCCTTGCCGGCGCCTGGCCCTGGGGCGAGTCGTTTACCGGTGATTGAAACGCCGGCCGCGCCCCTCGCGGGCGTGGCCGGCGATCCTGGTGGCGTCAGGCCGCTTCGGCCATTGCACCACGGAGTTTCTTGAGCGCGTTCTTCTCGAGCTGGCGGATGCGCTCCGCCGAGACGCCGTATTCGTCGGCGAGTGACTGCAGTGTCGCCTTGGCGTCGTTCAGCCAGCGCCGGGCGATGATATCCCGGCTGCGCTCGTCGAGCCCCGCGAGGGCTTCGTGCAACGCGTCCTGCTGATGGCTCGTCCAGTCATCGCCTTCGATCTCCATGGCGGGGTCCACGCCGCCATGCTGGAGGTAGGCCGCCGGTGCGCGCGGGGCATTGTCCTCGTCGTCACTGTTCTCCGGCGGGTCGAAGCCCACGTCCTGGCCGGAGAGACGGGACTCCATCTCCAGCACCGTCTCGGGCTTGACCCCGAGGTCCTTGGCGACGGCATCGACTTCCGCGCGGTTCATCCAGCCGAGGCGCTTCTTCGAACCACGCAGGTTGAAGAAAAGCTTGCGTTGCGCCTTGGTGGTCGCGACCTTGACGATTCGCCAGTTGCGCAGAATGAACTCGTGGATCTCCGCGCGGATCCAGTGCACTGCGAAGGAAACCAGGCGCACGCCCACGTCCGGGTCGAAGCGCTTGACCGCCTTCATCAGGCCGATGTTGCCTTCCTGGATGAGGTCCGCCAGCGGCAGGCCGTATCCGGTGTAGCCGCGTGCCACGTGCACGACGAAGCGCAGGTGCGACATGACCAGCCAGCGGGCTGCGTCGAGGTCGTTGTCGTCGCGGTAGCGCACGGCGAGATCGTGCTCCTCTTCCGCGCTGAGCGTCGGAACACGGTTGACCGCCTGAATGTAATGATCCTCGCTGCCTGCATGCAGCGGCAGGCTGTTGAGGTCGGTACGGGCAATGGCCTTGGTCATCTCCATGGCTTCCCCCTTGTCGAAGCCGGATGCCTGTGCGTCGTTCGACGCACCCGGGATGGTCTGTGATGTTGGATGCCGACCACCCTTAGAAAGTTCCCTTTCGGACTATATGTCTGCTGTGGACGTTTTCAAGGGCCAGCCGATCAACGCGGCTCAATGGCGGCGAGGTGTCGCCCCACGGCGAGCCACGATCCGAGCAGGCCGAGCAGCATGCCGCAGCCGATGAGCGTGGCGAGGCCGGCGGCGTCCAGGCCGGATAGCCGGAAAGCGCTGCCGTAGCTGCTCGCGAGCGCGTTCGCGGGGCCGGAGAGCAGCAGATAGGCGCCTTCCACGAGCACGCCTGCGATCAGTCCCCCTGTCAGGCCGTACCACAGTCCGGCGTAGAGGAACGGTCGTCGCACGAACCCGTCGGTGGCCCCGATCAGCTTGGTGATGGCGATTTCCTCGCGGCGGTTTTCGATATCCAGGCGAATCGTGTTGCCGATCACCAACACCACAGCGACCCCGAGCAGACCGGTGAGTAGCCATACCGCCCGCTGCAGCAGCATCAGAATGGCGTGGAGGCGTTGCACCCACTCGCGGTCCAGGCGCACCTCGGCGCTCTCCGGGCGATCTTTCAGGGTGGTTGCCAGCGAGTCGATGTCATCCGGGGCCAGCCCCCGTTCCGGCTCCACCAGGAGCACTGCCGGCAACGGGTTGTCCTCGAGCAGTGCAAGGGCTCGGTCCAGTCGCGTGTGGGCCCGGAACTCGGCGAGCGCCTCCGCCGGGGGCATGAGGTGAACGCCGGCGACGTCGTCGCGGCTGCGTACGGTTTCGGCAAGGCGTTGCGCGGTGCCCTCGTCGAGCCCCTTGTCCAGGAAAACCGACATGCGCGTACGCCCCTGCCAGTCGCCGGCGATGGCTTCGGCGTTGTCCATCAGCAGCAGGAACGCCGCGGGCAGGGCGAGAGAGATGCCGATCACCGCTGCGGTCATCAGTCCGGGCGCCAGGCCGGCCCGGAAGCGCCCCAGTGCGCCGACCAGGGCCCGGGCATGGTGCTCGCCCCAGATGCCCAGCCGCGTGCGCCAGGTGCGTCGTTCGCCACGGGCGGCCATCAGGAGTCACCCCGCGCGGGGGTGTCGCCGGCCACCCGCCCGTCGGCGAGGTGGATGCGGCGGTGGCCGAGGCGGTCGACGAGGTCCATGTCGTGGGTGGCGATCAGGGTCGTTACGCCGAGCTCGCTGAAGCGCCGGAACAGCGTCATGATCTCCGCCGAGAGCGTGGGGTCGAGGTTGCCCGTGGGCTCGTCGGCGAGCAGCACCGGGGGGCGGCTGACCACCGCGCGTGCAATACCCACGCGCTGCTGTTCGCCGCCGGAAAGGGTGACCGGGTGTGCACGTTCGAGGCGCAGCAGGTCCACCTTGTCCAGCGCGGCGCGCACCCGCCGGGCCATCTCGCGGCGAGGTACCCCCGCGATGACCAGTGGCAGGGCAACGTTGTCGAATACGGTGCGGTCGTGAAGCAGGCGGTGGTCCTGAAAGATCATGCCGATGCCGCGACGCAGGTGCGGGATGCGTCGGCGCGCGAGTTGGCCGAGGTTCGCGCCGCCCACTGTCACGCTACCCCGTGTGGGGCGCTCCAGAAGCGGAATGAGGCGCAGCAGGGTGCTCTTGCCGGCGCCGCTGCGGCCGGTGACGAACGCCAGCTCTCCGGGGCGGACGTGAAGGCTGATGTGGCCGAGTGCCTCGCGCCCGCCAGGATAGCGCTTGGTGACGCCCTCCAGGCGGATCATGCCCGCTCGTCGGCCTCCGTCGTGCCGGCAAGCAGGGCGTCCACGAATTCCTCGGCGCGGAACGGTCGAAGGTCCTCGGCCTGCTCGCCGACGCCGATGTAGCGGATGGGCAGGCCGAGCTGCTGCGCCATGGCCAGCACCACGCCGCCCTTGGCGGTGCCGTCGAGCTTGGTGATGATGACACCGGTGACCCCCACCGCCTCGTGGAACTGCCTGGCCTGGGACAGGGCGTTCTGCCCCGTGCCGGCGTCCACCACCAGCAACACCTCGTGGGGGGCGGAGTCGTCCTGCTTGCCGAGCACCCGGCGTATCTTCTTGAGCTCCTCCATGAGGTTGCTCTGGGTGTGCAGCCGCCCGGCGGTATCGGCGATCAGGACGTCCGCGCCGCGGGCGCGGGCGGCCTCGTGAGCGTCGTAGACCACCGAGGCGGCGTCCGCGCCGGTAGGCTGGCTGATCACCGGGATGCCGGTGCGTTCGCCCCAGACCTTGAGCTGTTCCACGGCGGCTGCGCGGAACGTGTCGCCGGCGGCGAGGAGTATCGAGTGTCCGTCGTCGCGCCACTGCTTGGCGAGCTTGCCGATGGTGGTGGTCTTGCCGACGCCGTTGACACCCACGGTGAGGACGACGAACGGTGCGCGGGTGCTGTCCACCGCGAGCGGTTCGCTCACCGGCTCGAGGATCGCGAGCATGTCTTCCCGCAGCGCGCTGTGGAGTGCTGCGGCATCGGCGAGCTCCTTGCGGCGCAGGCGTGCGGTGAGGTCGTCGATGATCCGCTGCGTCGCCTCCACGCCGACGTCGGCCATCAGCAGCCGGGTTTCCAGCTCCTCGAGAAGGTCGTCATCGATGCTCTTGCGCCCGAGGAACAGGCTGGAGAGGCCGTCACCGGTTTTCCGCAAACCCGCGCGCAGGCGTTTGAGCCAGCCGCCACCGGGCTTCTCGCGCCCGGCACGTGACGGCGCGGGCACATCCTCCGCGGTGGATGACGGGGCACTTTCGGTCCCGCCTGCCTGGGCGGGCGAATCCGCTGCCGGCGACTCGGTCGTGTCGCTGCCTTCGTGCCCGTCAGACGGTTGCTGCTTGCCCTTCTTGCGGCGGCCGAACCCGAACATGGAACCTCACGACGCTCGGTGGGTACAAACGGGTTGGTATCCTACCACTCCTTTTCGAGGCCTTGGCAGCGACAACCATGACACGACGATATTGGCTAGGCGCGCTCGCCGTTTTCGTCTGGCTCGCCACCGCGCCCCTGGCGGGTGCCCAGCAGTGGCCGGTGAGCGAGATACGGCTCGACAACGGCTTGCAGGTGATCGTGCGCGAGGACCACCGTGCGCCGGTGGTGGTCTCGCAGATCTGGTACCGGGTGGGCTCTAGCTACGAGCATTCGCCCACCACGGGGGTGTCCCACGTGCTCGAGCACATGATGTTCAAGGGCACCGAGACGCTGGCGCCGGGGGAGTTCTCCCGCATCATCGCCCGTGAGGGCGGGCGCGAGAACGCCTTCACCGGGCGCGACTACACCGCCTACTTCCAGCAGCTCTCCGCTGACCGCCTGGAGACCGCCTTCCGCCTGGAGGCGGATCGCATGCACCGCCTGCGACTGGACGCGGACGCCTTCGCCAAGGAGTTGCAGGTGGTCATCGAGGAGCGCCGGCTGCGCATAGAGGATCGGCCGCTGGCGGCCTTCGGCGAGCGCTTCAACACCATCGCCTATCCTGTGAGTCCGTATCGGCAGCCGATCATCGGTTGGCCTGCGGACTTGGACAATTTGCGCCTGGATGATCTCGCCACGTGGTACGAGCGCTGGTATACGCCCGCGAACGCCACGCTGGTGGTGGTTGGCGACGTGGATCCGCAGCACGTCTTCGACCTCGCCCGCGAGCATTTCGGGCCGGTTCCCGGTGGTGAGGCGCCGGCGCCGCGTCACGAGCCCAGCCTGCCGGCTCCCGGTGAGCGCCGGTTCGAGGCGAGTGATGAGCGTGCGGACGTCCCCCACGTGATTCTCGGCTACCAGGTCCCCTCCGCGGCCACGGCCGGTGACGCTACTGACGTGTACGCGCTGGAGGTGCTCGCCACGGTGCTCGACGGCGGCGACGGCGCGCGTCTCCCCCAGCGGCTGGTGCGGGACCGCGAGATCGCTGCCGGGGTGAGCGCAGGCTATTCGTCGACCAGCCGGCTCGAAACCCGGTTCACCCTGGAGGGATCTCCCACCCGCGCGGCGTCTCCCAACGCCCTGGAGCAGGCACTGCGAGAGGAGGTCGCGGCACTTCACGAGGAGCCGGTGAGCGAAGAAGCGCTGGCGCGGGCGCGCAATCAGCTCCTCGCCGACCACCTCTTCCAGCTCGATTCCATGTTCTACCAGGCGATGCGTATCGGTCGCCTGGAGACGACCGGTATCGGCTGGGAGTGGCTGGAGGGCTACGAGGAAGGCATTCGTGCGGTGACATCCGCTGACATCCAGCGGGTCGCGCGCGCGTATCTCACCCCGGAACGCTTGACCGTGGGCATTCTCCGTCCCGGTGGACGGGACGGGGGCGACGGTGGCAAGAGTGAGGAGCAATAATCCATGCGACGCCTGTTGATTGCGGCGGTCCTCGCCGTACTAGTCGTTCCGCCGGCGGCCATGGCGGTGCCGGATATCCAGCGCTGGCAGACGGAAGGGGGGACGCGGGTGGCGTTCGTGCCCGCCCGGGAGCTGCCGATCGTGGACGTGCGCATGGTCTTCGATGCCGGGTCCGCCCGGGACGGCGACAGCCCGGGGCTCGCGCGGCTCACCAATAACCTCCTGCTCGAGGGTACCGACACCGCCAGAGCCGGTGAGATCGCCCGGCGCTTCGAGCAGGAGGGCGCCCGTGTGTCCACCGGTAGCGCCCGGGATATGGCGTGGGTCCATCTGCGCAGCTTGAGTCGGGAGGGCAACCTGGACGCCGCGGTGAGGCATCTCGCCGGCGTTCTGGCGGCCCCGGCCTTCGAACAGACGGCGTTCGAGCGCGTGCGCGAGCAGATGCAGGTGTCCCTGCGCTACGCGAAGCAGGATCCCGGTGACCGGGCGGAGCGCGCGTTCATGCGGGCGTTGTTCGGCGAGCATCCTTACGCGTCGCCGCCGGCGGGCACGCGGGAGTCCCTGGCGGCGATCACGCGCGCCGACGTCCGGGCCTTCCACGAGCGCTACTACGGCGCCGCCAACGCCACCATCGCCATCGTCGGTGACCTCGATCGCGATCGCGCGGAGGCGCTCGCCCGGGAGCTCGCGTCCGCCCGGCCCGCCGGCGAGGCGGCGCCGGCGTTGCCGCCGACGCCCGAGCTCGATGACGCTCGCACCGTACGTGTGCCCTTCGACTCGAGCCAGACCCACGTGATCATCGGCCAGCCCGCCGTCGCCCGCGGCGACGAACGCTGGGTGCCGCTGTACCTGGCCAACCACGCGCTCGGCGGTGGCGGACTGGTGTCCACGCTGACCGAGCGCATGCGCGACGAACGGGGGCTGTCCTACCATTCGTCGAGCAGTCTCGCTGCGGCCTCGGCGGGCGGCTGGTTCCAGATGGACACCGAGGTGCGCAACGCGGCCCTCGACGAGGCATTGACGGTGATGCGCGAGACGCTGCAGCAGTTCCACGACCAAGGGCCGGCGGCGGAGCGTCTCGAGCTCGCGCGGCGTAATATTACCGGTAGTTTTCCGTTGAACTTCGACAGCAATCGCGACCTGGTCGGCTACATCGCCATGATCGCGTTCTACGATCTGCCGTCGGATTATCTGAAGCGATTCCGCGAGGATATCGGCGCCGTCTCCGCCGGGCGTGTTCGCGATGTATTCGGCGGGGTGATTGATCCCGGGCGTCAGATCACTGTCCTTGTGGGGCCCGCGGAGATCATCGGCGCCGGAGAGAGCGATGGCGGCGACTCGTAACCGCCTGCGCATCATCGCCGGTGAGTGGCGCGGTCGCCGGCTCGCCTTTCCCGCCGCCGGTGGTCTGCGTCCCACCGGCGAGCGGGTGCGCGAGACCTTGTTCAACTGGCTTCAGGCCGAGGTGGCCGGGGCTCGATGTCTCGACCTGTTCGCCGGCAGTGGTGCGCTGGGTCTGGAGGCAGCCTCCCGGGGCGCCCGCGAGGTCGTCCTCGTGGAGCGCTCCGCGCGGGTTGCCGCGGCGCTGCGCGAGAACGTGCGTGCGCTGGATGCCGACGGGCGGATACGTGTGCTCAACGCCGACGTCCGGCGCTTTCTTGCTGGTCAGTCACAGCCTTACGACCTGGTATTTCTTGATCCACCCTTCAGGTCGGCTATCATCGGGCCGGTCTGTACGGGGCTCGAGGCGGGCGGCTGGCTCGCCACCGACGCGCTTGTGTATGTGGAGGCGGATAGTCACCGCGCGTTGCCGCCACTGCCCGACCGCTGGGCCCCGGTTCGCAAAGGCGTTGCCGGAGGAGTCGCCTACCGGCTCTACCGGCGCCAGTGAGAGGAGCCCCGTCATGGGCGTGGTAGCGGTCTACCCCGGGACATTCGATCCCATCACCAACGGCCACGGCGACCTCGTGGAGCGCGCTTCCCGGCTGTTCGACCGGATCATCGTCGGCGTTGCCGGCTATCCCGGCGCGAGCAAGCGGCCGGCATTCACGCTCGAAGAGCGCGTCAGCCTCGCCGCGGCGGTCGTCGGCCATCTACCCAATGTGGAAGTGCGCCCGTTCGAGACGCTGCTGGCGGATTTCGTCACGGCATGCCGCGCCCAGGTCATCCTGCGTGGGTTGCGGGCGGTGTCGGACTTCGAGCACGAGTTCCAGCTCGCGAGCATGAACCGCCAGCTCGTCCCCGGTGTCGAAACCATGTTCCTCACGCCGGCGGAGCAGTACGCCTACATTTCATCCAGCCTGGTGCGGGAGGTGGCCGCGCTCGGAGGTGACGTGACCCGGTTCGTGCACCCGCGGGTGCAGGCGGCGCTGGCGGATCGCCTGCGCGGATAGCCGCCTGAATCGGCATTTCGTGCCCGAAGGGAGCGCCCCGGTCGCGCCGGGGAGTGTGTCTCCTCGCCGTAGGTGCCCCTGCGATTCGTCACCGCGCCTGGCACTGGCGCGATCGGCGTGCGAGGAAACGCAACCGAATCCGGATTCAGGACCCCCGGCGCGGCCCCGCCGTCTGTCGCTGTCACAAATTTGTGATTGCAAACCCTTGTTGAAAGCCGTAATGTCGAACCCGGTGCGTTCGCAGAGCGACGCCGACTGCCCTCGGTTCCGGTTTTCCGCTTCCGTCGCGCAGCCGCGACGCCGCCGATGCAACGCTCCGCGGCGGGGGAGGACTCCTTCCGGAGTGATCTCCTGCCTCCAAGACGTGATGTTTGATCTGCCGCGTCCTTAGCCAGGCCGGCAGTGTATGGATGAGTGTGTTTACGATGAAATCGATCTATGTGGGCAACCTGCCCTTCAGCGCCTCCGAGGACGA
>CAZHBN010000171.1:0-8678 GCA_964530405.1 uncultured Ectothiorhodospiraceae bacterium
CGCGGTAATGCCGGGCAGCGCCTCGATCGCCGCGAGCAGCTCCTCCTCGTCCGCGAAATCGCCGTCGAGGTAATGGCCGAGCGGCTGCTCGTGGATGTAGAAGCCAAAGTTGTACTCGCTACCGAAGGTCTGCCCGAGGTCCAGGTCCAGGCCCTGCAGCGGGATGACAATCTCCGCCGGCGTGGTGCCGTAGGTACCGACAACCTTCGAGGGATAGGTGCCGCCCGTGCCCTCGTCCATGCCGTCCATGAGGTCGACGACGCCGGCGAACCCGTCGTCGTTGCCCTTGTGCGGCCAGGGCTGGCCGTCGAAGCGCTCGTAGCCGTCCACGCGCCGGTAACCGCCGGTGGGTGAGACCTCGTAGTTGGTCATCGTGGAGGCGAGCCCCGGGTCGACCTGCCCGAGCGGGGAGACCAGATCCAGGCCGCCGCGCAGCGGGATGTAGGTCGTGCGCACACGCGTCATACGAGCGGCCCCGGCGCGTCAATGGTCGGCAGACACTCGGACTGCATGCGCGTGATCCAGCGCCGGAGTCGGGCCCGGGCGTCCTGGTAGATCTCCGGCGCGTCCTCGTAGGTGGCGTAGTAGAGCAGCGCTTGCGCGATGATCGTGTCGTGCAGGTGCGCCGGCGCGAGCGGCTCATCGGCATCGGCGGCAAGCGTCTGCGGTGTGCGGTAATACTCGCCGGTGAGTGTGCCGTTGGCCGCCGGGATCAGGCGGAGCTTGCCGGTGGGCAAGATCGTGAACGCCCGCTGCACCATGCTCTCGTGAGCTTTGTACAGACGGGCGTACTCCTGGTAGTTCATCTCCGCCAGGCGTTCGCCATCCAGCCGCACCGTGTCGGGGATGATGTAGCGCACGTCCGGGGCGACGTCGTAATCACTCTCGGCATCCGTAACGGCCGTGCTGAACTCCGCCCACAGGAAACTCCAATCCCGGTGGCGTGCTTGAATCTCCGTCCAGGCGTCACGCACCCAATCCACCAGCCGCCCGTACTCGCCGGTCTGACCGGACACGGAAGTGGGGCCCGCGCCGGCGGCGCCCACCTCCTGACCCAGACGCTTCGCCAGATCGAGGAACGTCATGCCTCAGCCAGGACCTTCTTCAGCCATGCCGGGCCGTTGGGGTTGGCGTCGGCCATCACCGAGAACGGGAATCGCAGCCCCGTGCTCCGCGTGATCTTCACGTCCAGTGCGCCCTCATGGTTCGTGAACTCCCGCGTGCCGACATGGGTCTGCTTCGCTCGGGCGAGCGCCTCGACGTACTTGCGTTTGACGGTCTGCACGCGGCCGCGGAAGAACCGCTGCGGCGTGCCATTGACGAACACGGTGGGCATCGGGTCCGCGTTGGGGTCCGTGCTCTCGTTGATCATCACGTCCACGGGCTCGTTCATAAACTGCTCCAGGGCGGCCTTATCCTCCATCCGGGGGCCGGGCACGGGCTCGATCTCGGACTCGGGAATCTCGGCGTTGCCCTCGGTCTTGAGCGTGGACTCGTGGTCTTGGCCGACCTGCTGCTCTTCGCTGTGGGTCGGCGTCCGGCGCCTGCGCTGCTGTGCCATGACTGCTCTCCTACGAAAATGGGCCCGCCGAAGCGGGCCCTCATGGGTGGTGGATGATGGTCTCGGGTTACGGCAGCTGCGGCTCCGCCGGCAGGTGCCCCACGTCGACGACGGTGTGCGTCATGCCCGACGTGCCCCAGTTGCTGACGCCGACCGTGAACGTCCCGCTGAGGCCGCTGCCGGCCTGGTGCAGCGTGTACGCGAACGGTGTCAGGTCGTCCGAGAGCAGCGGGAACTGCGGGGCGACCTTGAAGTTGCCCGCGTCGTCCAGATCCTCGATGCTGCCCCGGGCGAGCGTGACGTTGCCGGAGGCGTCCAGACACCAGGCCACGACCGTGCCCTCGTTGGCCGACAGCTCGATGGCGTTACCGTCGACGTCCGTCGTCGGCGTGGCCGCGCCCGAGGTCGAGGCCTTCGCGTACGCCTTGCCGCCGATGAGGTAGTCGATGGCGTTGCCGATGCTGTGGGTCGTCGCCGCCCCGCTGATGCCGGTCAGGCCGGCCTTTCCGAGCGTGATGTTCATGGGTTACTCCTTGGTATCCATGGCACCCAGCGCCGACGGGGTAGAGATCGTGGACGCGTAGTCCGAATCCGCGGTCCCGGTGTCGGCGTCGAGCTTTGCCAGCAGGTTGTCCATGGCGGTAATCAGCGTGTTGATGGCGTCACGCGGTGCCTGCGCGTCGCCCCGCATGCTGTTGAGGACCGCCCGCATTTCGCGGGCGTCCCCAGCTGCCGCCAGACGATTGGTCCGGGTCGTGATGCTCTCACTCATGACTCCGCCCTCAGTCCAGGTCGCTCACGCCGACCTCGTACACCGCGGCCCAGCCATCGTTGAGCATCGTGGTCGCGAACCAGAACTTCGCCCCGAAGTAGCCGCGCTGGCCGTGGGGGTCGTTCTTGTCCTTCTGCCCGGGGCGCAGGTCCGTGATGTCGTCGATGGCGTTCATGCCGCGCAACGCGACCTGCCCCCAGGCATCCTCGGCCGTGATGATGATGGGGTAGACGTCGGCGCTGCTGCCCGAGGTGGACACCAGGTTGTTGGTGACCGGGTCACCGCCCGCGTCCGGGTAGGGCTCCAGATGCGGCGAGAGGATGATGCGGAAATTTTCCACACTGCCGAGCTCGTAATCCGAGATCGGGCGGCGGGAGCCGTACTCCGCGGTCACCTTGAACCCGGGCAGGTCGCGGAAGTCGGCCTCAGTATCGGTGTGGGAAAACACGAGGTAGCTCGCCTCCACCCCCCGGGTTGCGAACTTCGGCGAGGCGTCCAGCACACGCGTGATGAACTTGCCGTGATTGCCCCGCAGACCACGGGTGATCCGTCGCAGCGCACCCAGGGAGACCTTGTTGTCCACCGCGGACCGGGACGAGCCGCCCTGGTAGTGACGATTGGTCATGCCCTTGAGCACGCCGTAGCGCACCATCTCGCGGACCAGGCCGCAGCGCTCACCGGTCTGGATCTTCATCTCGGCGGGCACGTCGTCCTCGTAGAGGTCCGCGGTCTTATCGGTGTAGCTGTAGAGCACGTGGTACTGCTGCAGCGTCACCGAGATGTCCTGCGGCTTGAGCGTATCCGCCGGCGGCGTCACACCCTCCTGCAGCAGGTGCTCGTTGGGATCGACGTCCCACTGGTTGGGCTGACTCTCGGTGGCACCGAACGGCAGCCAGCGGCGGAAGATCTGGGTGTCACCCTTGTTCTTCGGATGCCGCTTCTGCTGTCCGGTGATGCCGAGCACTTCGACCGGGATCGCGTGAGCCAGGATCTCGCCCTTGACTACGTTAATCCGGCCGGCTTCGGTGCTGTATCCCTGGATAGCCATTGCTCCGGTTCCTCTGCTGTTCGGCAGCTAGGACTCGCCTCGAGCCCGCTTGAATCCGAATTCGAATGCCTGTTCGTCGGTCATCGCCGGCGGGTCCGTGTTCGCCGCTCCGCGCGGCTGCACGTTGTTCCGCAGGCGGTCGTGCTTCGACGAGGTCGAGCGCTGCTGGCTCGACGATTCCTGCGAGGGCTGCTGTGCCTTCTTGAACTCGTCGAGCTTCTGCGCGATGTAATCCGAGTCCCACGTTGCATCGAGCTTCTCGCGCTCCGCCTGCGGCAGCGATTGCTGCCACTGATGGAACGCCTCGCTGTTGGCGACCTCTCGCCAGTCCGGGTGGCGGAACGACAGCAGGCGTTCTTCGACCCGCTGCGTGACCAGGGAGTCCACGTTCGGCTGCTGGACCTGTTGCATGCGCTCGTTGAGCATCTCGTCCAGCTGGTCCGGCGTGACCGACTGCCCGGCCTGATTCCCGCTGCCCATCACCTCGGAGAGATCGCCGGCGAGCAGCTCGGCGATGTCCGGGTACTCGTCGTGCAGGCGCTTGAGCTTGTCCGCCGTGATCTGTGCCGCCCGCTCCTCCTGGGAGTCGGATTGGGACGTCCCACGGCGCTGCTGCAGCTCCTGCAGCGCACGCTGCACCTCGCCGAATTTCCCGAAGACCTTGCCGGCCGTGCCCTGGAGCTGCCGCTCCAGCTCGTCGACACGCTGGGCCTTGTCGAGCAAGTCACGGATCTGCTGCTCGGTGTAGCCGGCAAGAACGGGCTGCTCGCCCTCCCCCTCGCCGTCTCCACCCGCTTCTCCGCCGCCGCTCTCCTGCGACCCTTCTCCGCCGCCGTCCTGGCTGGCCTGGCCGTCGCCGCCCTCGGCCCCCTGCGTCGGGGGCGGGTCGCTCTCGGGCGCTTCCTCGCCGCGGGCGCGGCGGAACGCGGCCTCGAACTCGGCTTCGGCCTGCTCCTCGGTGAGCTCCGGCTCTTGCTCCTGTCCCTGCTCCTGCTCGTTGCCCTTGGTCTCCGGGTCCATATCGTGTCTCCCACGAAAAGCCCCGCCGAAGCGGGGCCACCTGACTGATGGAGGGCCAGTGCCTACTGGTCGTCCACCTCGATTGGGTCCGGGGGTTCCCCCAGAGCCAGAAACCGTTTCACCTCAGCGATCTGCCCGCGCAGGTGGCGCGTGGCGTCGGGCGTAAGGTTGCCGTCGTTCTTTCGGCGCAGCATGGCCAGGCGCTCGCGATAGTGCGCCTCCAGCCGCTGCCACAGCGCGGACAGGCGCTCCGATTCGCGCAGCTCGAACGGTTCGTCATCCCTGCGCATACGGCACCTCTCCGTAGCGGTCTCGGCGCATCACGCCGGTGTCGGTGCTGCCGGCCATGCTGCGGTAGACCTGTCGGGCTCGCTCCGCCTCGGCCTCGCGCTTTTGCTGTTCGGCCTGCTGGATCTGGTGCTCGAGCGCGGCCTTCTGCAGCCGCAGCTCGGCCGTCTTGATCGCGTTGGCGTCGTCCTTGATCCGTTTGTCCAATTCCTCGATCTGCGTCTTCTTCGCCGCGATCTGCGCGTCGAGCTCGGCTTTCAGGCGATCCTGCTCGGCCTTCACGGCTGCCTGCCGGTTCTCCGCCTGGAGCTCCATCGCCGTGGTCTGGATCTGGGTGTCGGCGTCGATCCGCTTCGCCTGGATCTGCGCCTCGGCACGGATCTGCTCCTTCGCGTGATCGCCCTCGTACTGCGCCACTTTCTCCTCGAGCTTCTTGATCTGCTCCTGGATCTCCGGCGGGATGACCGGCTCGTCGTCGTCGCGCATGAACGTGTTCGGGTCGAGACGCTGGCTCCTCGCCATCTCGCGGAACCACTTCTGCGGGTCGATGCCAAACTCCGGGCGCAGCACAAGCTGGCTCATTTGCACCAGGGCCTGCTGCTGGAGCTCGCGCTCGACGAGCGCGCCGGAGCCGCGCGCGACCACCGTGTAGTCGCCCTTCTCCTCGTTGTCCTCGCCGTAGAGCATCAGCCACTCGTAATAGCGGCGCAGATGCGGCTCGGTGATGTAGTCGTCGAACAGTTTCGCGAGGCGCCGCAGTACCGTGTTGGCGTTGTTGTGCAGGATCTGCATGCCGCCGACCGTATCCGGCGCATCCCCGCGTTTCCCCTGCATGATCTGGGGCAGCCCGGTGACCTCCTCGGCCATCACCCGGGCGTATTCGATGATGTTCATCAACTCCTGCTGCCGGGTTTCGACAGACAGTGACATCATCGCTTTGCGGATATCGTCGATATCCGCGTCTTCGTTCATGAACCAATGTTTGCCGGGATACAGCGCATAGTTGCCGTCGGCCGGCGTGATGAGCCCCTTCTTGCTCACGAACTGCGGGATCGCCGAGAACCCGCTGTTGTCCATCATCGCCCGCGTGGCGGCGTTGAGCATGCGCTGCGGGGTGCGGATCAACCGCGGCACGCCTCGCCCCCAGGGCATCCCCTTCCGGCGCTTCCACGGCAGCACGTCGTACGGGAACTCGCCGCTCTCCAGGTGCGAGAGAGTGGCCTTGATCACGCGGTCGTTGACGACGGTGACGATCGCCGGAATCAGCTCGGTGTCGCCCTCGTAGCCCGTGAGGTCGGCCTCGCCCGCCTCCATCTGCTCCTGCGTCAGATGGCCGACGTAGTACCAGACCTCGTATTTGTCGTTGCCGGTGCCGTGGTCGTACTCCTCATGGATATCCTGCACGACGCGCTTGTCCGGGCCCTCGCGCAGGCACTCCCGGATCTGGTCGGCGAGGTACGACGGATCCTGCGCGAGCTCCTGGAGCTGCTTCGGTGTGATCCAGTCACGCTCGAGCACGTACCGGCCATTGCCGATGTAGTCGCCGCAGGCCGGGTCCGGGTAGAAGTTCCACGGATCCACGCGTTTGGAGACCGGCGCGATGACCTCTTCGATGACGAGCTGGACCGTGCCGTCCTCGCCTTTCTGCGCCCGGCGGTAATGCTGCACCTCGGGCATCGGGCCTTTGAGCACGCCCGTGCCCAGCCTGGCGGCGTCCTCGACGACCTCGCGCACCTCGCTGTGCCACTGGCCCTCAGTCAGCCAGTCGGTGATCCGCGTCTCCGCGCGCTTCGCCCGGTCCCGGGCGATCTTGTCCTCGGCCTTCGCCAACTCGGCGACGGGCACCTGTTGCCCGTCTTCGGTCTCCACCGTTTCGCCCGACGCTTTCAGCGCGTCGAGCTGCGGCATCGGCGTCGGCTCGATGCTGTACGGCTGGTCGTCGCTCGGCAGCAGCATCTCGGAGACGCGCGCCGCCGCGGCATCGGTGTACGGGCCAGTGATGTTGAGGAATACGGTCGACCGCGTCTTGTCCGTCTTCCTCCGGTCGTTGGCGACCGCGCCCGGCTTGCGCTGGCGATAGCGCGTGCTCTCGTGGCGGTTGGCATCGTCCACGCCCTCATAGGCGTCCTGGTCCTCCTCCCAGTCCTCTTCGATGCCCGACGCCCGGCGTCCCTCGATCGCTTCGTCCCGCTGGGCCGTGACCGCCTTGGCAAGCATGTCCAGCTGGTTGCGACGCTGTGCCTCGCGCTCCTCCAGTAGGTCTTGTGCCTCCTCCGGCAGCGCGTCCCATATCTCCTGCGGGATATCTTCCAGGCGATAGCCCTCGAGGAGCACGAGCACGTTATTCACGTCGCCCTCGGGCGCCTCGTCCATGGCCGCCTCGGGTTCGAGCGTCGGATCGTCCGCCATCAATACCCCATGCCCGCATCATGCGGGGCGTATGCCTCGACCACCGGCCGCTGGACCGGCCGGACTTTCGCGTGGCGCAGACCCATCACCAGGTAGCGCATGGCGTCCATGGCGTGGTCGTTCTCCTTCACGATCTTGCCGTTCTCGTCGCGCCTGTAGATTCGGTATTCCGCGAGCAACGCCTGCAGCGTCTTGAAAATCTTCAGCCGCCCGGTGGACAGCCGCTCGTAGACCGCCTGGATGCCGGCTTCCACCGCGTTGTCGGCCGGGTGCAGGATCAGGCCGTGCCCGCGATAGTCCTCGATGAGTTTCTTGCCGTCGCGCTGCCCGCGCCCGTTTGCTCCCGGATCGATCTCACCCGGAATCCATTCACCACGGCGCTTGATCGCCGACGCGTGCACCGAGGGCTCGGCCTGCCCCCGGTAGTGCTCGGAGTACAGGTAGACGACGTCCTGGTCACGGTCCCAGGCGCCCCAGATAGTCGCCGTGCGGTTCCAGCCGACGTCGATCCCGTAGAGCCGCGGCCAGTACTCCGGCAGCTGGAATGGGTCGACGACAATGTCCTCTTCGGGCACCGGGTAGATAGCGCCGGCACCAAGCGACGGGATGCCCTTGGAGCGCGCCTCACGCTGATGCGGAGGCGTGGACGCCAGCAGCTCCGCCTTGTCCTGCTCGGTCAGATGGGGCGCATCGTCCCAACCCGCCATTACCAGCGCCTTGCTCATGACGCCTCCACCAGCGGCTCGCTACCCGCCTGGATGATCGGCTCGTCCGCCGTATCCGGGGCTCGGCCACCAGGCAGGAACTCCAGAACCGTATCGGTGAGTCCCGACAACGGCGTGAACGTGAGCATCACTAGCCCCTGCGTCGTCATCGTTCGGATCAGGCACTCGCCGTAAACACTGAGCGGGCATTCCTCATCGAGCCAGATCACGTGCTTCTCAGTGCCCTGGAACGACTCCCGCCCCTGGTCGTAACTCTTGAACCCCAAAGAGCTCACCCCACCGGAGACGTGGCGCACGGTCACGGAGTCCACCGCATCCGGCACGCCCGATGACGGCCGAATCTTCACGATGTCATCAGCCGGGATCAGCCCAGTCCCCCTCGCCTCGTGCGGGCCGAGCAACTTGATCTGCTGGATGTCGCGCACCGTCGTCTTCGTGTCGCCCGCCGTCCAGGCACTGACGGGGTGTTCAAACCGGCGCCCCTCCCACCAGTCGGGGTAGCGGCCGGTCAGGTGCAATGCCATCTCGTAGCCACCCGCAGACTCAGTCTTGCCAACACGGTTCGCCGCCATGAAGCAGCGCTCCCGATGCGTGGCACCGAGCCGGAAGAACTCCAGGTGCTTCTTGTAGAGCTCCCGGCGTAGCGGCCCCTCGTCGGGAAAGTACGTCCAGAGTTTGAAGCGCTTGAGCCGCTGCTCGGCCTCTTCCAGCAGCGCCTGCTGCGCCTCGGCCGGGAGATCGTCGAGCCATGCCAGATCATCCATTGCCGCCCAGCTTCGACACGATCATTGCCAACGTTTCCGGCGGCAGATTGTCCAGCGGGCTGCGCTGGCGATTGTCCGCCTCGTACTGGCC
>CAZHBN010000172.1:0-1364 GCA_964530405.1 uncultured Ectothiorhodospiraceae bacterium
GTGGACCCGCGCATCGCGCGCATCCTCATCGCCGGCGATACCGAGCGCTGCCTGAGCGAGGTGTTGGTCATTGCCGCGGCACTGTCCATCCAGGACCCGCGGGAGCGACCCATGGACGCGCGCGGCGCCGCCGACGAGGCCCATGAGCGGTGGCAGGACAAGAAATCCGATTTCCTCGGCCTGGTTCGCCTGTGGAATGACTACCACGAGCAGGCGCGCCACCTCTCCCAGCGCAAGCTGCGCAACTGGTGCCGCGAGCACTTCCTCTCCTACCTGCGCATGCGCGAATGGCGGGACATCCACCGCCAGCTTCGTGAGCTCGTCAAGAGCATGGGCGCGAAGGAGAACGACCAGCCGGCGGACTACCAGCCGCTGCACCGGGCGTTGCTCACCGGGCTGCTGTCCAACGTCGCGCTACGTACCGACGAGAGCGAGTACACCGGCCCGCGTAACCTGAAGCTGCTGATCTTTCCCGGATCCGGGCTCGCCAAGCGCCGGCCCAAGTGGATCGTCGCTTCCGAGCTCGTGGAGACCAGCCGGGTGTTCGCCCGCGGCGTGGGCGAAGTTCGCCCGGAGTGGATCGAGTCGCTGGCCGAGCATCTTGTCAGCCGCAAGCACTACGAGCCGTTCTGGGAGGAAAAGAGTGGGCGCGTGGGCGGCTTCGAGGACGTCACCCTCTACGGGCTGCCCCTCGCCAGCCGGCGCAAGATCAATTTCGCGCGGGTGGAGCCGGATGACGCGCGCGAGGTGTTCATCCGCGAGGCGCTGGTGCGGGGACGCTTGCGCAGCCGCGCACCGTGCCTGGAGCACAATCGCGGTATCATCGCCGAAGTCGAGGAGCTCGAAGCCAAGGCGCGCCGCCGCGACGTGCTCGTGGACGAGGAGGTGCTTTACCGCTTCTACGCCGAACGCCTCCCGCGCAAAGTGGTGGATGGCCCGAGCTTCGAGCGCTGGGTCCGAGACGGCGACAACGACCGCACGCTGCGCGTGAGCCGCGAATTCCTCATGGAGCACGAAGCGGTGGACATCACCCGGGAGGATTATCCCGACGCGCTCACCGTCAACGGTCTGCGCCTGCCGCTTCATTACCACTTCGAGCCGAATCACCCGGAGGACGGCGTTACCGTCGTGGTGCCTCTGGCGGCGCTGAACCAGCTCGATCCGCAGCGGTTCGAATGGCTGGTGCCCGGGCTGGTGGAGGAGAAGATCACGACGCTCATTCGCTCGCTGCCGAAGGCCCTGCGCAAGAATTTCGTACCGGCCCCGGACTTCGCCCGCGCCGTGCTCGACCGCGTGCCGGAAGGAGAGGGCTCGCTCACGGAAGTGCTCTGCCGCGAGCTCAAGCGTATCACCGGCGTGGAGAT
>CAZHBN010000172.1:1464-6192 GCA_964530405.1 uncultured Ectothiorhodospiraceae bacterium
ACGTTGCCCGATCAGAGCAAGTACCTCCGGCGCAAGCTCCCTGGTGGCGACCGCCTGTGCCTGCTCTATCAATCCATCGGCCGCTGCGAGGAGCTCAAGGCGGATATTCTCGCCGCGGTATTCGATCGCGTGTTCCTGCGTGGCGGCGTTCCACGCACGCAGTCGGCGTTCGAGGCAACGGTGGCCGAGCACCGCGCCGACTTGGTGTCGCGGGCGACGGGGCTTGCGGAGACGCTCACCGACGTCCTGGAGCGCCATCACGCCATCCGCAAGCGGCTCAAGGGGTCCGTGCCGCTGGCCATGATGCACGCCTTGAGCGATATCCAGGAGCAACTCGACCATCTGGTCTACAAGGGTTTCGTGAGTGCCACCCCCGAGGCACGGCTGGAGGAGCTGCCGCGCTATCTCCAGGCACTGGAGCGCCGGCTCGACCGCCTGGAGCGGGACCCGGACAAGGACCGCAGCGCACTCAACGCCGTGCGTCCGTGGTGGGAGCGCTACCGGGAACGTCGCGAGCAGCACGAGCGCAAGGGCGTGTCCGATCCGGCGTTGCAACGTTTTCGCTGGCTTCTCGAAGAGTACCGCGTCTCGCTCTTCGCACAGGAGCTCGGCACCCGCGAAAAGGTTTCCGACAAGCGCCTCGCCGAAGCCTGGCGTGACGTGCGCTAGACAGGTTCGGCTAGCGCCTGTCGCTGGAGAACGCCTGCGATACGTGCCTGCGTCTCGGTATCCCCCGTAAAGACCACGAGCACCAGGTCCGATTGTTCCGCGGCGTGAAAGAACTGCACGACGAAGTTGAGCTCGCCCAGATCCGGGTCCCGCAGTCGCTTGGCGGTGGGTGAACGGATACCGACCTCGTGTGCCGGCCACCACTGCGCGAATTCGGTACTGGCGACGGTAAGCTCCGCGGCGAGCCTGCGAAAGCGGGTGTCGCCCGGATGCCGGCCGTAGTCGCCGCGGAACACGGCAAGGCACCGTCTGGCGTGGTCCTCCCAGTCGGTGAGCCGGGCACGAAAGCGTTCGTCGCAGAAGATCATGCGCAGCAGATTGCCGTGCGCCCCGGGTGCCAGAATCTCCGGAACGATGCGGGCCGCCGCATCGTTCCAGGCCACGAGGTCCCAGGGGCCGGCGACGTAGTAGGCGGGGTGGGGCGAGAGGGCATCGAGCAGATGTTGGTGAGCGGCGTCGCCGGCGGCATTCTTCGCGGGCGTCTCCGGTAGCGCCGGCGTCGGTGAGATGCCGGAGAGCGCGATCAGGTGATCCGCCTCGGACGCGGTCAGTCGCAATGCCGTGATCAACCGCTCCAGCACCTCCCGGGAAACCCCTACGTCGCGGCCCTGTTCGAGCCGCGTATACCAGTCCGCGCTAATGGCCGCGAGCTCGGCGACCTCCTCGCGCCGAAGCCCGGTCACGCGGCGGCGTCTGGAGACCGGAAAACCGGCCGTGCGTGGCTCGATGCGGCTGCGGCATGCCTTGAGAAAGGCCCCCATTTCCTGGCGGTCCATGGGTCTCCCCCGTATCAGGGTAGGGTAGCTGATCCTAGGATAAGTGCGTGCTTGTTGCAGTAACCATCGGAAGTCATCGTCCGCATCCGTAGCGATTCCGAATCATCCTAGGAGTGGGGAACGATGGCAAGGACTTCGATGAAAACCGGTGAGCGCTCCACCGCCCACGGTCTGGCCGTGACCGTGTTCATGATGGTGACGGCCACGCTGGTGGTGGGGCAACTCTACGCCTATCTGCCGCTTCTGCACGAAATCGCCGCCGAGTTGTCGACGACGGCGTCGGTCGCGGCCCTGACGACACCGGCTTTCGCTCTCAGCCAGGCCGTGGGGTTGGTGGCCGTGGGCTGGCTCAATCAGCGGGTAACCGGCGGCCGGCTGTTCGCGGCGGGCATGGGGGCTCTCGCCGTCGCCAGCGTGGCGACCGCAGCAGCCCTCATGCTCGCCAGCGCGGAGGCGTTCCTGCTGGGCAGAGTGGTTCAGGGTGTGGCGGCAGCGACGTTTCCGCCATTCGCCATTATGGTGATCGTCGAGCACACCAGCGCGCGGCTGCGGCCGACCGCGGTCGGGCTTTTCAGCGCCTCGCTGTTGATGGCAGCGCCGCTCGGGCAGATGCTGGCGGCGGCTGTCGCCGGATGGTGGTCGGTGCACGGCGTTCTTCTGGCCTCCGCGGTTGCCTTGATGCCCATCGCTATCGTGCTGTGGTCGCAGCGCTTTACGGAAACCACAACGCCCCGCGACGTGTTCAGCGTCGCTGCGGTCGTGGCGCTGTTTCACTGGCGGGGGCTTGGGCGCATGTACGCGGTCACCTTGATCCTGTTGCTGGGTCTGGTCTTCTACTACGCCGCGGTTCAGGCGGGGCATACGGGTACGGATCTCCAGGTATTCCGTCTGCTCGGTGCGCCGGCTGTGCTCATGACGCTGGTCGCGGGTGCGTTGCTCTATCGCTGGTCGGCGCCTGCTGTCCAGGCCCTTGGCTTCACCGTCGCCGCATGCGGCGCGGCCGTTACCGGTCTCCAGGCGAGTGGCGTGGGGCTGCACGTGGGGCACTGGCTGCTCTTAGGTGGCGTCGCCACCGCAGTGCCCGCCGTGCTGAGCTTCATGGGCGAGCAGCCGCCCGAGCACCGTCAGCGTGCTATCGTCTTCTACACGATCGTGCTCTTTGCTGGCGCGAGCCTTGGGGCCCCAGTGGTGGATGCGATGGATGTTCAGCCCTTGAGCATCAAGATGGGGGCGCTCGCGGCGGTCTATGTGCTGGCGACCGCGGTGGTGGCGTCCCACCGGTGGTGGCCGGCGCAGCTGGCGCCCGCAGGCGGTGCCGCCGGTGACCGAACCGGTGACGCAGTAGTGGACGATGTCGCTTGAAGCGGTTACCGCTTGCCGCCGCGCAATGCCCGTGGGCTGACGCCGAAGTGGCGGCGAAACGCACGCGAGAACTGGCTGTGATCGGCAAAGCCGCACTGCAGCGCGACGGCGAGAATCTTCTCGTCAGAGTGTTGCAGCAACTCGCGCGCCCTGGTCATGCGACAGCGTTGCACGTAGCGGTAGGGCGGTTCCCCGAAGGTGGCGCGGAACAGCCGCGCGAAATGATAGGTACTCACCCCCGCCACGCTGGCCAGCTGGTCCAGGGTCAGCGCTTCGGCGAGATGGTTGTGGATGTAGTCGCGGACGCGGGCGGCATGAGCAGGTGACAGTCGGCCGGGGACCGGGGGCAGCCGACGCGGCCGGCGGGTGTATGAGCGGGCGACGTGGATCAGCATCCACTGAGCGATGTGATCCACCCCGAGACTATCGCCGGGGTCGGACCAGTCGCCGGCCAGCATCAGTCGCGCCGCGCGTTCCAGCTCGCCGTCGGCGACCAGGTATGCCGGATCGGGCTCGCATGCGCCGCTTTCCGCGTCCCAGACTCGCTCCAGGGTGCGGGCGAGGTGGTCCTGGCGGAAGTACAGGTGCAGGAAGCGGAATGGCGCGCGGAACCGCCAGCGCGATTCGTCATCGCCGGGGAAGATGCACGCCGCTCCCGGAAAGCCCCGCTGAATCGCCCGGCCGGCCGCGATACGCCGGGTCTCCTGGCCGCCCTCGAGATAGACGCTCAGTGCGTGGTGACCCGGGTTGTGATAGGTGGCCTGGCCGTTTTCGTTGCGCCAGCAGGTGAGGGATTGCCCGTCCGGCAGCGCCAGCGTGCGCTCCGCCCGTGCACCACTGGCGGATAGCACCCGGAAGACTTCGTAGGCTATAGGCTCCATGCCTCGCAGTATGGGGCGCTGCCGGCGCAGGGGGAAGGTACCGGGCAAGATCGGCACAGTCTTACGCAAGAATGCGCAAGCACCGGTACGGCGGCAAGCGATATCGTCGCCGCGATCACGCAATACCCGGGAAGCGTCAGCATGCCGACATTCGCCCATTACGCCGTCACCGTCATCGCCTGGGGACTCACCTGGACCGCCATCCACGTGCAGGTTGCCGAGCTGCCGCTGCCGGTATCGATTTTCTACCGGTTCGCTCTCGCCGCGGCGGTGCTGCTCGCCGTGACCGCGTGGACCGGTTCCCTGGCGCGCGTCCGCCCCGCCGTCCATGGCTGGTTGATGCTCCAGGGCGTGTGCCTATACAGCGTGAACTTTCTGTTTCTCTACCAGGCAACCGCGCTGATACCCAGCGGTTTCGTGGCGGTGGTGTTCTCCCTCGCCTCGTTACTCAATGCCGGCAACGCCTGGCTGTTCTTTCGCCAGCGCCCGCCGCTGCGCTGGCTCGCGGCGGCAGTGCTGGGCGCTGCGGGGCTGGCGCTGGTTTTCCGTGACGAGTTCCGGTGGGCCGACGGTGGCTGGCTCGGGCCGGCGTGTGCGCTCATGGGAACGTATGTGTTCTCGCTGGGGAATATGGTGGGTGCGCGGGTTCAGCGCTACGGGCTCGGCGTCTTCCCTGCCAACGCCTATGCCATGAGCTATGGGGCGATGCTGCTGGGCGTGCTCATCGTCGTGCGCGACCTGCCGGTGGCGCTGCCCGCGGATGCCGGCTACTGGGCGGCGATGGCCTTTCTGGTGATCGTCGGTTCGATAATGGGCTTCGGCAGCTACCTGACGCTGGTGCGCCGCATCGGCGCCGCCCGGGCCGGGTATGCGACGGTGCTCTTCCCCGTGGTGGCGCTGACGGCGTCCACCTGGCTGGAAGGCTATACATGGACGCTCACGGCGGTGGCGGGGACCGCCATGGTGCTTCTCGGCAATCT
>CAZHBN010000172.1:6292-8659 GCA_964530405.1 uncultured Ectothiorhodospiraceae bacterium
GAGACCACGATGCCCTGGAACCAGTCCAGGAACTCGTAGCGCGCCCGGGCGACGGGAAACGTTTCGTGGGACCAGTTGGTGAGCGCGAACAGCGGCGCACCGCTGGCGCGCACCTCGCGCAATACCGCCAGCGTGTCGGTGTGAAGGCCACCGAGCATCTCCGGCCAGCGGTCGAAGTAGGCGCTAATGGCGGCGGTGTAGCGAGGGTGCTGCGCCTGCTTTTCGCGAACGGCTTCGGCAAACGGTCTGCCCGCGTCCTGGCACAGATTCCACGCCGGCGAGCAGACTTCGGTGAGGAACCATTCCAATTCTTCGGCGTCGTCGAAGAGCTTGCGGTAGAGGTGTCGCGGATTCCAGTCGATGAGTACGCCGCCGAGATCGAAGACGATGGCGGGAGGTGTCTCGCGCTCGGTTGTCATGACAGCTCCTCGTGCTGACTGTACTGTACGCTCGCCCCACCGCGCGTCCGCGTGCGTTCGCCACCGGCGTGACGTGCCAGCAGGGCGATCAGTGCGGCGCAGACCACGACCAGGGCGAGCCCCAGCGTGAGCGAGGTGAGCTCGGCGATGAAGCCGATTAACGGCGGACCGACGAGGAAGCCGCAGTAGCCCACCGTGGATACCGCCGCCAGTCCGTAACCCGCAGGAATGCCGGGCACCCGGCTGGACGCTGCGAAGACGATGGGCACCACGTTCGACAGCCCGATGCCGACACTGGCGAATCCGAGCAACGCGGCGGCCGGGTGCGCAATCACCAGCGCGGAACCGAGGCCGGCAGCCGTCAGGCACGTGCCGATACGCAGGACCATGACGTTGCCGAAACGGTGGACGAGCGCGTCGCCGAAAAGCCGTCCGATGGTCATGGTCAGCGAGAACGCCGCGAAGCCCGCCGCGGCCAGGCCGGGGCCGGCGCCCACTTCACTGCGCATGTACACCGCCGACCAGTCGAGCATCGCCCCTTCACCCAGCATGGAACATACGGCGACCAACCCCAGGAGCACGAGCATGCCGCGCGGGCGGACCCATTGAGGTCCGTCGCCCGCCCCCTCGCCGTGATCCGGCAGCAGCCGCGGTCCCGCGGCGATTGCGGCGACCGCCATGAGTGCGGACACCGTGAGAACGTGGCCGGTGGCGGTCCATCCGAGCGACAGCAGCACACTGGCCACCCCGGCGCCGGCGAGGCCGCCGATGCTGAACTGGGCGTGGAGCGAGGACATGATCGGTCGCGAGTACCGCTGTTCCACCGTGACGCCCTGAGCGTTCATGGCGACATCGAGCACGCCGGTAACGGCGCCGAGTACCAGCAACGCGGCGATCAGCACGGCAAGCGACGGCGCGAGAACGGGCACGGGCAGCCACAGGCACGCGGCCACGGCGGCGATGCCGGTGACGCGGGCACTACCGAAGCGGTGTACCAGGTAACCCGTCAGCGCCATCGCGAGAATGCCGCCCAGGGCGATGCTGAGCAGCGCCATGCCGAGCACGCCGGGACCGATGCCGAGGCGTTGTTGCACCGTGGGGATGTGGGGGGCCCACGTGGCGAGCACGGCTCCGGCGATGAAGAACATGGCAGAAGTCGCGAAGCGGGCGCGAGCCGAGTCGCTTCGTGGAAAGTTCATGCGCCCTCCCTGGCATCGTTGGGTTCGCCCACGCTGGTGACCGTGATGCCGGCGGTGCGGTAGTCCGCCAGCACGTCTGGCCGGGTTTCGTCGGTAACGACGTGCGTGATCCCCGAAAGCGGTGCAACCACGAACGAGGTCGCGGTGCCGAGCTTGTCCGCCGTGGCGACCGCGATCACCTCCGCCGCGTTGTCGATCATCCGACGTTTGAGCAGGGCTTCATCCTGTTCCGCGGTGGTGATGCCGACTTCCGGATCCAGGCTGCACACGCCGAGAATGCAGAGGTCCGCCCGGACCCGGGCGAGGCCTTCCAGGGTTTCCGCCCCGGTCACCACCCAGGCGTTCTTGTGCACACGCCCGGCAAGCATGTGCACCTGCGCTGCCGGGTGGCCGGCCAGCTCGACGGCGATCGGCGGACTGTTGGTGAGGACCGTGACCCGGCGTTCCGGCGACAGTTGGCGGGCAACGGCGAGTGCGGTGGTGCCACCGTCCATGATGACCACCTGGCCATCCCCGATCAGGCGTGCGGTCGCCCGTGCAAGCGTGTCCTTCTCGGCACTCCGGTGCATGGAGCGTGTGGGGAACGCCTGCGTGGAGGGCGCTTTGGGCAGCGCACCGCCATGCACCCGCTGAAGGTAACCGGCGGCCGCCAGGTCCCGCAGGTCGCGGCGAACGGTGTCCTCAGAGACATCGAGCTCGTCGCTCAGCGCAGCGGCGAGTACACGGCCGTCGCGCCTGAGCCGCTCGAG
>CAZHBN010000173.1:0-3786 GCA_964530405.1 uncultured Ectothiorhodospiraceae bacterium
CCATCGGCGCACAGTCCGGCTGACGCATGACAATACTTCTGAGAAGATTAGTAATGGCGTCTACACGGCGGCCAATGCTTCGCCGGCGTTGTCGGCAAGGCTGCCGAACCAGTCCAGCCGCTCCCGCAACCGCACCACCTCACCGATGATCGCGAGCGTCGGCGGTCGCACGCCCGCTTGCTCCGCAAGCGCCGGCAGGGTCGCCAACGTCCCCACGACGACACGCTGATCGTCGAGGGTGCCACGCTGGACCACCGCCGCCGGCTGACCCGCGGGCAATCCTCGGGCGATCAGCTCGTCACAGAGCAGGGCCAACCCACCGAGGCCCATGTAGACGACCACGGTGTGTGCCGGCTGCACCAACGCGTCCCAGGGCAGGTCCAGCGTGCCGTCCTTGAGGTGACCGGTAACCAGCGTGCACGCGTGTGCGTGATCCCGATGCGTCAGCGGGATCCCGGTGTAGGCCGAGCATCCCAGCGCGGCGGTGATGCCGGGCACCACTTCGAAGGCGACGCCCGCCGCCTTGAGGCTGTCAATTTCCTCGCCGCCCCGTCCGAACACGAACGGATCCCCGCCCTTCAGCCGCACCACGCGTGACCCTTGACGGGCGAGATCCACCAGTAGCGCGTTGATACGGTCCTGGGGCAGCGCATGGCGACTGGCGGCCTTGCCCACATAAATGCGCTGCGCGGCCGCCGGCACCCACTCCAGCAGCGCCGGCGCCACCAGGCGGTCATAAAGCACCGCGTCGGCCCGGGCCAGGACCTCCCGCGCCCGCAGGGTGAGCAAACCCGGATCGCCTGGGCCGGCACCGACGAGGTAGACGCGTCCTGCCCCCGCGATGGGTTGCTGCCGTTCGGGAAGTCGCTCGGCGCCCAACGGCAGCGTCACCGTCGAGCGTTCCCTGCAGCCCAGGGCGTGAACCAGGACACCGTGCCGGTCCGCGGCGTCGATGACGGCCTGGTTGACGTCGCGGGAATCCGAAGCCGCCACGGCCACATGGCAACCATCGAGGTCGGCGTCAGAGAGCTCGCGGGTGTGCAGGGTCCAGCGCCTTCTCGCTGCCACCGCCGCCAGACTCGCCTGCACCGCTGGTGCCACGACCACGATCCGCGCGCCGTGATCGTCCAGCCATTCGGCATAGCGGCGGGCGTCGTCGCCGTTGCCGACCACGAGCGCAGTACGACCTTCCAGGTTGAGCGTCGCTGCGATGCCGTTCATGCGGTCTGCCCTTCCATGCAGGCTGTGGGTGCCGGCACGCCGAGACCGATCTCGGCATCCGTGAGGTAGCACCCTGGATCCTCCGCCCAGAGGTCCCCGTGGAGTTGCCACGCACGAACCCGCGTGTTGCCGCCGCAGATATCGCGGTAGGCACACGCGCCGCAACGGCCGGTAAGCGGCCGGGGGCTCTGGCGCAAGCCACCCAGCACCGGGTCCGTCTCATCGCTCCAGATCTCGGAGAACGGACGCCGGCGCACATTGCCCAGGTTGTGATGCCACCAGAATGTATCCGGATGCACGTTACCCAGGTTGTCGATGTTGGCGATGTTGATGCCCGAGGAATTGCCACCCCACTGCCGCAGCAATTCCGCCACGTGGCAGGCCGACTCCGGGAAACGCTGGGCCACCCATTGCAACAGGTAAACGCCATCGGCATCGTTGTTGCCGGTAACGTATTCCCGGGGGCGGCCGGCGCGCAGATCGGCCAGACAGCGCTCGAAGAGCATGTCCAGCGCCCACCGGGTACGCTCGCCCGCCGCGTCGCCACGGCGGTTCTTGTTACCCCGGCCCGCGTAGTTGAGGTGGGAGAGGTAGAACTTGTCCACGCCCTCGGCATCCATCACGTCGAGGAGTCCCGGAAAGTCCTGGGCGTTCTCGGCGGTGAGCGTGTAGCGCATGCCCACCTTCACGCCATTCTCCCGACACAGGCGGATGGCTTTCATGGATGCGTCGAAGGCGCCATCGAGCCGTCGGAAGCGGTCGTGGGTCTCACCCAGCCCGTCCAGGCTGATACCCACGTAGTCGAAGCCCACCTCCCGGAGTACGGCAATGTTCTCCTCGTCGATCAGCGTGCCGTTGGTGGACAGGCCGACGAAGAAGCCCATCGCCTTGGCGCGCCGGGAAACGTCGACGATATCCGGGCGCATGAGCGGCTCGCCGCCGGAGAGGATGAGCACGGGCACGCCGAAGGCCCGTAAGTCGTCCATGACCGCATACACCTCGTCAGTGGAAAGCTCGCCCTTGAAGTCGATATTCGCGGATGTGGAATAGCAGTGCTTGCACGCCAGATTGCACCGGCGGATGAGATTCCAGATGACCACGGGTCCGCTCGGAGTCCGGCTCGGCGGCACCGAGCCGGGCTCCAGCGCCGCCTGCAGATAACGGCTGATTCGAAACATGATTGCCCCCACGGCTTGCGACCGCCACGCCTGCCCGGCCGCTTTCCTTGGCCCGGGGCACGTTCCCCGGGGCTTTCCGGTCACTGTGACACGGGCGACGAACGCATCGATTGACCCGCATCAATCCGTAACCCCGCCTTCTTGAGCAGACGGCGGCTGTAGAGCACGTCCCGCCCTCCGACGGCGTCGCCGAGTACAGCGGCCACGCGCTCGATGTGCGCCGCCACTTCGCCGCGGGAACGTCCATGCACCATCGCGAACAGGTTGTACGGCCAGTGCGGGCGGTGCCGCGGCCGCCGGTAGCAGTGGGAAACACAGTCCAGCGCACCGACCGCCGCGCCGAGGATGTCGACGCGATCGTCGGCGACGTCCCAAACGGTCATGGCGTTGGCGCGGTAGCCCAGGGCGTAGTGGTTGGGAATAACACCCATGCGCCGGATGACACCGCTGGCGAGCATGGCCTGCATGCGCGTCATGACGGTTTCCGGGGGAACACCGAGCCGCTCGGCAATGGCGTGATACGGCCGCGGCACGAGCGGCAGGCCGGTCTGAGTGGCCTCGATGATACGCCGGTCGAGCTCGTCGACGCCCGGTTGCGGCCCGCTCATGCCTCGACCTTCAGGCCGATGTAGTACTCCCGCTCCTTGGGCATATCGTAAACGGACAGGCCCGTCTCCCGTTCGATCTCGCCGAGCACTGCGGGCAATCGCTGCGGGTCGTCGACGCATACGACGAACCACAGGTTGAGACGATGGGTCCGTTCATAGTTGTGAGCGACCTCGGGCCGGGCATTCAGCCGAGCTGCGACACTGTCAACGCGTTCCTCGGGCACGGCCATGGCGGCGAGCGTCACGGCACCGCCCATTCGCTCGGCGTTGTACAGCGGCCCGAAACGGCTGAGCACGCCCTCGTCCAGCAACCGCCGGATTCGCTCTATGAGCTCACCCTCACTGATGCCGAGGGCCTCCGCCACGGCGGCATACGGCGCCTCGCACACCGGGAAGCCGCCCTGCAGCTCGTTGACGATACGCCGGTCAAGCGGCTCCATGGTTGACGACCTCCGGGTATCGATAGCGTGCGCCGCACTGCTTGAAACGGCGGCGGCTGAACAGCAGCTCATGGCGGCGTGCACTGTCCCCGGCCGCAGTGGCCAGTACCTCCGCCTGAGCAGTCACCGTCTCGCGGCAGCGGCCGTGAATCATGCAGAACAGGTTGTAAGGCCAATCGGGCAGGTGCCGCGGTCTCCGATAACACAGGGTGACGAACGGATAGCCGGCGAATACCCGCCCCACCGTTGCCACCTCCGCGTCCGGCACATCCCAGACCACCATCGCGTTGGCGCGATAGCCGAGCTCACGATGACGCACCACGACGCCGAAACGTGCCA
>CAZHBN010000173.1:3886-8651 GCA_964530405.1 uncultured Ectothiorhodospiraceae bacterium
CGGGTTCGCGTGTCGTAGACCTGCACGCGGTCCTCGTCGCGCACCGACACCCACACATGCTCGCCCCGCGGCGTGAACTCCATGTGCAGCACGCCCTTGCCCGGCTTCAGCGTATCGGCCACCGCCAGCGACTCGACGTCGATGATTTGAACCGTGTCGTTATCGGGGAAGGCGAAATTGACCCAAACCTCACGGCCGTCCGGTCGCGCCATGACGAAAACGGGCTGACCGTGAACGGGAATTCGAGCCACCTCATGCCAGTCGCGGCGATCCACCACCAGCACCTCGTGTCGTCCCACCGCCGGAAGCAGGGCGTAATCCCCGGCCATGGCCCAGCCCTCCAGATGTGGCATCTTGTAGACGGGGAGGCGCTCCTCGCCACGGCCGTAGTGGTCCAGAATGCGTCGCACCCCGCGCTCGGGATGCCAGAGGTCCACGAGTGCCAGCCCGTCCTCACCGAACAGCCCGGCCAGGTAGTAGCGCCCGTCAGGGGTGATCAGGCCATCGTAGGGCTGCCGGCCCACGTCCTGCAGCCGGGTAATCTCGGGGGTATCCCCGGCGCTGAAGTCGGCGATCCAGATCTCGCCGGCGTCAAATAGACTGAATACGAAGCGGTTGCCGGGCGCGTCCACCAGGCCGACGACCTTGGAGCGCTCGCCGTCAGCGGTGACGGCAGGTATGTCGGCCACCGGCGCCAGCGTCCGGGCGTCGAAGACGCGCACGCCGCCCGGCTCGTAGTTGGATACCGCCACGAGCCGGCCGTCCTGGGAGATGGCGCCGCCAATGCTGTTGCCCGACTGTACTACGCGGTCGACGACGCGCCGCCGGAGCAGGTCCACCTTGCTCAGGCCGCCGTCGCGGCCGAAGACGAACGCGTAGCGCTCGTCCCGCGAGAACACCACCGAGGCGTGGGAGAGATCACCGAGCCCCGGAACGATCTCCAGCACCTCCCGCGCCGAGGTGTCCACGACGGCGAGCGCGCCGTCGGCCCGCTCGACCACCACCCCCAGATCCCCGGTGCCCCGCAACGCCGTCCCCGGCATGGCACAGCCGGCCATCAGCGCCAGCGCGGACAGGACGGTCAGCGCCCGCACCACTGTCGTGACCACTGCCGAGGGTCCGTATTGGTTCCGATAAGCTCGATACATGCCTGATCCTTGTGTGGCCACTCGTCAATCCTGGAGAAAACGCCCCTGACGCAGGGACTCCACGACCCAACGGATTTCGTCATCCGTGAGAAACGGTTCCCAGGGCGGCATGGCCGTGCCGGGCCGGCCATGCTTGATAGTCGCCTCCAGGCCGGCTGAGGCCCGCCCCTGCAGGGCCTGCGGTGTCAACGCCGGGCCCAGGCCGCCGCGCAGGCGCAACCCGTGGCACGAGCCGCAGTCCTGGCGGACCAGGTGGGCGATCTCGCCACGGCGCTCGGCCGGTGGCTGTGCCTGCGCGGCAGTCACGACGAGCAACGCGGCCATCGCTGCCGTTCGCCAGCGACGTGCCGCGCCGTGATGTCCGGGTTGCCTTGTCACCTGCCGGGGCATCCTTCTTTCCCTTGCCGGAGGGGCGGCAACGCCGCCTCCGGCCTCTTGCAGCGCTCGGGTCAGTAGACGTCGTGCTGGGTGTTGTAGACGTTGAACTTGCCTGTCGGCGTGACCAGCCAGTCGCCCTTGATCACCTTCTTGAGCTCCAGCGTCTCGTCATCCACCACGACGATGGCGGATTCCTGCTCCTGGCCGTTCCAGACCGAGAACCAGACCTCATCCCCCGCCTTGTTGAACTCGGGGTGCACCACGCGCTGCGGTCCCTCGTCGATACCGGCCCACTTCGCGATGGGGAGAACCTGGTAACCCTCGTCGAGGTTGTCGATATCGAACACGGCCACCGACTGCGAGACCTTCTCGGTCGGATGCAACGGCGTATCCACGTACAGGTGATGGGACTCGGGGTGCGTCTTCACGAACAGGGAACCGCCGCCCTGCCCCTGCAGCACGTCCACCGCTTTCCAGGCGTTGTCCGGATGGCTTTCCGGATCGGTGCCGATGAGGGTGATGTCGGCATTGCCGAGTGCACTGGTCGCCCAGACAGGACCGTATTCGGGGTGGACGAAGTTCGCGCCGCGTCCTGGATGCGGAATCTTCTTCGCGTCCACGAGCGCTTCCATCTCCCGGTCCTTGGAATCCACCACGGCAATCTTGTTGGATTGATTGGCCGCAGTCAGGAAGTAGCGCTTCGTGCGGTCCCAGCCACCGTCATGGAGGAAGCGCGCAGCATCCAGCATGGCAACTTCCAGGTTGTCCAGGTCGGTGTAGTCCACCAGCCAGATCTTGCCCGTTTCCTTGACGTTGACGATGAACTCCGGATGCTCGTGGGAGGCCACAATAGCCGCCACGCGCGGCTCCGGGTGGTACTCCTGAGTATCCACGGTCATGCCCCGGGTGGAGACGATCTTCAGCGGCTCCAGCGTATCGCCGTCCATGACCACGAACTGCGGCGGCCAGTAGGTGCCGGCGATGGCGTACTTGTCCTCCCACCCCGGGTACTTGGAGGTCTCCACCGAACGCGCCTCGAGACCGGTGTCGATCTCGGCGACGGTCTGAGGCGTCTCCATCCACAGGTCGATGAGGGTGATCTTCGCGTCCCGACCAATGACGAACAGGTAACGCCCCGAGGCCGACATGCGCGAGATGTGCACCGCATACCCGGTGTCGATGGTGGTCACGAGCTCCTTGCTGTGACCGTCGATCAGCGCGATCTGCCCGGCGTCGCGCAGCGTTACCGAGAACAGATTGCCGAGATCCAGATCGTTCGCCTGCTCGGTGGGCCGCTCATCCGGCGGCACCCGTACATTCCAGGTGGCCTTCATGTCCTCCAGGGAGAACTCGGGCGGCTCCGGCGGCGGATGCTGCAGGAACTTGGCCATCGTCTCGATTTCGGCGTCACTGAGCTCGCCGGACGTGCCCCAGTTCGGCATGCCGGCGGGCGAGCCGAAGTTGATGAAGGTCTTCAGGTACTCGGTGCCCCGCTCCTGGGTGATATCGGTGGTCAGGGGCTTGCCCGTGGCGCCCTTGCGCAATACGCCATGGCAGCCGGCGCAACGCTCGAAGTAGATCTGCTTGGCCTTACTGAACTCGGCGTCCGTCATGGCCGGTGCGCCGGGCGAGGTGACCATCTCGGCGTCCGGCTCGGCCTGCGGCGTGCCCATGTAGCTCATCTCGCCCTTGCTGGTATCCGGGTGCCCGGAGGACTCCCCGGCCTCGTCCTCGGCCGCTCCAGCGGCCACGGACGCCCCCAGCAGGAATGCCGTCACCGCGGCGGTGACCAGCGTTGGTTTTTGCGGGCATCTTGTTGTCATCGCGATCCCTCGTGGAAGGAAGTGTCACCAGTTGATGGCTGTTCGATTCAGCCCCTTGTGCTGCATTCTTCGCGGTTGCACCGGGAGGTGCCTTGATACGAATCAATCACCGCCACCCGAGCGCCGCTCCCCGAGGTCGCCACCGACCTCCGTCCCCAGCGCTGCCAGCGCACGGCGGCTACGCTCGCGGCGTCGACGCTTGTCGGCCAGAGGCGGACACTGGCGGTCGCTCCAGAAGATGACCTGACAGTCCAGGCAGTGGTGACACTCGTTGGGATCGATTTCGCCGGTAGGCCGGATCGCCCGCACATGACAGGCCACCGCGCAGATCTGGCAGGGCCGCCCGCACTCCTTGCGCCGGCGCAACCAGTCGAGCAGGCGCAGGCGCGCGGGAATCGCCAGCGCCGCGCCCAGCGGGCAGACGTATTTGCAATAGAACTTCGGGTTGACCACCGAGACCGCGATGAACCCGACGGCGTAGAGCACGAACGGCCAGGCACGGTCGAAACGCAGCGTAATGGCCGTACGGAAGGGTTCCACCTCGGCGTAGGGGCGCACGAGCGTGAGCGACTCCAGCGACAGCCCGAACAGAGCGAGAAAGATGATGTACTTCACCGCCCAGAGGCGCTCGTGCACCACGGCGGGCAGCTCCAGCCGCCGGATACCCAGTGTACGGCCGGCGTAGTTGGCGAGCTCCTGTAACGCCCCGTAGGGGCACAGCCAGCCGCAGTACACCCCGCGCCCCCACAGGAGCATCGCCACCGCCACGAAGCACCAGAGGATGAACAGCAGCGGATCGGCGAGGAACGTCTCCCAGCGGAATTCGTGGGTCACGGCGTGGAAGAACGTGAGGACATTGAGCACGGACAGCTGGGCGAGACCCCACCAGCCGATCACCGTAACCGTGAACACGAGGAAGCCGCGGCGCATCCAGCTCAGCAGCCGCGGGCGCCGCACGAACCAGTCCTGGAAGACCAGCACGATCAACAGCACACCGAGACCGGCGAGGAGGAGCCCGATCGCCACCGGCCGGGAGCGCCAGGCGTGGCGCCAGGCGGGTTCCCTCTGGTCTCCCTCCCGCGCGTTTCCGAGCAGTCCCCGGGAACGGGCGACCCTGCGGGCCGCTGTCTCGATCGACGCATCCAGCGCCATCGCCGTGATCGTTGCGCCGGTGAGCCCGTCGAGGGTGACATAGCCGTCGCGCTCGACGCCGCCGATCTGCGTGCGAGCGGCGAGATCCAGACCGCGATACTGCGCGACGAACCGCGCGAGCTCGGCCTCTTCCACGCCAGCGCCGAGAATCGGCTCCTGGTGAGCGACGATACGCAGGCCGGCGACGTGGCCACCCATATCCACGCCCACGAGCGTGGAGACCGGCCGTCCCGAATAGCCGGGAATATCCACGACGCGGTCGGT
>CAZHBN010000174.1:0-8633 GCA_964530405.1 uncultured Ectothiorhodospiraceae bacterium
CATGCAAGGTCTTCTGCCAAGGCGGTTGTAAGGCTTTGCCACTCACTCAGTAAACACGACGTCGGGGCTGTCGCTCTGACCGGCGTTGTCGGTACGTTCGCCCCATCACGTCTCCGTCTTCGGTGTCCCCGCTCACCGATCCAGCGTAGTCGCCACCCATCTGATCGCCACCTGCGACGTTTCCGCCGATCCGATCACCCCCGATACTCTCTCCGTTGTGGATGAGGCTTGGGCTCTGGGCGTCGCTCACGGCGTTGACGCCTTCACGCCCAGTGCGGCCACGTGCATCCGACTGAGTGCGAACATGGAATGCGCGGTGGAGGTCCCTGCGGGGGGGGTGGTTCGTCATCGCGCCGGGTTTCGACGGTCTGGCGGACGGTCATGCCGGTGTCGGCGGGGTGCGGTTCGATGGTGATCCGCCGGCTGCCCGGTTTGTGGTCAGGCCGCGAGGGACGTCGGCCCTTCCGCTGGCAGGGAGACATTTGATGCGGCCGGAATCAGGGTGAATCGGGGAGTCGCCGCGCGTGGTAGTACCGCAAACGAAAAACCCCGCAGGGCGATGCCTTGCGGGGTTCACTTGATCTGGCGCGCCCGGGAAGATTCGAACTCCCAACCTCCTGATCCGTAGTCAGGTGCTCTATCCAGTTGAGCTACGGGCGCTTTGTCGTGAGGCGCGTATTCTGGCGATTCGCATTGGGTTCGTCAACCTTGCGTTCACCTTGCCGTGCTTGCGGCGTGTGCCTCGGCCGCCGGCGGGATGCCCTTCCGACGACGGAGGCGGATAGTACGCGACTGCCGGGGAAAAGACAACTCCCGGCCGGCGCGCCACGCACCACGGCGCCCGCGCCCTCGACGGCGGCGGTCCGGCATTCGCCGCTCAACACCTTTATCGAGGCGGGATCTGCGCCAAAGCATGGCGCTCGGCGCGGAAGCTGTGACCGAACCGGCCGGGCGGTAAGGCCGGGGCCTGCGGTTCTGTGCCGGCCCCGGCCCATGCTCAGCCGATGATCTCCCCGCCAAGCGCGTAGCCACCTTCCGACGTCTCGCTGATCTGGACCATGACGTAGGGCCGCACGTCCTCGTTCTTCCGCTCGCGGAAGAAGTCGCTGACGGTGTCGGTTACCCGTTCCACGACTTCGGCCTTCTCTTCCTTGGTGAGATCCCCCTGGGGAACGGTCAGTCGCACTGTAGGCATGCCGAGCCTCCTCTTTCATGTGGGTAATGACAAATATTGACAATTGTCATTCCAACAACAATCCTACGACGGGTCAATCCCAACCGGACACAGGAGCGATGCAATGCTTCAGCGCCAACTGATCGATCAGGGCCCCACGGTCTCCGCCATCGGACTCGGTTGCATGGGTATGTCGGATTTGTACGGCACCGCCGACCGTCGGGAGAGCCTCGCCACGTTGCTCGCAGCCACCGAGCGGGGCGTCACGCTGCTGGATACCGGGGATCTCTATGGAATGGGTCACAACGAGCTGCTGCTGCGGGAGCTGCTACGCCACCGTCGCCGCGAGAATCTGTTCATCGCGGTGAAGTTCGGTCCTCAGCGTACCCCGGACGGGGAGTTCCTGGGCATCGACTGCCGGCCGGAGGCGACCAAGAACGCCCTCGCCCATACGCTCACGCGCCTGGGCACCGATTACGTGGACCTCTACCAGCCGGCTCGCGTCGACCCGCAGGTGCCCATCGAGGAAACAGTGGGCGCGATCGAGGACATGCGTCGCGCCGGTCACGTCCGCTACATCGGCCTGTCCGAGGCCGCCGCGGACACCTTGCGACGCGCTCACGCGGAGGCACCCCTGAGCTGGCTGCAGATCGAGTACTCCCTACTCTCTCGCGGGATCGAGTCGGAGATTCTGCCGGCCTGCCGGGCGCTGGGCATCGCGCTCAATGCCTACGGGGTGCTCTCCCGGGGCCTTCTCTCCGGGCACTGGTCAGCACGGAACTCCCGGGAACCGGGGGATTTCCGTACCCGCCTGCCGCGCTTTCAGGGTGACAATCTCGACAACAATCTCGCCTTGGTGCAGGCTCTGCGCCAGCGTGCCGAGCGCATCGGCGTGACGGTGGCCCAACTCGCAATCGCATGGGTCATGGCCCAGGGCGAGGACATCATCCCGCTGGTGGGTGCTCGAACCCGGGCGCGCCTTGACGAGGCCCTGGCGGCGCTGGATGTTTCGTTATCCACTGCTCAGCTCGCTGCCATCGAGTCCGCGGTGCCCGCCCACGCGGTCGCCGGCGCGCGATATGACCGGGCCCAGATGGCCTTGCTCGATAGTGAACGAACTGGAGGCTGAAGACCGGAAGTGAACGCCGAGGCGCTTACGCACGATCGCATCCTGGATACGGCTGAAGACGTTCTGCGTCGATTCGGGCCGGCGAAGACCACGGTAGTGGACGTTGCAAGGGCGCTCGGCGTCAGTCACGGCACGATTTATCGCCATTTCCCCAGCAAGGCGGCGTTGCGGGACGCCGTCGCGCAACGGTGGCTCGCCCGGGTCGCGAATCCGCTCGCGACCATAGCCGAAGAGCAGGGTCCGGCGAGCGAGCGGCTCTATCGGTGGCTGACGGGACTGAGCGCCGCCAAACGTCACAAGGTGCTCGATGATCCGGAGCTGTTCGCCACCTATCACGGCCTCGCCGAGCAGGCCCGCGACGTCGTGGATGCCCATGTCAATGAGCTCATCGACCAGATCGCGCGAATCGTCGATGACGGCGTCACCCAGGGCGAGTTCGTGGTCGGGGACGTTGCCACCAGTGCCCGCGCCGTGTTCGACGCAACGATTCGGTTCCACCACCCCGCCCACAGCCGTGAATGGTCCGACCCGGGTATCGACGACGCGTTCGAGGCTGTCTGGACAATGCTTCTAGCCGCGCTCACGCCCCCCCATGCGGGCAACCGGTAACCCGGGCGGCGCTGACTGCCATGCTGCTATGACGTACCGACCGACGAACCGCACGAATGTGAGGACAGCCCATGCCCGCCGCGGGCCCGGAGTCCCGCGCAGGCCTCTGCGACACGTAACGGGCTCCCGCATGCGCCATCGGCGCACGGAGAGGCTGACGCATGACCGATCCTCTGCGAAGATTAGTATGCTGTTGTCCGCTGTAAGCCGCCGGCTGTGTAGAATCCCCGAACTGCCGGCGGTGGTGTACGGAAACGGCAGGCAGTTTCGGGCCCAGGCATGAGAGGCACGTCCGGGCATCCGTGGCGGATTCCGATAGACTACACCGGCGTTCGCCGTGAGCTCGCGCAGACCAAGGACACCGCAACATGACGGCTACGGATATCCGCTCGTTCCTTCGCGCCTGGATCGCTAATCCGGCCCGAATCGGCGCGATCGCACCATCCGGTGCGATGCTTGCCGGGTTGATAACGAGGGAGATTTCCCCCGGCGATGGTCCGGTGCTCGAGCTCGGTCCCGGTACGGGAACGTTCACGCGGGCGTTGCTGGAACGCGGCGTGCCCGAGTCCGACCTGACACTGATCGAATACAGCCCTGAGTTCGCCCGCCTGCTCCACCGACGTTTTCCTCAGGCGAACATTCAGCGGATGGACGCCGCCCGGCTCACCCGTGCGAATCTCTTCGAGGCCGCCCCGTTCAGCGCCGTGGTCAGTGGCCTGCCACTGCTGTCCCTGCCGCCGCGTAAGGTGTTTGCGATCCTCACCGGGGCATTCAGCCACCTCCAGCCGGGAGGGGCTTTCTACCAGTTCACCTATGGGCCGAAATGCCCGGTACGGCGCCGGATTCTGGACCGTCTGGGCCTGAAATCGACACGCATCGGCGAAGCGCTCCTGAACGTACCGCCGGCCGCCGTGTACCGCATTTCGAAACCGTCAACGACGGTTGCGGATGCTTCGCAGGGTAAATCCGCGTAGCGAACCACCAGAGCAAAAGGCCCGGCATCCGCCGGGCCTCCTCGTTTCAGCAGAAAGCGTAAGCGGCGCGGGTCAGAGCGCGATCTCGCCGCCATCCTTACGGCTGACCGCCACCGTAGCGGAACGCGGGATGGTGCCCTCGCCGCCCGGCCAGGTGCCGCCCGGGTGCTGTACGTTGACGAACAGCGTCTTGTGGTCCGGCGTCATGTGCAGCCCGGTGACCTCGCAGCCCGAGGGGCCCACCAGGAAACGCCGCAGGTCGGCCTGGTTGTCCGGGCGCACCGTGCGGTCGTCACCCAGGTTGGCGGGCACCACCGCGAGCAGCATGTCGTTGCTGCCGGAATCAAGCGGCGCGCCATTGTCGGTCTCGATCCAGAGCACGCCACGGGGATCCATCCACATGCCGTCCGGACCACCGAACTCGTTCTTCTCCGTGAGGCCGGAGAGGTTGAACGTGGCGTCCGCCGACGCGTTGGAACCGAACACGAAGATATCCCAGGCGAATGTGGTGGCGGCGGGGTCGTCGCCATCTTCACTGATGCGGATAACGTGGCCGTGGGTGTTCGGTCCGCGCGGGTTCGACGCCGAGGTCTGGTCCGCTTCGCGGTCGGTGTTGTTCGTGAGGGTGAAGTAGACCTCACCGGTGTTCGGGTCGACGGTGGCCCATTCCGGGCGATCCATCGGCGTCGCCTTGACCACGTCGGCGGCCAGCCGCGTGTAGACCAGCACCTCGGCCTGGCTCTTGAACGCGCGGTTGCCCAGCTCCGGTACGTTCGCGGTCTGCAGCGTCGGATTGTTGACCAGGTCCAGAGCGCGCCACTCGCCGGTGCCGTCGCTGTTGAACACCGCCACGTAGAGCGTGCCGTTGTCGAGCATATCCGGGTTCGGCGAGTCCGGGTTCCAGTCCTCGGCAGTCACGAACTTGTAGATGTACTCGAACCGGGAATCGTCACCCATGTAGAAGGCCAGCGGCTTGCCCGGGGTGGCGTTGCTCGCGGCGGCCCCCTCGTGACGGAACCGGCCCATGGCCGTACGCTTCTTGGGCGTCGAGCTCGGGTTCATGGGATCGATCTCGACGATCCAGCCAAAGCAGTTAGCCTCGTTGCGATAGTCCTCATTGGCGCTCGCCCCGGTAGGGGCAGTGTCGAAGCGGGCGAACTCGCCGTTGACCTCGCTGGCGTCGCCGGCCACCGCGGCCCAGAGGTAGCCGAAGCCGCTCTCGCTGATGCCGTAGCGCTGCTTCACCGCGGAGATATCACCAGAGGTATCATAGACGTAGCCCTGGATGTTCTCCTCGCAGGTGATGTAGGTGTTCCAGGGCGTATAGCCATTACCGCAATTGTTGACGGTGCCGCGGGTGGTCATGCCCGAGTTGTCATAGGCGGTGACGAGGAATTCGGTTCCAGCCACGGGGCCGGAGAACTGCATGGGCGTGGCCGCGGTGATACGCCGGTTCTTGCCGGAATTCACCACCTGCCAGGCGCCGTCACCCCCCTTGCGCAGCTCCACGACGGAGACGCCGTGGGCGTTGATGTCCTTGCGGACCTCGTCGGCAACGGTGGGAGCGCCGCTTTCGTCCTCGGTACGCCCGGCGTTGCCGTAGAGGGTGCCGCCGTTGGTGTACTCGTGGTTGACGCAGAGGATGCCGCGCTCGGAATTGCCTTCACCCAGCGGGAAGAAGTGCATGCCGTCGTGGTTGCTGCCCGTCTGCTGGGCCTGTTCCGCCGCGGAGTTCGTCGTGGCGCCGCTGGGATCGAACGCGGGAAAGCCCCCCGTGATGCCGGTTCCCCAGGGAATGACCACCTGGTACTCGTAGCCCTCGGGCACGGTAATGGCGTTGTCGGAATTCAGCGCCACGGGGTCGAAGGTGAGCCGGGAGGTCGCGGTGCCGTCGCCGGAGGAATCGTCATCGTCGTCGCCGCCGCAGGCAGTGAGCCCGGTGCCGGCGAAGAAGGTCACCGCCGCGAGCCCGAGACTGCCCTTGAGGGCATCACGACGGCTCAAACGAGCCTCGAGAACTTCGCCGAAGGGAGTCCCCTTGGCGGTTCGCTCCTCGATCGACCTTTCGGTTGCCAGGGTGCGAAGTAGGTCCAGCCGTTTCATCGTTACGCGTTCCTTATATTGTCAGCGTGGCTTTGTGCCGCGCTATGACTACAGGAACGCTATGACGCACGCGTAAACGCCGTGTTACAGAAATGCGACGCGGACATGCCCGCCCCGCCGCATGCGCCTAGATGCTGCGCGAGTAGCGCACGACTTCCGCCGCTTGCGCGAGGTAGCGATCGAACGTCGCCGCTATATTGCGCCGCAGCAAACGACCGGCCGGCAGGATCCGCAGCCCCTCGTCTGTCGGCTCGACGAGCTCGTCGGCGGCGAGTGGCTCCAGGCGCGTGAGCTCATCGGCGAAGTACCGCCGGAAATCGATACCGAAGGCACGCTCCATGGGGGAATAAGGCACCCACTCGCGACACATGATCTGCTCGATGACCTGCCGGCGCAGGCGGTCGTCATCGTTGAGGCCATAGCCCCGGGCCACCGGCAACTGGCCACGGTTGAGCGCTGCATAGTACTCCTTGAGCCCACGCTCGTTCTGGGCGTACGAGTCCCCGACCTTGCCGATAGCGCTTACGCCCAGGCCAATGAGATCGCAGTCGGCGTGGGTCGAGTAGCCCTGGAAATTGCGCTGCAGCGTGCCTTCGTCCAGTGCCCGCGCGAGCTCGCTGTCCGGCAGCGCGAAGTGATCCATGCCGATGTAGCGGTAACCGCCGGCGGTCAGCCGTTCGATGGTCATCTCGAGAATGCCGAGCTTTTCCGCCGGCGTCGGCAGATCCTCTTCGCGAATGAGCCGCTGTGCCTTCACACGCCCGGGCAGATGCGCATAGCTGTAAATAGACAGGCGGTCGGGACGAAGATCGAGCACTTCGTCGAGGGTAGCCGAAAAGCTCTCTCGGCTCTGCAACGGCAGACCGTAGATGAGGTCCAGGCTCACCGAGCGGAAGCCGCTCGCCCGTGACTGCTCGATGACCGCGCGCACCTGGGCGGCGCTCTGAACGCGGTTGACGGCCTCCTGTACCTGGGTATCGAAATCCTGCACGCCGATGCTCAGGCGGTCGAAACCGAGCTCGGCCAGCACGGGAATGGTTCGCTCGCCGACGGCACGCGGATCCACTTCCACGGAGAACTCGCGCTCGCGCCAGGGCGCCAGGCGGAAACGCTCGCCGATGGTTTCGATGAGCCACCGCAACTGGTCATCGTCGAGATAGGTCGGCGTTCCGCCGCCGAGGTGTAGCTGGCGTACCGGGCGGTCGTCATCGAACAACGCGGTCTGCAGCGTCAGCTCACGCTCCAGGTATTTGAGGTATATCTCCGCCTTCTCGGTCCTGCGCGTGATGATCTTGTTGCAGGCACAGTAGTAGCAAAGGCTCTGACAGAACGGTACGTGCACGTACAGTGACAGCGCCCGCGGAAGCGGATCCTCGTTGGTCTCGCGCGCTGCCTGTGCATAGGCATCGGGGCCGAATCCCGGATGGAAGTGCGGTGCGGTCGGATAAGAGGTATAGCGCGGTAGCGCCGCGTCATACTTCTCGTGCAACCGCCTGCTGAATGCCACGTCCGTCATGCATTGCCTCCCGCACTGTAATCGTTTTCCGGCCTCGAATGTGCATTCGTCCAGTAGCGACGATACGCGTCACGGCCTGTATGCCCTTGATTGAGGTCAAGACGACAGCACGCCCCAGGTGACGCGGTAGTCAGGCACGCCGGTGTGAATTGATCCAGGTCAAGACCGCCAGCCCCCCTACACCACGACAATGCATCCGTGCTCTTGCACCCATCGACCGTCACCACCTCGGAAAGGCATATGGAAACGACGCCCCAATACAACGAAACCGTCGTCCGGCAGTTCGCCATCGCCACTGTCATATGGGGAATCGTCGGCATGGCGGTAGGCGTTCTCATCGCCGCCCAACTGCTGTTCCCGGCGCTGAACTTCGACGTCCCGTGGCTCTCATTCGGGCGTCTGCGCCCGCTTCACACCAACGCGGTGATCTTCGCATTCGGTGGCTGCGCGCTCATCGGAACGAGCCTGCACGTGGTTCAGCGCACCTGTAGCGCAACGCTGTTCGGCGGCAAGGGCCTCGCCGGTTTCGTTTTCTGGGGGTGGCAGCTGGCGATCGTGGCAGTGGCCATCACGTTGCCTCTGGGCATCACCCAGAGCAAGGAGTACGCGGAGGCGGAGTGGCCCATCGACCTGCTCATCACGGCCGTGTGGGTCGCCTTTGCGGTGGTGTTCTTCGGCACCATCGCCATGCGCCGGGTCAAGCACATCTACGTGGCAAACTGGTTCTACGGCGCCTTCATCGTCGCCGTGGCGTTGCTGCACATCGTGAATAACATCGTCATTCCCACCTCGCTGTGGAAGTCCTACCCGGTCTACGCCGGCGCCGTGGATGCCATGGTGCAGTGGTGGTACGGCCACAATGCCGTCGGATTCTTCCTCACCGCCGGCTTCCTGGGGATGATGTACTACTATGTGCCCAAGCAGGCGGAGCGCCCGATCTACTCCTACCGCCTTTCGGTGGTGCACTTCTGGGCGCTGATCTCCATCTACATGTGGGCCGGCCCCCACCATCTGCACTGGACGGCGCTGCCGGAATGGGCCCAGTCCCTGGGCATGGTGTTCTCGCTGATCCTGCTGGCCCCCTCCTGGGGCGGCATGATCAACGGCATCATGACCCTCTCCGGTGCT
>CAZHBN010000175.1:0-8564 GCA_964530405.1 uncultured Ectothiorhodospiraceae bacterium
CAAAGCCATCCTCAGTTATTCATTCGACAGGTGCACAATCATCCGGGACCTGACATCTAGCTGAGCGTCGAGTGATTCGCGATGGCGTCGGTTGAATGACTCGACTTTCTCCGGAGTGTCTATACCAGAATAGAAATTGACATAGTAATCCAGCGGCGCGCCACAGAAGATCGACACGAGCGGGTGCGAGTGATTGGGACCGAGGTCGGGGTATAGTACTCCGCGTTCGGCAAGCGCATCGCGGGCACCATGCAATGCGGCCTGGATCGACGTGGTACCGGTCTTGTGCATGCCGATGTGGATGACGAATCGGGTCATGTCGTGCGCTTGTCGAGTGACGGGTTTGGGTAGCTGATGATGCCCCGGGGGTAGGGGCAGGCGACAGTATGCCATGGCAGCGCCCCAGTGTTGGCGCGCTACTGTTTCCGGGTATATCCGGAGGTCGGGGGGCACGCAGTGTGCGAGATGCCTGGCATCACGCGAATGTCATGGATGGTGCGCGGTTGCTGATCCCGCCACTGTTCGATGTCCCGCACTGCGCAGCACAGCCGCGCATGCGATGAGCCATGTGATTCCCAGCGTCGTGAACGAGAGATGCGCGTGCTTGCCCAGGCCGGCATACCCGTCGCCCAGCACGGCAATGGTGATGACCGCCGGGGTGAGAAGCGCCGCGAGTACCAAGATGGCACTACCACTGCCTGCTGGTTCCAAGCCGACGAGGTGCCGGCCCATCAGGCCGATTGCACCGGCAATCGGTGCCAGAATGAGCACGGCGAAAACCGGGGTTGGCAGCGAGACGAGGGAGTCCTCCAGCGTGAGCGCGTGGTCCGATGCATCGCCGAAACGTTTCCCGCCGACCTGACCGATGTAGCCGGGAGTCCAGGGCCGCATTCGTTCCAGTGCACCGCGGGCCATTCCGATGATGACGGATGGCTGGTCTATAACGAGCTCTGCCAGTTGCATGCGGCTTAGCCGGCGGACCTCCGGGCACACTCTGCCTGCCTGCACGCCCGGTGAGTACCAGGTCTTGCCTGCTGCGGCCGCGCACGAGGGCGGCAACCCCAGCGATTGCGCTGTTTCCGAAGGGGCTGGCGAGCTGCCTAGCACGGCTCCTAGATAAAGGTTGGTCGTGTTCGCCGTACGGATGCCGTCGTAGCGGTCGGTCTGGTAGTGAACGACTTGAATGGCCCCGACCAGCACCGCGGCGGCGATTGGTACCAGCACATGAGGCAATGACAGCCCCGGTCTACGCCATGCGGCCCAAACGAACCAGGCCGCGAACAGTGCCGGCAAAGGTGCGTGCTGGACTTTCGTCAGCCCCAGAGCGAAGACGAAGCTGGCAAAGGCCAGCGTCGTGAACCCCCTCGGCCTCGCCACGGCGAGATATCCGAATCCGATGCTGCCGACGAGGAAAAACAGAGCGGACGACTCCGTATAGAAGCCATTCAGATAAAGGAGGTTCACCGGATCCGCGATAACGAATGTGAAAGCCAGGGCGGCTACTGTGCCGGAAAGCCTGTCGTGCCGGGATGCCAGTATGCATAGGGCTGTCGCCAGGAGTATCAACGCGGCGCCCTTGGTGCCGCCGATCCAGCGAATACTGAACGTCGTCCAGCCTGCTGATGCGGCTATCCACTCGATGGGTTGGGTGAATACGAGCTCGGCACTCCTGATGCATTTGTCGAATTGAATGGCGGGGGCATATCGATAGGCGCTCAATGGGGCGGTGTGGCTTCTTGCGCCCGGCGGGGCTTGTTCGTCTGCGGGCCAGAAGCCATGGCACGCCTGTATGCGCACCATATCGAAGTTGTTGGCGAGCGCCAGTACCGGCTCGTGGCCCACGAAGTGAAGAACGCGAATCGCGCCTGCAATGACAATGAGAACGATGGCGAGCCGCGCGATGGAGTCACGCGGGTATCGCCGCCGGAAGGCGGTCACGTGGTCATTGCCCGCAACCGGGTTGTGCGGAGCCAGCCGTTGCGCCATCGCGGCAACCAGTGGGCGGGAAAAGGATCGTTACATCGATGGTCATGAGGGATGCCTTGCACGTGGCGTTGTGCCGTATGGACCGATAATGTGCTCAATATACGAACACGAAACGCTTGTCCAGGCGGTACTTCGTGATATAGCCGACCGTCAACCCGATAATGGCGCCTACATATCGCATGGGGGCTGTGTGGAAGACGACGTGGAATACGGTCTCCGTGCCCCAGAATATGGCCGTGGTCGCAAGGCCCATAACCGCATAAAGCAGGAAGGTTCTCGCGTCGTGCGCTGCGTTATGTGCCTGGAAGCGAAATATGTAGCGCTTGTCGAGCGCATACTTCACGATCAGGCCCGCGGCCGTTCCGACCCCGATGGCGATTGCGATTTCCCAGGGCCCCGGGTAGAGGCGGGTGGTGAGTGCCTGCGCGGCGATGTTCGCGGCAATGGATATCAACGCGAACAGGCCATACAGCGTTGCGATGGACGTACCCGATTGGAGCGTATCGGTGTTCTGCATGGCTAGAACTTCATGCGGCGAAGCACCCGCGCCGGAAGGCATTTGATGACGGCCATGACGGCGCGCCAGCGGCCCGGTATGTACGCTTCGGGCGTGCCCTTCGCCAGTGCCTTGACGATTTGCGGGGCCACCTGTTCCGGGGTGCTCATCAGTGGAGGCGGGAGGCGCATGCCCGCCGTCATTGGCGACTGGACGAAACCCAGCTTGATGAGCACCACGTGTACGCCCTCGTTGAGATAGCGTCCACCGAGACCGCTCGCGAAAACGGTGAGGGCGGCTTTCGCGGCGCCGTAGGCGTAATTGCTGCGACGGCCCCGGTCGCCGGCGACCGAGGTGATGACCCCGAGCCGGCTGTCGCCGGGTTGTTCCGCCAGGCGGCGGGCCAGTTCCGTGAGCAGGCTGATGGCGCTGGTTGCGTTTACCTGGAACTGTTCGCGCAAGGCGGCGGTATCGGTTTCGCAGTTCGCTTGATCGGGCAGAACGCCGTATGCGATGAGCACCTGATCGACGCGTGGCAGTGCGTCGAACGCTGCGTTCATCGCGTTGCCGTGACCGGCCGGGTCCGAAAGGTCTGCGGTATGAGTGAACACGGCGGCCGCGCCACGGGCCTCGAGGTCGTCCGCCACGGCCGTGTTGTGTGTCTCGTTTCGCGCAATGAGGTACAGCCGCGCGCCGCTCTCGGCGAGTTTCCGGCTGACAGCCTGAGCGACTGCCGAAGTCGAGCCCACGATAATGACGTTCTCTGTCATGAAATCACGCGTTTCCAGAACTGGGACAGCAATGCCGGGTCGCGCTGGTTTTCCACACGCGACCACTCAGGGTACGCCTTCCGGAAGTCCCGTGGGCTCATATGGGCATCCTTTGCGGGATACAGTCGCCCACCGGCGTCGTGAACGATGGCATCCAGCTCGCTCAGCAGGACGTTGGTGGTTTTGCCACGCTGAGGGAAGTCCAGCGCCAGGGAAATGCCGGGTAGGGGGAAGCTCAGCAGCCCGGGTGACGGTTGGTCGCCGCAGCGTTTGAGAACCGCGAGCATCGAACCGGTGCTGCTTCGATGGATGCGCTCGAGCGCTTCGGCGAGGACGTGCGCTGCCGCAACCGTCGGGACGACACATTGAAATTGCTGAAAGCCCCGACGTCCATAAAGCCGGTTCCAGTCCTGCAGCCGATCGAGTGGATAGAAGAACGAATGGCAGGGAACGTCCACGGCGTGCGCGAGCCGGCGCGGTCGATGGTAGGTGAGCGCATTGAAGGCGCGCACGCTCCAGGCGTTCAGCAGCCACGCCGGCGCGTCCATTGGTACGGTTATCCGGGACCGTGGCCTATTGCCGATGATGGAGGTGCCCGTGGCGCTGTGGTCGCCCACGGTAAGCAGGCCGCGCCCTCTCGAGCGCCGGGGCGCCAGGCAGTCCACCCATGCGACGGAATACTCGTGGGCGGGATCGTACTCCTCGGAAAGCGTCAGGAACTCCTCCAGGGTTCTGAACCGGTAGGTCTTTGCCTTGATGGCCGGGCTCGTTACGCGCTGTAACTGGAGCTCTACCCATACGATGATGCCGGTGAGCCCCAGCCCCCCGATGGTCGCCTGGAAAAGCTCGGGCGCGCTATCCGTCGGACGCAGCTCCCGGTAACCGTCTTCAGAGCGGTGTATTCCCAGAGCCGTGACATGGCAGCCCAGCGTGCCGCGAACATGGTGGTTTTTGCCGTGAACATCGTTGGCCACGGCGCCGCCCAGCGTTGCGAACTGGGTGCCTGGGGTCACGGGGGGGAACCAGCCACGGGGTAGGGCAACTGCGATCAACTCGCCGATGGTTACCCCGGCTTCCGCGCGAATGCGCCCGTTGGTCCAGTCGACGCCGATGAAGCGGTCGAGCTCGCTGGTGTGGATCACATGGTGCGATGCGGCCAGGCAACTGTCCCCGTAGCTGCGCCCATTGCCGAAGGCGAGCGTGTGACCGTGCCGTTGCCTCAGCGCCGCCAACGTGTCATCGACGCCGTCGCGCCACGCGGGAGCGGAGGGCCGTTGAGGAAAGCGGGGGTAACGCCCCCATGAGAGTAGCTCTGACACGGTCTCCACTACATCGCAAGCAGAAACAGTATGGCGAATACGATGCCGGAGCCGAGGCTCACGGGATCCCGGATGGCGAAGACGACGGGATCGTCATGCATCATGCCACGATGGGCCAGCAGCCATGTACGGCTGATCCAGTAGAGCAATACCGGGCAGGCGGCCCAAAGCCATTCAGGGTGTGTATACAGAGCGCGGGTGGGCGAGTCCTGTATGTAAAGCGCCAGTACCAGCACGGCGATGAACCCTGCGGCCGCTCCCAGCGCCGGAATGAGGGTCAGGTCATCCTCGTCATAGCCGCGGCCCGGGGGCTGGCCCGAACTCGCATTGCTACGGTGCAGTTCGACCAGCTCGGTATAACGCTTGACCAGTGCGAGACTCCAGAAAATGAATAGCGAGAAGGCCAGGATCCAGCCGGTCAGGGCGACGTCGACGGCTGCCGCACCGGCGAGTATGCGCACACTGTAGAGCAGTGCCAGGGCAACGGCGTCGAGCAGTGCGACACGCTTGAGCCAGAATGAGTAAGCGCTGGTGAGTGCGTAGTAGACGAGTAGCGTGACGACGAAGGCGGCCGGGGTCGCGATCAACGCCAGTGTCAGTGCCGCAGCCAAAAGGGCCGGGACAAGAGCGACGGCATGTGCGATGGGCAACGAACCCGACGCAATGGGTCGGTACCGCTTCCGGGGATGTCGCCGGTCGGCATGCAGGTCCAGCAAATCGTTGAGGCAGTATACGCTGGATGCGCACAGGCAGAAGGCGGCGAATGCCACTAGCAGGGTCATCGTGGAGCCGACCGTGAACGGGCCGTGCGCGGCGATCAGGGGCACGGCGATAAGCGTGTTCTTGAGCCACTGATGAGGGCGTAGCTGGCGTAGCAGAACGAGAGCATAGCTGGACCGGTTGTCGAGGACCCGGGCGTCGGGTGTGAGTGACTCGACTCTCTCGGCGACGCCGCGGTGTGGATTCACGAGCACGGCGTTGTCGGCGACCTGCCAAATGCAGATGTCCTCACGGGCGTTGGCGACGTAATCGAAACCACCCTCTCCGAAGCGTTCCACCAGGGCGTCGCGTTTCGCCGCCCCGGAAAGGTTGCGTTGGTCGTCCGTCGCGATGACTTCGTCGAAAAGCCCCAGGTAAGCGGCGATCCGTTCGGCGTGAAGTCGGTGTGTCGCCGTCGCCAGGATCACCGGGCGGCCGTCCTGGGCGGCCTGCCGGGCGAGATCGATGACCTCGGCATTGTACGGCAGGTGGGCGACATCGGGCGCTGCGCGTGCGGCGAGCTCGCGCTTGAGCGTGGTCTTGCCCCGCAGCATCCAGCCGATCACGCGAAACAGCAGGATCGGATTATGGCGAATGTAGGCGAACAGGTTTTCGACCAGGAAGTCCGAATCGACGAGCGTGCCGTCCAGGTCGATGACCACTGGGCGGGTTCGATGACTCAACAAGCGTCCTTTGCTCCCACGTTGTCTAAGCTCGATCATAACAAAGGGTAACGCCAGCGCGGGCGGGGCCAATGGGATTGAGGCTCGCTCATGACACGGCCATATCGTACGTCAGTGACTGCATGAGGGCATCGTATGAAGCCAAGTAAAGAACAACCTAGGATCGCGGTCGTTGGATTGGGGTACGTTGGCCTGCCGCTCGCGGTTGCCATGGCGCGTTGTTACCCGGTGGTCGGGTTCGATGTCAAAACCTCCCGCATCGAGGCGCTTCGGGCCGGCCGGGATGACACCCGCGAAGTTTCCCCGGAGGATCTGCGGGGCGTGGAATCTCAGTTGGCCTTCACGGATGCCGTGGACCAGCTGCGTGGCTGTAACGTGTATATCGTCACGGTGCCCACGCCGATTGATGCTGCGCGGCAACCCGACTTGAGTCCGTTGCGGGCGGCGAGCGAGACGGTGGGTCGGGTGGTATCACCCGGTGACGTCGTGATTTACGAGTCCACGGTGTATCCGGGTGCCACGGAAGAGGAGTGCGTTCCGGTCGTCGAGCGCACTTCGGGGCTGGTCTACAATCGGGATTTCTTCGTGGGCTACAGTCCCGAGCGCATCAACCCGGGGGATCACTCCCACCGCGTGGCTGACATCGTCAAGGTGACGGCGGGCTCCACCCCTGAGGTGGCGGATTTCGTGGATACGCTGTATGCCAGGGTCATCGCGGCGGGGACGCATCGGGCGAGCAGCATTCGCGTCGCCGAGGCTGCCAAAGTCATAGAGAACACCCAGCGCGACGTGAACATCGCGCTGGTCAACGAGCTGGCAATGCTGTTCGATCGCCTGGGTATCGACACCCAGGAAGTGCTCGCCGCCGCGGGTACCAAGTGGAACTTCCTGCCGTTCCGGCCCGGCCTCGTCGGTGGGCATTGCATTGGCGTGGACCCCTACTACCTGACGTACAAGGCGCAACAGGTGGGCCATCATCCGGAGATGATACTCGCCGGCCGGCGCACCAATGACGGCATGGGCGGCTACGTCGCCGCGCAGGTCGTCAAGCTGATGACCAAGCGCAAGCTCCCGGTGGTGGACGCGGAGATACTGGTGTTGGGCCTGGCGTTCAAGGAGAACTGTCCCGACCTGCGTAACACCCGGGTCGTGGATATCGTCTCCGAGCTCGCCGACTACCACGCGCGCATCAGCGTTCACGACCCCTGGGTGGCCCCGGAGGAAGCCCGTGAAGAATATGGCATTACGCTTGCCGAGGAACCGGAACCCGGGCGCTATGACGCCGTGATTCTCGCCGTTGCCCATGACGAGTTCCGTGAGATGGGCTGTGAGCGGTTGCGGGCGCTGCTTCGGCCTGACGGCGTCCTGTACGACATCAAGGGCGTTTTTCCACGAAACCGTGTCGATGGCGCGCTGTAGTGCCATCACGCGGCCCGAACTCTGACATTGTTACTTGGAGAACAGGATGAAAGTTCTCGTTACCGGTGCCGCCGGTTTCATCGGCTACCACGTCGCCGAGCGCTTGCTCGCACGCGGTGATGAGGTGGTCGGCCTAGACAATCTCAACCACTACTATGACGTGGCCCTCAAGGAAGCCCGGCTTGCGCGCCTGGAGATGCATGAGCGCTTTCGTTTCGTACGGCTGGATGTCGCTGACCGTGAGGGTATGGCGGCGCTGTTCCGTCACGAGGGGGTCGAGCGCGTGATCCACCTGGCGGCCCAGGCTGGCGTGCGCTACTCCATCGAAGCACCAGAGGCGTATGTGGATTCCAACCTGGTCGGCTTCGCGAACGTGCTCGAAGGGTGCCGGCATCATGGCGTCGAGCATCTGGTCTATGCATCGACGAGCTCGGTCTACGGGTCGCATACGAAGATGCCGTTCTCGGAGCACGAGAGCGTGGATCACCCGCTGGCGTTGTATGCAGCGACCAAGAAGGCCAACGAGCTGATGGCTCACAGCTATAGCCACCTGTTCGCCCTGCCGACCACCGGGCTGCGGTTCTTCACGGTCTATGGCCCCTGGGGGCGGCCGGATATGGCGCTGTTCAAATTCACGCGCGCGATGCTCGCCGGTGAACCCATCGACGTGTACAACTACGGCCACCACCAGCGTGACTTCACCTACATCGACGATATCGTCGAGGGCATCGTCCGCGTCTGCGACCGCACCGCCACGCCCGCCCCCGACTGGGACAGCAACGCCCCGGACCCGGCCACCAGCAGCGCGCCGTACCGGATCTACAATATAGGTAACAACCGTCCCGTCGAGCTCACCCGCTACATCGAGGTGCTCGAGGCGTGCCTCGGTGTCGAGGCGGAGCGTAACCTGCTGCCGCTGCAGCCCGGCGACGTGCCTGACACCTATGCGGACTCCAGCCTTCTCGTCCGGGATGTGGGCTACAGGCCGGATACCTCGGTGGAAGAGGGGGTGCGGCGGTTCGTGGACTGGTACCGCGGCTACTATGGTGTCTAGCGCACGCGTGACGCTTCGTCGGGGGTGTTGACGTGTGAACTGAGGTGCCTATAATGCGCGCTCTCTTGTGACGGCAAG
>CAZHBN010000176.1:0-1412 GCA_964530405.1 uncultured Ectothiorhodospiraceae bacterium
CCGGCGGCGGCGAGGTAGAGCGCCGCCGGCGAGCCGAGCCCGCCGGCGCCGATGACAAGCACGCGCGCCTCGGCAAGGCGCGCCTGGCCCACCTCGCCTACCTCGGGCAGGTTGATCTGGCGGGCGTAACGCTGACGCAGCTCGTCACCGGCCGCCGCCGGTGGCATGCGCACCGGCAGCCCCGCGTCTTTCCACGCCTTGAAACCGCCGGCAAGATTCGCAACCCGGCAATAGCCCAGCGTTTGCAGGGCATCGGCGGCAAGCAGCGAGCGCGTACCGCCGGCGCACATGAGCACCAGCGGCGTCTCGACATCCGGAACGAGGCCGGCAATCCTGAGCTCGAGCTGCCCCCGCGGGATATGGTGACTGCCCTGGGGCGCGCCTTCGGCGAGCTCGTCGGCCTCGCGCACGTCGATGAGCAGCGCACCTTGCTCCGCCTGCGCCGCCGCCTCCGCGGCACCGACCTCGGGGATTCGCTCGCGCAGCCGCGCGAACTGGCGCTCCAGCGCGCTCATCCGCCCGCCACCGACGGCATGACGATCAGCGTGCGATGCCCGGCGAGCGGCGTATCGAGCCCGTCGAGGGAACGTATGTCCTGATCGTCGAGGAAGACGTTCACGTACGGCCGCAGGCGGCCGCCGCGGGTGAGGATGCGTGGCAGCAGCGCCTCGTGGCGGCGTCCCACGGCGAACAGGGCTTCGCCGACGGACGCCGCCTCCACGGTGAGCTCGCGCTCACCGCCGGTGAACGGGTGCAGGGCGGCGGGAATCCGGACGGACACCGCGTTCATGACCATCGCCCTCCAGATCGGGCCTGCTATTCACAATGGTAACAAACCCTGGGTTTGCTAATCCTCTCCAAGGTCATCGCACCACCTCCACGATGGGATTATCCCGGCGCATGGCGGCGAGCACCACGGCCTCCAGCCGAGAGCACTCGGCAAGCGCATGCTCCGCCGCCGCCCGCGCCGGCGCGAGCCGGTCCGCCACGTCCACCTGGTTGATCACCGGGATCAATCGCGCCTCCCCCACGCCACGCCAGGCGCCGTCAGGGCTCGCGAGCAGGCGGGCGAGGTGCACGGGCGTGAGGGGTTCGCCGGGATCCGCGCCCACCAGCGCGGCCAGGCGCTCGGGGCGGTGGGCGACGCGCTCGTCCAGGGGCTGGCCAAGCACCGCCGCGGAAGTGAGATGCAGCACGGTAACAGTGCCGGGCACCAGCTGGGGCTCGCCCTCGCCAGGGGCCTTGATACCGCGCATGCGCGCGCCGTCCGCCTTCACCAGGGTCACGTCGAATTCGCCCGCGCGGTGGAGCTCGGCGATGCGATCGGGCGCGACACCGGCATTGCGCCCGGGCTTGTCCGAAGGATGGGCGTAGGCCACGCGGCGGTGTCTTGCAGTAGCGGCGAGCACCGC
>CAZHBN010000176.1:1512-8534 GCA_964530405.1 uncultured Ectothiorhodospiraceae bacterium
TCGCGTGGTGTGCAACGTGCTGGTTGCAGGCCGGCACAAGGGTGAAAAGCGGCCGGGCGGTATCCCGTTGACGGACCGTATGCAGCAGGGATGCTGCATACGAGCCTACAGGGATGTATTCACGGCGTGTCCGGCAACGGGATACCGCCCGGCCGCCTTGGCACGGCGTCGAAACCCGCACGACGTTGATCTCAACGAGCACGTTGCACACTCCGCCAACCACGCCGCCTCCTGTCACAGCGCTTGCGCCCGCACACTGAGAATACCGGGCAAAAACCCCGCCACCAGCGCCCAGTTGTCCCCACCATCCCGGCTCGCGAACAGATGCCCACTGGACGTGCCGAGATACAGCCCCAGCGGGGCCAGGCCGTCGCTGTCGAGGCCGTCGCGCAGAATGGTGACGAAGACGTTCTCCTGGGGCAGGCCCTCGGTGAGGGCCGTCCATGTCTCCCCGGCATCGCGACTGCGATAAACCCGCAGGCGGCCGTCTACGGTGGCGCGGAGCTGGCTGCTCTGCTCGGGCACGGTATAGACCGTGTCCGGATCCCGCGGGTCGGTGGCCAGGGCGTAGCCGAAATCGCTGGGCAACCCCGCCGTGATCTCGCGCCAATGATCGCCGGTATCATCGCTCACGTAGGTGCCGTTGTGGCTCTGCTGGTAGAGCCTCTGCGGCCGTGCCGGGTGACGGAGCACGCGGTGCACGCAGTGGCCGCTTTCCGGCGCCTCGCCGGCCAGGTAGGCGGCACGAACACCGTGGTTGCAGGCCTGCCAGGTCTCGCCGCCGTCGCCCGAGCGGTAGACGCCGCCCGCGGAGAGGGCGACCACCAGCCGTTCCGGGCGCTCGGGATCGACGCTCAGGGAATGCACGGCGAGGCCACCCTTGGCCGGACTCCAGTGGGCGCGGTCCGGGTGCTCGTTGAATCCGGGCAGCGGTTGCCAGTGCCCGCCGCCGTCGCGGCTGACGAACAGGCCCGGCGGCTCGATGCCGGCGTACACGGTCTCCGGCTCGGAGCGGGCGCCCGGGGCCAGGCTCCAGATCATGCGCAGGCTCGCCGGGTCGGCGTCTTCCTCGCGGTGACGGGGAACGTCCGGCAGGGGCTGCCAGCTCCGCCCCGCGTCGTCACTGCGGTGGATGTGGATGCCCCATACCGGATGGTGCGCCGCCGCGTAGCCGCGCCGCGGGTCGCGCGGGTCGAGCCACGCGGCCTGGATCTCGTAACCGGGCAGATGCGGCCCTTCCACACGCCAGTGCTCGCGCCCGGCATCGCCGCGGGCGATGAAGAGCCCCTTGCGCGTGCCCACGAGCACCGCGATGGTGCCACTGCCGGCGACGGTCATGAACGCCTCCGCTCCTTGCCCTCTGGCTTCCCTCTATGATGAGGCAGTGGCTCCCAGGAACGCCAACCACCCCGAGCGGTCACTGGGCGTCCGGATAGAAGAGCTGCTGCCCCTTGAGCCGATACTCGGCGATGAGCGACTGCCCCTCGGAGGAGATGAGCCATTCCTGCCAGCGCCGGGCGAGGTCGTGGCGCACGCCCTCGTGACGCTCCGGGTTCACGAGCATGCTGTGGTAGGGGTTGAACAGCGTCTCGTCGCCCTGGTGGACGATCTCCAGGTTCTGGCGGTTGTTGAAGCTGATCCAGGTCCCGCGGTCGGTGAGGGTGTAAGCGTCCATGGCGGCGGCGGTGTTGAGCGTCGCCCCCATGCCCTTGCCGAGCTCGCGGTACCAACCGCCGCCGGGGTCGATCCCGGCAGTCTCCCAAATGGCGCGCTCCTTCTTGTGGGTACCGCTGTCGTCGCCCCGCGAGGCGAACGGGGCCCCGGCATCCGCGATCCGGCGGAACACGTCCGCGGCCGTATCCGCCCCGGCAACGCCGGCGGGATCGTTCGACGGCCCCACCACGACGAAGTCGTTGTGCATCACCGCCACCCGGTCGACACCATAGCCCTCGGCCATGAACCGCTTCTCCGCCGCCGGGGCGTGCACCAGCAGTGCGCTGGCATCACCGCGGCGGCCGAGGGTGAGTGCCTGGCCGGTACCCACGGCGACGACACGCACGTCGATGCCCGTGTTGGCCTCGAACTCCGGGATGACGTGATCGAAGAGCCCGGAGCTCTGGGTAGAGGTGGTCGAGGCGAGTACGAACGCCCTGTCGTCCCCGGCCTGAACGCCCGTGGTGGCGACCAGGGCCGCGACACCGACGAGCACGATCCAACGCTGCATAACAGCCTCCCCCGCTTCCGTCTTTCGACTTTCGACTCAGTGAACCAGCTCGCCACGGATGAACCCCTGTGCCTGGGGCGTTCGCGGCTCGGCGAAGAACGTCGCCGCGGACAGGTGCTCCAGCACCCGGCCTCCGCAGACGAAGAGCACATCCTCGGCCAGCCGCCGCGCCTGGGCGAGATCGTGGGTGGCCATCACCACGCTCGTGCCGCGCTCGTGGAAGCGGATCACGGCGTCCTCCACGGCCGCCGCGGAGGCCGGATCCAGGGACGCGGTGGGCTCGTCGAGGAAGAGGATCTCCGGGCGCAGCACCCACGCCCGGGCGAGCGCGAGGCGCTGCTGCTCGCCGCCGGAGAGCACCCGCGCGGAGCGGCGCGCGAGGTGCTCCAGGCCGAAGAGCTCGAGGGCGGCCATGGCGCGTTCGCGCCGCTCACGCGGCGGCGTCGCCCGAAGCGACAGCGCGTAGGTGACGTTGCCCAGCACCGAGCGGCGCAACAGCACCGGACGCTGAAAGACCATGGCCTGCCGGCGCCGGACCTCGCGGGGGGAAGGGCGATGGCCGTTGCCCCAGCGCAGGGTCCCGCCGGTGGGCGCGAGCAGGCCGTGACAGACACGCATGAGCAGGCTCTTGCCGGCGCCGTTCGGGCCCATCACCAGCGTGCGTCGCCGCGCCGGCAGCACCAGCGAGACCGCATCCAACAGCCGCGCGCCATTGCGCTCGAAGGCTACGCCCTCCAGCGCCAGGGGCAGAACGCCGTCGTCGAGCTGGCTCATCCGTAGTGCCTCCGCGCGAGCTCGCCGATGCCGTAGGCGAGGCCGTTGATCACGCCGATCAGCGCCAGCAGCACGATGCCGAGCGCCATGGCGAGCCCGAGGTTGCCCTTGCTCGTCTCCAGGGCGATGGAGGTGGTCATCACCCGCGTGAAACCGTCGATGTTGCCGCCGACGATGAGCACCGCGCCCACCTCCGCGCTGGCCCGTCCGAAGCCGGCCAGCACCGCGGTGATGAGCCGGAAGCGGCCATCCCACAGCAGGGTGGGAATGGCCCGCGCCCGACTCGAGCCCAGCGACTGGAGCTGCTCGTGGTACTCCTCCCACAGGTCGGAGACCGTCTGGCGTGTGAGCGCCGCCACGATGGGCAACACCAGCACGCACTGGGCGATCACCATGGCCGACGGCGTGAACAGCAACCCCGCCGCCCCCAGCGGCCCGGCCCGCGAGAGCAGCAGGTAGACCGCGAGCCCCACCACCACCGGGGGCAAGCCCATCAGGGCGTTCAGCACCACGATCACCGCGCCGCGCCCCGGAAAACGGAACAGCGCCACCGCCGCACCCAGCGGCAGCGCGAGCACCGTGGCGATGGCCACCGCCGAGAGGCTCACCTCGAGCGACAGCGCGATCACCCGCAAGAGTGCCGGGTCGAGCGAGAGCAGGAGCTTCAGCGCGCCGATGAAGGCGTTCTCGACCAGCGGCCCATCCCCGTTCATGACTGCAGGATGTACCGTTCACGGCTATCTTTCAGGTGACGACGAAATTCGTGCTTATCCGTGCAGGCCTGCGCCATGACCGAGTTCATGACCACCCGAGAGGTGGCGGATTACCTGCGCCTGAAGGAACGCAAGGTCTACGACCTCGCCCGCAGTCGCGCCATCCCCTGCGCGCGCATCACCGGCAAGTTGCTGTTTCCGCGTCAGGCCGTGGACCTGTGGGTGATGAGTCACCTGGAGGGCGACAGCGCAGCCTCCGCCCCATCACCGCCGGTATACGCCGGCAGCCAGGACCCGCTGCTGGAATGGGCCCTGCGGGAGTCCCGCGCCGACCTCGGGCTGCTCTGCCAGGGCAGCGGCGACGGCGTGGAGCGGCTGCTCGACGGGCGCGCCCAGCTCGCCGGCCTGCACGTGCTCGACCCGGCGAGCGGAGCCTACAACGACCCGGTGCGCCTCGGCCTCGGCGGTATGCGCGATCTGGTGATAATCGAGTGGGCCGAACGCGTGCAGGGGCTGGTGGTTGTGCCGGGCAACCCCCTCGGCCTTACCGCCATGGCTGACCTCCAGCGCGCCGGCGTGCGCGTCGCCCGGCGCCAGCATGGCGCCGGCGCAGCGACACTGTTCCGCCACCTGCTCGACCAGGCCGGCGTGGATCCGACCTCTCTCACCGTCGGCGCGCGCCCGGCGCTCACCGAGGACGACCTGGCGCTCGAAGTACGCGACGACCGCGCCGATTGCGGTCTCGCGGTGGAGGCCTCGGCGCGGCGCCACGGCCTCGATTTCGTACCCCTCACCCGGGAACGTTTCGACTTGGCGATGCGTCGGCGCAGCTACTTCGAGGCACCGGTACAGCGGCTAATGGCGTTCGTGCGCAGCGAGACCTTCCGCGAGCGCGCGGCAGCGCTGGGCGGCTATGACGTCAGCCGCTGCGGCGAGATCCGCTACAACGCCTGAGACGGACCGCATTGTCGCCGCTGCCATGTTTCGAGGCGCATATGGCAAAACCCGCCATCGGCCGGCACGGCGATAATCCTAAAAGCGGCAGGGTCAGACGGCGCGCCCGGAATGTCTGGACTATTGTGGGGACGGAGACCGCCGTACGGCACAGACGCGGCGAGCCAGCCCCGTGCGGGAGGAGCGAGCGACCATGGATCTTCTCAGGCGGATGGAGGCCATTCAGCACGCTGAAGGCGCCGTGGACGATGCCGCGCTCCAGCGCCTGGCCGCAGAGACCGGTACCCCGCTCTACCGCCTGGAGGGGCTGCGCGGCTTCTACCCCACGTTTCGCGAGTCCCCAGGACCGCCACGGCGGGTACGCGTCTGCCGCGACGTGGTCTGCCGCCTACGCGGCGGCGCCGACCACTGCGAGCGCGTGCGCGCCGCCCTCGCCGGCCGTAACGACGTAGCCGTCGAGGAGGCCTCCTGCCTCGGGCAATGCGATCACGCCCCGGCGGTGAGCCTGGACGACGAGCCCGTCGACGGCGATCCACAGGCCATCGCCGCCCTGGTCGCGAACGGCGAGACCGCACCCGCCGACGACACCCGCGCTGGCCAACGCTGGCCCACCGATCCGTACCGCGACGCGGGCGAACGCTACGCGACGCTGGCCTGGCTCCTCGGCGACGCTGGCGACGTCGCGGGGCGCGAGGCGCGCATCGAAACGGTCATCGCCGCGCTGAACGAGGTCAAGCTCGCCGGGCTCGGTGGCGCGGCCTTTCCCACCGGGAAGAAGTGGGCGTTCACGCGCGCGGCCACAGGCGAGAAGAAATACGTCGTCTGCAACGCCGACGAGAGCGAGCCCGGCACCTTCAAGGACCGCGCGATCCTCGAGGACCAGCCCCACCTGGTGATCGAGGGCATGGCCATCGGCGCGGTGGTGATCGGCGCCCGCCACGGCATCGTCTACCTGCGCCACGAGTACACCCGCGGGCGCCGGGCACTGGAGGCAGCCCTCGACGACGCCTACGCCCGCGGCGTGCTGGGGCCGGACAGCCCTTCCGGGGTCGACGTGGAGCTGTTCGTCTCGCCCGGCGGCTACATCCTCGGCGAGGAGACCGCCCTGCTCGAGGCCCTGGAGGACCGCCGCGGCGAGCCCCGCAACAAGCCGCCGTTTCCCACCAACGTGGGGCTTTACGGTCAGCCGACGCTCATCAACAACGTGGAGACCCTCGCCGCCGTGCCCACGATTCTCGCCCGGGGCACGGACTGGTGGCGGGGCCAGGGTCGCGACGAGCATGCGGGCCTCAAGTACGTGAGCGTCTGCGGCGACGTCACCCGGCCGGGCGTCTACTGCGTGCCCTGGGGCACGCCGGTCTCCGAAATCCTGGCCGAGGCCGGCGGCATGGCCGACGGCCGCGCGCTGCGGGCCTTCTCACCGGGTGGCGCGTCCACGCCGTTCCTGCCGGCGGACAAGGTGGACACGCCGCTGGATTTCACCGCCCTGCGCGAGGCGGGCAGCGGCCTGGGCACCGGGGCGCTGGTATTCGTGGGCGAGGGCCGTGACCTGGTGGAGGTGGCGCTTGCCCAGGTGCGCTTCTTCCGCAACGAGAGCTGCGGCAAGTGCGTGCCCTGCCGCATCGGCAGCCACAAGGCCGTGGCGATGGTGGAGGCGGCACTCGCCGCCGGCGGCGGAGGGCTCGACGGCAGCCTGGAGCGGCTCAACGCCACCCTCGCGCGCACCTCCATCTGCGGGCTGGGGCAGGTGGCGATGCTGCCGCTGGTGGATCTCTTCGAGAAATTCCCGGACGCGCCGGAGGTCCGGCGCCTGCGGGGGGAGACGGCATGAGCGAGACCCTGACGCTCACCATCGACGGCCACGAGGTGACGGTGCCCAGGGGCACCACCATCTGGGAGGCGGCCCGGGCAAGCGGCATCGACATCCCCGTGTTGTGTCACGACCCGCGCCTGCGCCCGGTAGGGGTCTGCCGCGTGTGCGCGGTGGACACCGGCGAGCGCACCCTGCCGGCGAGCTGCGTACGCCCCTGCGAGGACGGCATGACCGTGCAGACGGCCACCGAGGAGGTGGTCGAGCACCGCCGCGTGCTCACCGAGCTGCTGCTGAGCGAGCAGCCCGAGACGAGCCGCCGGGAGCTCACCACCGGCGACGACGCGCTCTACGCCCTCGCCCGCGACGAAGGCATCGGCACGATCCCCTGGCCGGACGGCGGTGCCGGGCAGCCGCGGGGCGAGGACCACTCCTCGCCGGTGATCGCCGTCGACCACCAGGCCTGCATCCTCTGCGACCGCTGCATCCGCGCCTGCGACGAGATCCAGCACAACGACGTCATCACCCGCACCGGCAAGGGCTTCGA
>CAZHBN010000177.1:0-8505 GCA_964530405.1 uncultured Ectothiorhodospiraceae bacterium
ACCATGCTCGCCGACGGCAACGCCGAGCTCGCGAGCGCCCTGGGCCTGGATCTCGACGCGAGCGGCGGCGGTATGGGCACGCGTAGCAAGCGCTACGCCCTGATCGCCAACGACGGCGTGGTGGAGTATCTGGGCGTGGACACCAAGGGCGTTCAGGAGAGCAGCGCCGAGACCGTGCTCACCAGGCTCAAGGGCGAATAGCACGGACCGATGACGCCGGGCGGCCGCGTTTTGCCGCCGCCCGGCGGCGGGAACGGCGCATCATGGCGCCTACAGTGGCGGTAACCCCCTGGCGACCAGGCAGGACGCGCCCGTGGCACACTCGACCGATACGCTGCCCCATCACCGCGAGTACCCGGACTACGCCACCCTGACCCGGGTACTCCGGCGCTGGGCCGAGACGTACCCCGCCCACGTGCGCCTGCAGAGCCTGGCCCGCACACCCGCCGGCCGGGAGCTGTGGCTGATCACGGTCGGCCCCGCAGCCGCCGACGACGGCCCCGCCGTCTGGGTGGACGGCAACATGCACGCCGCCGAGCTCGCCGGCTGCAACGCCGCGATGGCCATCGCGGAAACGGCTATCACCCTCCACTCCGCGAATGCCGCGGATATCCCGCTACCCGCGCCGGTTCTCGCCGAAGCCCGCAGAGTGACCTTCCACATCCTTCCGCGCCTGTCTCCCGATGGCGCCGAGGCGGTGCTGCGGTCCGGACGTGTCCTTCGCTCCGTGCCCCGCGACGCCCGCCGGCACGGGAACCGCCCACGCTGGCACGCCGCGGACATCGACGGCGATGGCCTCGCACTGACAATGCGTGTGCCCGACCCCGCTGGCGATTACGTCGAGGACGAGGAAGAACCCGGCCTCATGCGGCCGCGGGAGATCGACGACGCCGGCCCGTTCTTTCGGCTCTACCCGGAGGGCCGAATCGAGCCCTTCGACGGACGGACGATTCCGAAACCGGATTTTCTCTCGGACAACAGTCCCGACCTGAACCGCAATTTCCCCTACGACTGGGCCCCGGAGGAAGACCAGCACGGCGCCGGGCCGTACCCGTTGAGCGAACCCGAAAGCCGCGCGGTGGTGGCGTTCGTCCAGGACCACCCCCAGATATTCGCATGGCTTAACCTCCACACGTTCGGCGGCGTGTTCATCCGGCCACCGGGCAGCGCGCCCGACACCTCCATGGACCGCGACGATCTGGCCGTCTACCGCCAGGTAGAGGACTGGGCGCACGCGCTGACCGGTTACCCCATGGTGAGCGGCCACGACGAGTTCACCTATGAGCCGGGACGCCCCCTGCACGGCGACCTGACGGACTTCGCCTTTCACCAGCAGGGTTGCCTCGCGATGGTCTGCGAGCTGTGGGACATATTCGCGCGGCTGGGCATCGAGCGGCAGCGACCGTTCGTGGGCCACTACACCCGCGTTACCCGGGAAAATCTCCGTGCCCTCGCCCGCTGGGACCGCGAGCACAACCACAGCCGCATCCTCCGGCCCTGGCGCCCCGTGGATCACCCGCAGCTCGGGGGCGTCGAAGTCGGTGGCTGGGATCCCCGGATCGGCCTGTTCAACCCGCCGGTCGAGCGCCTTCCCGAAGTCTGCGACGCCGTCTCCGCGCTCTGGCTGCGCGTCGCAGCCATGGCCCCTTGCGTGGTGATCGACGACGTCTACGCCACCCCTCTGGGCGACGACCTCACCCGCATCACTGCCACGGTGCGCAACACCGGTTACCTGGGCACCTACGGCATACCGTCCGCGCAGCGTCTAGAGTGGAATCACCCGCTGTACGCACACCTCGAGACCGAGGGGCCGGAGCCGGTCACCACCGGTGGCAGCCGCCAGAAGGTCGGACACCTGCGAGGCTGGGGGCGTGGCCGCTTCAACCCGCATGTGACGCTGTTCTACCCGTCCAGCCCCGGCAATACGGGCGAACGCCGCCTGAGCTGGCTGGTCCGCGGACACGGCGACGTTACCATTCGGGTGACCGGACCGCGCACGGGCACCGTAAGCGCCAGCATTCATATCACCGGGTGATCCCCACGCCCACACGGGCAGGCACTTCGAGCGACACCCCCGCGGCGCTCCGAAATGTGGTGACCATGCGCCGGCTGACACCCGTAGACTGTGCATCCCGACACACAGCGTTATAGGAAGGCGCAATGGCAACGCTGAACTGGGGCATTCTCGGCACCGCGAAAATCGCGCAGGAAAAGGTGATCCCGCCGATGCAGGCCGCCAATCACTGCCGGGTGACGGCGATCGCCTCCCGGAACGCGGACACGGCACGGGCAACGGCGGAACGTCTCGGTATTCCGCGATCCCACGGCAGCTACGAGGCCCTGCTCGCCGACCCCGGCGTCGACGCCGTCTACATTCCGCTGCCTAACCACCTGCACGTGGACTGGACCATCCGGGCCGCCGATGCAGGCAAGCACGTGCTCTGCGAAAAGCCCATCGGCATCGACACGCAGGACGCGCAGCGATTGGCCTCCGTGCAGGCACGCACCGGCGTCTTCATTCAGGAAGCGGTGATGGTGCGCACCCACCCACAGTGGCTGAAGGTGCGCGAGCTCGTGCGCGACGGTGCCATCGGCCGGCTGCAGGCGATTCACGGCATCTTCAGCTATCACAAGACCGACCCGCACAATATCCGCAACGTGGCGGACTACGGCGGCGGCGGCATGCTCGACATCGGCTGCTATCCCATCACCACGTCACGCTTCGTGCTCGGCACCGAACCGCAGCGGGTCGCCGCACTGATCGAATACGATCCGGACCTCGGTGTCGACCGGCTCGGTTCCGCTCTGCTGGATTTCCCCGGGGTACAGGCGACATTCACCTATGGAACCCAGCTCGCGCCGCATCAGCGCATGCAGTTCTTCGGTGACACCGGCTGGATCGACGTCGAGATTCCGTTCAACGCCCCCGCGGACCGGCCCAGCCGCCTGATTCTCACCAATGGCGACGGTCGGCAGACGATCGAGGTCGAGACTTGCGACCAGTATGGTGTGCAGGCGGAGCGCTTCGCCCAGGCGGTACTGGCCGGGCATCCGCAGCCCGTACCGCTGGCGGACTCGCTCGCCAACATGCGCGTCATCGATGCGGCCTTCCGGGCCGGCCGTAGCGGTCGCTGGGAACATCCCTGACACCGCGGTCGCTGCGCCATGAACACCCCGATGACCGAGCCGCGTGTCTGGCTGCTGTCCGCCTACGCCGCCGCCAGTCACCGATCGTGGGCGGACTGGCTGATCGACAACCACCCCGGCTACCGCTGGCGGCGGATCGAGCTGCCGGGGCGGCACTTCCGCTGGCGCATCCGCGGCAATCCGCTTTCGTGGCTGGATACGCTGCCGGCGGAACCCCCAGATCGTCTGATCGCCACGTCCATGGTGGATCTCGCCACGCTGAAGGGGCTCCAGCCGCGGCTGGCATCGGTGCCGGCCTGTTACTACTTCCACGAGAACCAGTTCGCCTACCCGGTGAGCGAACGCCAGTTCCGTTCCGTCGATCCGCAGATGGTACAACTCTACGGCGCTCTCGCCGCCGACCGGCTGCTGTTCAATTCCGCATTCAACCGGCATTCGTTTCTCGATGGTATGGAACAGCTGCTGGCAAGGATGCCCGACCAGGTGCCCTGCGGCCTGCGCGAGCGCTTGTATGCCCGTAGCAGCATCTGCCCCGTGCCCATCGGGCCGGTCGCAGCCGCCCCACAACGCGACGACCGTCTGATTCTCTGGAACCATCGCTGGGAATACGACAAGGCACCGGAGCTTTTCACGGCGGCGATCCTCGAGCTCGCCGGGCGCGGTATTCCATTCCGTCTGGCACTGCTCGGTGACCGCCACCGCGACGGTTGCGAGCCCCTGGAGCGCCTGCGCACCACCCTGCCCGACCGAATCGTCGCGGATGGACGCGTCGACGAAGAGACCTACCGTCGGCTTCTGGGCCGGGCCGCAATCGCCGTGAGTACGGCCCGCCACGAGTTTCAGGGGCTTGCCATGCTGGAGGCCGCGAGCGCCGGTGCCCGGCCACTGGTGCCCGATGCCCTGTGTTACCCGGAGCAATACCCGCCGGACTACCGCTACCCGCCGGGGGACGTGGGGGCACTGACGGAACGCCTGGCCGCATGGCTCGACGACGCGTTACCCGAACCCGTGGATGTCTCGGCCTGGTATGCAGACAACCTCCGCCCGCAATGGCGATGCATCCTGACAGGGGACTGCACGGCGTCCGGGCAAGGCGCGGAAGCCCCTGCGTAGCGAGGTCACGTCGAACGCGCGCGGCGTCGCCGCGACGGCGAACACGGCCACCAGGACCTGGCGACACTTCCGGAAATACTAGTAATCGCCGCCGATACTCGAGCGCTCCAGGTGCTCGGCTTCCACGATGAGCACGAACCCTTCGGCAGCGACGATGCGCACCTCCTCGCCCGCGCCGACGGTGACGCTGCGTACCGTGCGTGCCCGCCAGCGTTCGCCGTGGACCCGCACGTGCCCGGTCGGATCCAGCGGTTCCAGAGCGACGGCCTGGCGCCCGACCAGCGCGGCAACGCCGGTGGGCACATCGTCACGCAGTGCGTGCCGGTAAAGGGGATACAGGACAGCGTCCTTGACGAGCCAGAGGCCGAAGATGGCACCCCCGGTCCACCCACCGATCCAGCCCGCGGAGACGACGACATAGAGCGCAATCGCGACAAGCAGGGCCTCCGGCACCTGAATCAGCACATAACGAAGGGCAACGGGGGCACGCATCGTCGAACTCGCCGTGTCGTGGAGCGAAGCTTCATCGCGGATGATTCTACGCGAGTAGCGTATGCAGGACGGCACCGAGGCGACACACCAATGTCCGGGAGGCCGTATTCCACCCACGGACATGGCGCCATGCACCACCTCGCTTCTAGACTGGGTACCGTGAGGTTCAAAAGATGAATCAGGGAGGAGGAGCACGCCATGCCCACCTACGCCAATGCCATGGAGCTGATCGGCAACACACCCCTGATGCGGGTGTCGAACCTGGACACCGGCCCCTGCGAGCTCTATCTCAAGCTCGAGAACAGCAATCCGACGGGCTCGATCAAGGACCGCATCGGCCTGTCCATGATCGAGGCAGCGGAGCAGGACGGCAGCCTGCGCCCCGGTGGCACCATCGTCGAAGGCACCGCCGGCAACACCGGGCTGGCGCTCGCGCTGGTCGCCCAGCAGAAAGGCTATCGGCTGATCCTCGTCATCCCGGACAAGATGAGCCGGGAGAAGATCTTCAATCTCAAGGCCATGGGAGCGGAAGTGGTGATGACCCGCTCGGACGTGGCGAAAGGCCACCCCGAGTACTACCAGGACAAGGCTCAGGCGATCGCCGAGCGCACCGAGGGAGCGGTGTTCATCAACCAGTTCGCCAACCCCGCCAACCCCCATGCCCATGAAACCATCACCGGCCCGGAGATTCACGAGCAGATGGATCAGCGGGTGGATGCAGTGATCTGCGGCGTGGGCTCCGGCGGCACCCTGACCGGGCTGTCTCGCTTTTTCGCACGGGCGGCACCGGACACGGAGATGGTGCTCGCCGACCCCAAGGGGTCGATCCTGGCCGAGTACGTCCGCACCGGCCGCACCGACCTGGAAGGCGGTTCCTGGCTCATCGAGGGCATCGGCGAAGACTTCATTCCCCCGGTCGCGGATCTCTCCCACGTCCACAACGCGATCACGGTGGACGACAAGGAAAGCCTGCTCTGCGGGCGCGAGCTACTGCGTGCCGAGGGCATTCTCGGCGGCACCTCCACCGGTACCTGCCTGGCCGCGGCCCTTCGCTACTGCCGCGATCAACGCACCCCCAAACGCGTGGTGACCTTCGTCTGCGACACCGGCAACAAGTACCTCTCCAAGATGTACAACGACCACTGGCTGGAGGATCAGGGCTTCATCGAACGCCACCACTACGGCGATCTGCGCGATCTCGTCAAGCACCCGTTCGACGAGCGCGATACCGTGGTCATCGGCCCGGACGAGCCATTGACCACGGCGTATGCACGCATGAAGCTCTACGATGTCTCCCAGCTACCGGTCATGGACAACGACCGGGTCGTGGGCATTGTCGACGAGTCGGACTTGCTGCTCGCCGTCTACGGCCACGTTGATCACTTCCGTTCGCCGGTACGCGAAGCCATGATCACCCAACTGGAGAAGGTGGATGTACGCGCGAGCCTCGATGACGTACTCGCCATCTTCAAGGCCGGGCACGTCGCCATCGTCACCGAAGGCGATCACTTCCACGGCCTGATCACGCAAATCGACCTGCTCAATTACCTACGGCGCAAGACCGACTGAGATATCGACAATGACCGACTACGATCGACGCTACGGCCTGGCCACGCGGGGCATTCATGCGGGCCAGGCCCCGGACCCGGGCACCGGCGCCATCATGACGCCCATCTTCGCCACTTCCACCTACGTACAGTCGAGCCCGGGTCAGCACCAGGGCTTCGACTACTCGCGTACCAGCAACCCCACCCGTCTCGCCTACGAACGCTGTGTGGCGGACCTGGAGAACGGGCGCGCAGGGTTCGCCTTCGCCTCGGGCATGGCGGCAACGGCGAGCGTGCTGGAACTACTGGACCACGGCAGCCACGTCATTGCCATGGACGATCTCTACGGCGGTTCCTACCGGCTGTTCGAGAACGTCCGCCGGCGCTCGGCCGGGCTCGAGTTCAGCTTCGTGGACCTCACCGACCCGGACGCCATGGCCGCCGCGGTGCGGGACGACACGCGCATGATCTGGGTGGAATCCCCCACCAACCCGCTGCTCAAGCTGGTGGACCTGGAACGCGTGGCGGCCTTCGCACGGGATCACGGCCTGATCGCGGTGATGGACAACACCTTCGCCACGCCCGTCCTGCAGCAGCCGCTGAATTTCGGCTTCGACGTGGTGGTGCACTCGGCGACGAAATACATCGGCGGACACTCGGACGTGGTCGGCGGCGTCGCGGTAGTGGGCAACGACACCGAGCTCGCCGACCGCCTGGGCTACATCCAGAACGCTGCCGGGGCCATCGCGGGGCCGTTCGACAGTTTCCTCGCCATGCGTGGCGCCAAGACCCTGGCGCTTCGCATGCGCCAGCACTGCGCCAACGCCCGCACCATCGCCGACTGGCTGAACCACCACCCCCAGGTGGAACGGGTCATCTACCCGGGTCTGGAGAGCCATCCCCAGCATGAGCTCGCCGCCCGGCAGATGACCGACTTCGGCGGCATGGTTTCGGCGGTGATCCGCGGTGGCGAGGATGGGGCACGCCGCATGCTCGAGCGCTGCCGCCTGTTCTCGCTCGCCGAGAGCCTCGGCGGGGTCGAGAGCCTCATCGAGCACCCCGGGATCATGACCCACGCCTCCATTCCGGCCGAGACCCGCCGCGCCCTGGGCATCGAGGACGGGCTGATAAGGCTGTCCGTGGGCATAGAAGACGTCGACGACCTCATCGCCGATCTGGACCGGGCACTCGGCGCGGGCGGCTGAAATACGCCCCCGAGCGGCTACCGATGACGGCGCCCATGCTGGCGCCGGTGGCCGAAACGGTGGCCGCGATAGCGGTGGTGACCTTCCCGGAAACGGTGTGGACGGTACTCGTGCCCGTGGTGGCGGTCCTTGTATCGGCCCTTGTGCCCATAATGCCGGTCGCCGTAGTCACCGAACCGGTACAGGATGTGGCCGTAATAGCCACTGCCGTAGCCGGCGTCATGGTAGCCGAGGCCGTAGGACTGCGAGACTGCATAGTGGCAGCCGGACAGAGCGGCTGCCAGTAGGCCCGCGACCATGGCCACGCGCAGGCGCGGCCCGCAACCGGTTACCGGCAAACGCATGGGCTCGACCCTCGCGCAACCGCCACGATATCCCAGCATGGCCACATGCAACTGAACCGGGCGTGAATCTGGTGCATCACCTTCGCACCGATGTGGTGCCCGCCCGGTGCCGCGCCCCAACACGGTGCAATACAGCACACCCCGACACGCCGTAGTCCGTTGTTAATTAACGATTTTTCTGGTTGGCACAGAGACTGCTTGAGCGATGCGAGTATTTCGTTCCCTGCGAACGAACACCGATCACTCGTTACCACGGAGCAGCCAATGGACGCGGTTACGCAGCTCAGCTATGCGCTGGATACCTTCTATTTCCTCGTCTCGGGCGCACTGGTGATGTGGATGGCGGCGGGCTTCGCCATGCTCGAGGCGGGGCTCGTGCGCGCCAAGAACACCGCCGAGATCCTGACCAAGAACGTCGCGCTCTACGCCATCGCCTGCGTGATGTACATGCTGGTGGGCTATCAGATCATGTACGGTGGCTCCGACAGTGCCGTACTCCCCGGCCTGGGCTTTCTCATCGGCGCCGACCACACCACCGAGGCGGTGCTCGCCAGCGGCGGTGAGCTCTACTACTCGGTGCTCTCGGATTTCTTCTTCCAGGTTGTGTTCGTCTCCACGGCCATGTCCATCTTCTCCGTCGCATTGGCCTATCTCATT
>CAZHBN010000178.1:0-8406 GCA_964530405.1 uncultured Ectothiorhodospiraceae bacterium
GTGGCGACCCATCCCTGGGGCTCAATGTCTCCTCGCTCAAGGAGTTCCAGTGGATTTCCACCTCGCAGAACGGAAACGGGCCGAGCAACTGGTCCTGGGAGGTGAGCAGCGGCTACTGGTACCACATTGCCCTGGTGAACGACGGCGAGTTCGTGACCATGTACGTGGACGGCTCTCGCACCATGCGCACGGCCACCGAGCCGCAACACGGCCTGCTCGCCATCCCCGGCAAGCCCTGGAACATTGGCATGAGCAGCTGGATGGGCGCACTCGACAGCCCCTTTGCCGGCGACATCGCCGAGATACGAATCAACGAGCGGGCGCTTCCTCGACAAGAGTGGCTGTACCACCAGCGTTGATGGATGCGCCGCACCGGCCATTCGCCCCTTGCGGACCGGTAGCAGCGCATTGACGGGTCTCGGTGCCGGCTTGATGGTCGTTGCCATCAAGCCGGCATTCATTCGCCGGAGCCGCGAATGCCGCAGAGCCTGTCCGATAAAGTGAATACACCGCTGGTCAGACCAGCGTTTCGCCCTCTCGCCCCAAGGCCTCGTCGGCCGACAAACACAGTAGGGATCCTGCATTGCTAAAGGCTCCCGGTCGCGCCGATAACAGCAGAAGGGGCTTCGAATGAAACCAATCAACCTCACCGTCAAGACCAAGCTCTGGGTGCTTGCCGCTACACCGCTGGTGGTACTCGTTGTCGTGGCGTTGTGGGGGATGAAAGTCATGGAACGGATTCAGAACGACGCACGAACCATGTATGTGGATCGCGTCGTTCCCCTGGAGGATCTCAAGGGCATCGCCGACGATTACGCCGTACTCATCCCGGAAGCCGTCAACAAGGCCAACGCCGGGCTCATATCGGCCGAGGAGGCACTATCCGACGTCCGCGAGGCGCGCGAACGCACAGACGAGCTCTGGCAGCGATTCAACGAAACGGAATTCACCGCACGGGAGGCGACGCTCGCCAGGGAAGCCCGCGCGCTGTTCGACCGGGCAGACCGGGAAATCGACCGCCTGGAGGACCGCCTCGCCGGGTTGAGCGGCACCGTCACCGGTGAGCTCGACGAGTTCGATGGACCGCTATATGCCACCATCGACCCCATCAGCGCAAAGCTCAACGAGCTCGTTCACCTTCAGCTGGAGGTCGCCGAAGCGCTTTATGAACACGCCCACTCGGACTACGTCCGCTCGCTGACGCTGTTCAGTGGTATGACCGTAGCATCGATCGTCGCGGTAGGCCTTATCGCGTGGTTCATCGGCACGAGCATCCGGACGCCGCTGGAGCGGTTGCGCGCAACCATGGAGCGAAGCGCCCGGGATTCGGACCTCACGGTCTCGGTCGACGTGCATGGCCGCGACGAGATCGCCGACGCCAGCAACGCTTTCAACACCATGATTGAGCGTTTTCGCGGCCTCCTGAGTGAGGTGCTCACGATCACGTCTAGCCTCGCGTCGTCGGCGGAGGAACTGTCGGCCGTGAGTGATCAGAGCCGCGCGAACGTCGACCGGCAGAACAACGAGGTCCAGCAGATATCAACCGCTGTCGAGGAAATGAGCGCCACGATTCAGGAAGTCGCCCGGAACACCTCCGAGACGGCTGACACCGCGGGGACGGCGAACGAAAACGTCACCGCGAGCAGCCGCGTGGTGGGCAATGCCCGCGACTCCGTGGACACCCTCGCACACAGCGTCGGCGAAGCGGCCGAGGAGGCACGCCAGCTCCTCAAGGACGGTGAGCGCATCAGCCAGGTCCTGGACGTGATCACCGGCGTGGCGGAGAAAACCAATCTCCTCGCCCTGAACGCCGCCATCGAAGCCGCCCGCGCCGGCGAGTACGGGCGTGGCTTCTCCGTGGTGGCGGAGGAAGTGCGTGACCTTGCCTCGCAGACGCAAAAGTCCACCGGCGAGATCCAGGCCACCATCGAACAGCTCCAGACGCGAGTCACCACGGTGGTTCGGGCGGTGGAAGCGGGGCAGAAGCACGCTTCGGAAAGCGTTGAGGGAAGCCAGGAAGCAGTCCAGGCGCTGGCGGACATCGCCCACGCCGTGGAGCGCATCAGCCAGATGGCCACCAGCATCGCCAGCGCCACGGAAGAGCAGGGCACCGCCTCCGAACAGATCGCCCAGAGCGTCTCCCAGGTCAGCGAGCTGGCCGAGCAGAGCGCCGAGGGAACGGCCCAGACGAACAAGGCCAGCAACGAGCTCGCGGCCACCGCCGGCCGGCTCCGCGAGATGGTCGAGCAGTTCCGCACCTGACACGCGAAAGCCAGGGCTCGGGCAACCGCCCGAGCCCTGTTCCTCCCTCACTGACGTTTTCGAATGCGTCGCCGGGCCTCACCGTCCCTGGCCGGCCCGAAACGTCGCCCGGCGACGACGATCGAGATGCGCTCCGCACCGATGCGTCAAATCAACGCCCCCTGACCGAAAACAAAAAACATATTTAAAAACAGATCATTAGAGATCACTCACGCACACTACGCCGAACGGTGGCACAAAGCCTGCAGCACTGCCCAATAATCCACAAACAGACGCCACCGCGTGCGTCATGGCGCGTTCACGCGCAACATCGACGCGGCAATCGCTAATCCGCCAGGGAGGCACCAGCCTTGCGCCATCTCCCGACTGTCGTTTTTGTCCTCTCACTGATGTTTCTCGCCTTCGTCGGCGGCACGGTGATGACCGTCTCCGAGACTTTCCCGGCACCGCTGATACGCGACGCCTACCGCGGTGGCATGGCGCTATACGACAAGCTCACACGCTATACGGACCCCTACGCCACCGATCTGTGGTCGAAGCAGCGCACCGACGATCGCGGCGTGATCCACTATCTGCCCGGCAAGACCCAGGCCGGGCTCACGCTGTACACCTCGGGACACGGGGCAAAGGCGATGCTCGTGGACATGAACGGCGAACCCGTTCACGAGTGGGAGCGACCTTTCAGCAGCATCTGGGACGCGAGCGCCGCCACCGGCAATCCCGTGCCGGATCGCCAGATCTATTTCCGCAAGGCCCACGTATTCCCCAATGGCGATCTGCTCGCGCTCTACGAAGGCGTCGGCGACACCCCTTACGGCTACGGCATGGCCCGCCTGGCCGCGGACTCCAGCGTCATCTGGAAGAACCTGGACAACCTTCACCACGACTTCGACGTCGCCGACAGCGGACGGATCGCCGCCCTCGCCCATGGCTTTCGCACCACCGAGCTCGAAGGTGCGGACCAGTTCGAGCCCCCGTTTCTCGAGGACTCGCTGGTGTTGCTCTCACCCGAGGGGGAGACACTCACGAAGATCTCGCTGCTGGAAGCGATCAACCGCTCCGACTACCGTCGCTATCTCTGGCGCGTGCCCTACTACAGCCTGAGCGACCCGTTGCACGCCAACGGCGTGGACTACCTGGACCGTGACGACGCTGAGCGCCTGGCTCGCAAGATCCCCGAAGCAGCGCCCGGGCAGGTGCTCGTCTCCTTCCGGGAGCTCGCCGGTGGCAGCGTGGCCCTGGTGGACATCGAGCGGGAAACGGTGGTCTGGGCGAGCCGGGGCCCGTGGCTAGCCCAGCATGACCCGGACATCCTGCCCAACGGCAACCTGCTGGTCTTCGACAACCGCGGACACTTCGGCCCCGACGGCAAGTCACGCATCATCGAGGTCGACCCTGCCACCGGCGCCATCGAATGGACCTACGCCGGCGACGAGGGTGCGCCGCTGGAGAGCCTCATTCGCGCGGCCGTCGAACGTCAGCCCAACGGCAACACCCTGATAACGGAATCCAGCGGCGGACGTCTGCTGGAAGTCACACCTGCCGGCGAGATCGTCTGGGAATACATCAACCCGGTTCGCGGCGGCGAGGCGGATGCGCGCATACCCGTCGTCAGCTATGGCCAGCGCATCCCGCCGGACCGCCTGTCGGCGTCCTTCCGGGCCCGAGTCGCCCCGACCACCACAGCCAGAGAGGAGCACACGCCATGAGGTGCAAACACACAGCGCTCGTCCTCGTCGCGCTGACGCTTGGCGCCAGCGAAGCGGCCTTCGCCTACGTCGGCCCCGGTGCCGGCCTCAGCCTTCTGGGCGCGCTCTGGGGCCTGTTGCTCGCGATCGGCGCCGCGCTCGGATTCGTGATCGTATGGCCGATTCGCCGTGCACGCCGGCGCGCAAAGGCCCGCCGCGACGTACAAGCGATGGCGAACGCCACGGACGACGAGCCCGGCCGACCCGACGGGGACGAATCCCCTTCGCAGCGAAGCCCGTAGGCGACGTCCATGGGCTTGTTCGACCTGCCGGCACCGGTGTTCGCGTGGCTGGACAGCCTGGCGGCGACGGTCCTGTCCGCGCCCCTCCGGCTGATGATCTGGGGGGCGATTGGCGGACTGATCTCCATGGGCCTTTATTGCCTGCTTTCCTCGCAGCGACGCATCGCCGAAGGCAAACGGGCGCTCGCCGACGCCCGGCAGCGACTGGACGCTTTCGACGGCGAGTTCGCCGAGGCGATGCCACTGATCAGGCACCTGCTGGCAACCGCGTTCGCTCAGGTGGGCCGGGTCGCGGCACCCGCCATCGTGGGTTCGCTGCCTCTGCTCACGCTGATCGCCTGGCTCGCCACGGCCTACGGCTACGCCTACCCCGCGTCGGGCGCGGTTCCGGCCATCCATATTGCCCCGGAACAACTTCAGGCCGAGTGGGTCGCACCCGAAGCCTCACGGCAGACACCCCGCGTGATCGTACACGACACACAAAACCGGGCCGTGGCCGAAGTGGCGCTGCCCGAGCCGGTGCCGGTGATCCACAAGCGACGTTGGTGGAACGCGCTGTTCGGCAATCCGGCCGGCTACATCGACGACGACGCCGCGGTGGACCGCATACGCGTCGAGCTTCCGGCAAGGGAGTACCTGACCATCGGTCCGGGGTGGCTCCACGGCTGGGAGCTGCCCTTCTTCCTGTCGCTACTCGTCGCTTCGGTGGCGCTGAAAGTGCTCGCGCGCATCGAATAGACACTGCGGAGGATCCGGCAATGACACACACCGCCACTGACGACCCCTTCCGCGTCGATCCGTGGAACCACTATCTGGGCGGTTTCGTCGCCCGCCACCCGGGGCTTTGGCGCAGGCTCGGCAACCTGGAAACCCGGCTGCTGGGTGACTCGCTCGCGGAGGTACGGGTGGAGGCGCCCATTTACGTGGCGGGGCTGGCGCGTTCGGGCTCCACACTGTTACTCGAGGTGCTGAGCTGGCATCAGGCCGTGGCCACGCACCGCTATCGCGACTACCCGCTGCTGCACACGCCGTACCTCTGGAACCGGTTCCTGGATTTCGCGCCGCGGGCGGAAGCGCAACCGGCTGAACGCACGCACAAGGACGGCATCATGGTGACCCCGGAGAGCCCCGAGGCCTTCGAGGAAGTGCTATGGATGGCATTCTTTCCCCAACTGCACAGTCCGGCCACCAGTGCCGTCCTCGACGAGGAGACATCCCACCCGGCATTCGAGGCTTTCTACCGCGATCACATCCGCAAGCTGCTGCGCGTTCGCGGCGCGGAGCGCTACGTTTCCAAGGGCAACTACAATGTCACGCGACTCGAGTACCTGCTCAAATGCTTTCCCGATGCGCGCTTCATCATCCCTGTACGTGACCCCGTCTGGCACATTGCCTCGCTGATGAAGCAGCAACGCCTGTTCCACGAGGGACAGCTACGTCAGCCCCGCGCCGTCACGCATCTGCAGCGGGTGGGGCATTTCGAATTCGGCCTGGACCGGCGCCCCATCAACGTCGGCGACGACGGCGAGGCCCGCGAGATCGCAGCCCTGTGGCAGCGGGGTCACGAGGTGGAAGGTTGGGCGCATTACTGGCGCGTCGTGCACGACTACCTGGCCGACCGCCTGGACGCCAACCCGGCACTGCGCGCCGCTGCGCTGGTCGTGCACTACGAGCCGCTGTGCGCACAGCCCCAGGAGACGCTATCGCGGTTGCTGGAACACTGCGACTTGCAAGCGTCGCCGGACCTTCTCGAGCGCGCGCGCAGCCACATCCGCCATCCCAGTTACTACCGGCCCCACTTCTCGGAGCGCGAGCTCGCGACCATCGAGCACTGGACACGGCAAACCGCCGAACGACTGGGCATGACTTCGGCGGCGAAACAACGCATGAGCGCTGGCCAGAGCTAGAAGAGCGGGCGCGAGAAGCGCCCGCACGGCCAATCACTCGATGACGCCACAGGCGACACGTGGCCCGCCACCACCGAGCTTCCTGGGCTGATCCGCGTAATTGTCGCCGTTGGCGTGGATCATCACGGCGTGCCCCGCGAGGGCGCTGACCTCCAGGCGCGGGGCCAGCAACGGTGTAGTGGCATGGCCCATGGCATCGACCGCCAGCGCCGGCAGATCGCCGCGATGACCGCTTGCGTCATAAGGCCCGCGGTGCCGGCCGGTATCGTCTGGGTCGAAGTGCCCACCGGCCGCGGCGGCAGCGCTCATTTCACCATCCTTCCCGGCAGGTTCGCAGCTCGGCTTGCGGTGCACGTGGAAGCCATGCAGCCCGGGCTCCAGACCTTTCAGATCGGGTTCGATCAACACCCCGTACTCGGACTTGCTGAACGTCACCGTGCCGATGGCGTCGCCGACGCCGTCGGCGCTCACCCGGTGCATCGTGACTTCGGTGGCCGCCATGGCGGCCGGTGTGGCCATTACGAGAGCGAGAATCAATAGACGCTTCATCGTGCCTCCTGCATCCGATGACGCCACCCCCTCGCGTGCTCCATGCAACGCTAACAGTTGTGGGTGCGACGTTACTACCAATCGTCTCGGAGGTAATGCCGAACCGCAGTGGTCCCATGCGCCATTGCGGCAAGGCGCGCCGACGAACGCTGGAAGACGGCAATACGCTCGAAAGGTCAGTAAAACCCGTGCGGCAACGCGACCTCCAGGGCCGCGCGGGCCTGATTCCGGTGGTTGCCGTGGCGATCCGTGCGATGCCCGTATCGGCCGTTCACAGTGACCGTGAACGGTGGCAGATTCGCCGGCGGCCACCGCACCCGCCAACGTAGCCGCCCTTCCAGCGTAAGCTCTCGGCTATCCTCGGAATCGTCCGCCGCAAGGCTGCGGTCGGCATTGATACGGAACTCGGCATCGAGCCGGCGGGGGATCAGCGTCGCAGTACTCGCCAGACGGGTCTCCATGCGCCACGATTCCGGCGCCGCAGCGCCGGTCTGCGTCACTTGCCAGTTCACTTCGGGATGAACGGCGATGCGCCCGCCGAGAGGCACCTTCACGAACAATCGCGTCGAGCGCCGGATCCGCCCGGTACCCGGATCGTCGGGCGCCCGGGTCACTGCATGCCGGTAATGCCCACCCCACTGCCAGGCACCGGGGCGAAAACCAACGCCAAGGCTCGCTGACTCCCGCCGTTCGAGCAGCGTCCCGGCCTGCAAACGGACCAGGCGGCTTTGCGCCAGCGTCACCTTGTAGCGTGGACTGCGCAGAAGGCCGCCGACGACAGGCAGCCAACCGAGCCCGCCGTCGGCGTAGACGAGCTCGGTGGTGACCGCCTCGCGCTCACGGTCGCCGGCGTCGGCATCGCGTAGTGTTCGTGTGCCGCCGATCCGGCCTGAGAGCGCTCCCCAGTCGATGCGTGCGGCCAGCCGGTCCACGCGTCGCCCCCGCGCCGGCTCGTCGGGCGCACGGGTCCAGAAGGCCTCATCCGCCCAGCGTCGCTCCGCCAGTACCTCCCAGGCGAAGGCATTCCCCGTATTCGGCGCGCTGGCATAGCGGGCCGAAAAGTCATAGGCCGCACCGCTGCTGGATCGCGCGGCGCCATACCGGTGCACTTCCACCGCCCGGCTCGCGGCGTATTCGCCATGTAGCCGCAAACGATCGGCGAACAGGCGGTCGTGAACCGCCACCGACCACACGTCGCCACGCTCGGCAACCGCGTCCACCGCCGAGGCATCATCGACATAATCCAGATAGGCACTTTCGAAAACGGGCCCACGCCTAGACCGCACAGCGGGACGAAGCTGCATCCCCCAGCCCTGAATCCCCGCCCCTTCGTCCTTGACCCAGAGACCATTGTGGGCGGATTCCGCCTTCCCCCGCTGCGTGGGCAAGCCCGTCAATCGCGAACGCAACGCCAGGGTATCGCGCCGTCGCACCGACATCGGCGCGAGTCTCGGCAACTGCGCCTGCACCCCGCTGCTACAGTCACCGCTGGGTGTTCTCGCCGCGGGTTCACAGCCCCCTCGTCCAGCCGTTGCCCCAATATCGGGCGGCACCATCGCGGCAACCGCCGACTGCGCCCATAAACCACTCGCTAGCGCTACGCACAGCGCGGCCGGCGCCAGAAACGCCCGTCGCATCGCTCCGAGACACCCCCCATCAGACATTACTAACCTTGCAGGAAATATTGTCAGGTCTCAG
>CAZHBN010000179.1:0-8346 GCA_964530405.1 uncultured Ectothiorhodospiraceae bacterium
CCGTAGAGCGAAGCGATGGGCTCGCGGTGATAGCGCAGCTCGTTGTCGTAATCGTCTTCCACGATCCAGGCGCCGGTGGCGGCAGCGCGTTCAAGCAGCAGGCGCCGGCGCGCCAGGCTCAACACCGCACCGGTGGGGTACTGGTACGAGGGCGAGGTGAAAATGAGCCGCGGGGGGCGCTCCCAGTCGTCGGCGGCCGGCGCGATACCCTCCTCGTCCACCGGCACGGGGCGCAAGCGCAGGCCGGCGCCCCGCAAGACGTTGCGCGCCCCCCAATATCCCGGATCCTCGATCCAAGCGGTCTCGCCGGGATCGGCGAGCATGCGCGCGCAGAGATCGAGGCCTTGGTGGGCACCGTCAACGATCATGATCTGACGGGGCTCGCAATCGATGAGCCGGGAGACCCGCAAGTGCTCGGCAAGGGCGGTCTTGAGCGGACCGTAACCGCCCGAGGCGTACTGCATCAGCCGCGCGTGGCGGCGGTCCAGGTAGCGGCTGACCAGCCGCCGCCAGGTGGCATGGGGAAAGGCCTCCACGTCGGGAATGCCCGGCATGAATGCGCCGTACTGTATCTCGCTGCTCGACGAATGACGGGCGATCGCCCGGCCGCGACGGGAAAGCCGCGGCACCACGGGCGCCGCATGGGTTGCGCCCCGCCGTCCGGCGGGGGGTGGCTCCACGAGACTCTCGCTGACGAACGTCCCCGCCCCCACGCGGGATTCCACATACCCCTCGGCGAGCAGCATGTCATAGGCGCGCAGCGCCGTATTGCGGCCGATGCCGAGATCCCGGGCCAGCTCACGGGTGGGGGGCAGGCGGGTGCCCGCCGGTAGCCGGCCATCCAGAATCGCCTCGCGCAGGGCGGCGTAGACGCGGCGTTTCAGGGTCAGACGGCGGTGGTCACGCTGCTGCTGGAGACTCTGCAGCAGCAGGTCGGCGATCAGCACGATACACCCACGCGGAATCGATTGGTTCCATCGAGTGTAGCGCATTGGCCCCATAAAGGGAGCCAAAATGCGTTGTAATGCCGACAGTCCCGTATTGCAGACTGGAGGAAATCATGCGCGAGCTCACCGATGGCGCGCTGCTTCGCGAACGCGCTTACATCGACGGCGATTGGCAAAACGCCGACCGCGGCGCCACGTTCGACGTCCACGACCCGGCGACCGGCGAACGTCTCGCCTCGGTGGCAGCGATGGGCGCCGCCGAGACCCATCGCGCCATCGACGCCGCCGAAAGGGCCTATCCCGCCTGGCGGGCGCTCACGGCCAAGGAGCGCGCGGCGCGGTTGCGCCGCTGGCACGAGCTGCTCATGAGCCACCAGGACGACCTCGCCGAGATTCTCACCGCCGAGCAAGGCAAACCCCTGGCGGAGGCTCGCGGCGAGATCGCCTACGCCGCCTCCTACGTGGAGTGGTACGCCGAAGAGGCCCGACGCACCTACGGCGAACTCATCCCCGCCCCTGCCGCCGATCGGCGGATCGCGGTGAGCAAGGAGCCCGTGGGCGTATGCGCGGCGATCACCCCGTGGAACTTCCCGGCGGCGATGATCACGCGCAAGGTCGCCCCGGCGCTCGCCGCCGGGTGCACCATGGTAGTCAAACCCGCCGAAGCCACGCCGTTGACGGCTCTGGCGCTCGCGGAGCTGGCGCATCGCGCGGAGATTCCGCCAGGCGTGCTCAACGTGGTCACCGGCGAGCCGGCGTCCATCGGCGAGGCCCTTTGCGCCAGCCCCACCGTGCGCAAGCTCTCCTTCACCGGCTCCACCGCCGTGGGCCGGAAGCTGATGGCGCAGTGCGCGGACACCATCAAGAAGCTCTCCCTCGAGCTCGGTGGTAATGCGCCGTTCCTGATCTTCGACGATGCCGACATCGACGCCGCCATCCAGGGGGTCATCGATTCCAAGTTCCGCAACTCCGGCCAGACCTGCGTGTGCGCCAACCGCATCCTGGTGCAGTCCGGTATCTACGGGGAATTCGCCGAACGCCTCGCCGAAGCGGTGACGGAGCGGCTCACCGTCGGCGATGGCCGCGAGGACGGCGTCAACCAGGGGCCGCTCATCAACGCCGCGGCCATCGACAAGGTCGAGCGCCTGCTCGGCGACGCTCGCGACCAGGGCGCACGTACGCTCTGCGGCGGCGGGCGTCATAACCGGGGCGGGACGTTCTTCGAGCCCACCGTGCTCGCCGACGTCACAGCGAACATGGCGCTCGCGAACGACGAGATCTTCGGCCCGGTAGCCCCGCTGTTCCGGTTCGATACCGAGGCAGAAGCGGTCCGGCTCGCCAACGACACGGAGTACGGGCTCGCCGCCTACCTCTTCAGCGGCGACAACGCCCGCCTGTGGCGGGTCGCCGAGGCGCTGGAGTACGGCATGGTGGGCATCAACACCGGGTTGATGTCCGCTGCCGAGGCACCCTTCGGTGGCATGAAGGCCTCCGGGCTCGGTCGCGAGGGCGGCCACCACGGCATCGAGGAGTACCTCGAGACCAAGTACCTGTGTTTCGGGGGGATTCAGTAGCGGCCGGCTGCCCCCAAGAACCGCGGCTACGACTGGCCGAATGCGGCAACGCAGTGCCCGGCGCAAGCACTGAGCGGAAAGCGGCAAGTAGCAGGTTCAAAGTGTCGGGCTGAACGTAGCAACGCCACCATGACCGCGGACACGCCCGCTGCAGTTGCTCGGGCCGGTGGCGAACGTTGCGGCGGGAGCGTATGCCGCCAGGGGCGGCGGCATCCGAGCGTCCAGGGACGGATTCACAGCGTCTCCCGCCGTAACGTTCGCCACCGGCCCTCCCCCGGCGATACCCGCCACCGTGGCGATCGCGGCCACAAGAACAGCGACCGCCAGGGTACCGGCATCACCCAAAACGCAAATCAAAGACAAACGTACTAGGAGAGAACCCATCATGACCACGAACAACGAGCTCTTCGAGCGCCGCAGTGCCGCCGTCGCCCGTGGCGTGGGCAGCATTCACCCAGTCGCCGCCGAACGCGCGGAAAACGCCCGCGTGTGGGACGTGGAGGGGCGCGAATACATCGATTTCGCCGCAGGCATCGCCGTGGTGAACACCGGTCACCGCCATCCGCGGCTGCAGGCGGCCGTGGAGCAGCAGCTCCAGCAGTTCACCCACACCTGCATGCACGTGCTCGCCTACGAACCGTACATCGAGCTCGCCGAGCGACTGAACACGCTGGTACCCGGCGACTTCGCCAAGAAGACCGTACTGGTGAACACTGGCGCCGAAGCGGTGGAGAACGCCGTGAAAATCGCCCGCTCCTACACCGGACGTTCAGCGGTGATCGCCTTCGGCGGCGGTTTCCACGGCCGCACCACGCTCACCATGGGACTCACCGGCAAGGTCCATCCGTACAAGACGAGCTTCGGCCCGTCGCCGGCGGAGATCTATCACGCCCGCTACCCCAATGACGTGCACGACGTCTCGGTGGCCGACGCCCTGCGCTCGGTGGAGGAGCTGCTCAAGTTCGACGTGGACCCACAGCGCGTCGCCGCCATGATCATCGAGCCGGTACTCGGCGAAGGCGGCTTCTACGCCGCACCGACGGAGTTCCTGCAAGGCCTGCGCGAGATTACCGATCGCCACGGCATCGTGCTCATCGCCGACGAGGTACAGACCGGCTTCGCCCGTACCGGTCGGCTCTTCGCCATGGAGCACAGTGGTGTCATCCCCGATCTCACCACCATGGCCAAAGGCCTCGCCGGCGGCATGCCCATCGCCGCGGTCACCGGGCGTGCCGAAATCATGGACGCCCCCCACGCGGGCGGCCTGGGGGGCACCTACGGCGGCAACCCGCTCTCCGCCGCAGCCGCGCTCGCCGTGCTCGACGTCATCGAGGAGGAAGGGCTCGTCGAACGCAGCAACACCATCGGCGATCGCCTCACCGAGACACTGAAAACCGTCGCCGGCGAGGTGGACGGTATCGGCGACGTGCGAGGCCTCGGTGCCATGGTCGCCTTCGAGCTCTTCGACGATGACCGTCCCTCGCCCGAGCGCACTGGTGCCGTGCTCGCCGCGGCGCGGGAACGTGGCCTTCTGGTGCTGGCCTGCGGCATCCACGGCAACGTCATCCGCCTGCTGCCGCCGCTCACCGCTACCGACGAGGACGTGGACCGCGCCTGCGCCATCCTCCGCGAGGCCATTCACGCCGCGGTGGGCCGGCAGGCGGCCACCGCCTGAGCACGACGCCGAAGGGGGCGGGGCCCGCCCCCTTCGGCCTCCGCCGGCGTGTTACACCCTGCCGAGCCCCTACTCGAGCCCGAGCACACGTGCCTGCCAGCGACGGCGCAGCCATACGTCCCAGCCGACCCCGCCGCCTAGCAACAGGAATCCGACGAGCTCAACCAGCACCCGATAGTCGACGAACTGGGTGTAGAGCACGACAGCGGCCCCGGCGGCCGCCAGGGCGAGCGGCCCGGGCGAGCGATGCCGTCTGGCGCCGGCGGCAATACACAATGCAGCCAGTACGGTGAACACGCCGATCGTACCGGCCCAGATAGCCTCATTCAGGGCCAGGCTGACCCCCAGCAGCGCCAACAGCCCCATGGCGGCGACGACCCCGTAGCAGGACAGCAGCGCGAGGCAGAGGACGGCTACACCGGCCAACCCGCGCCGCCACAGCGAGACGGCCATCCACCGCGGATCGAGCCGGCGCAGCCACTGCCACAGCCGTGTCGGCTTGCGCTCGCCGCGGCGCATGACCACCTCCACCGCCCGGGCATCGAAGGAGGCGGCGATCTCCCGCGTTTGCCGGCTGGGGCTGTGGGCGAAATAATCGAACCGGCGCAGAACACGGATGTCCTCGAAGCCGGCATCACGGAACAACGCCAGAAACCGTTCCTCGATGGTCGCCCCCACCACGCATTCCACCCACAGCCGCGGATCGGAATGGCAGTCCACCGTCACCGGCCTGCCGATGACCACATCGGCGATCTGCAGCCGCCCCCCGGGGCGCAGCACGCGAAACGCCTCCATTACGGCCCGGCGCTTGTCCGGAATCAGGTTGAACGCACCATTGCTGGTAATGCTGTCCACACAGCCATCGGCCAGCGGCAGGGACTCCGCGGAAGCCTCGACCGCGGCGACGTTGCCGATGCCGGCCTCGCCGGCGGTGCGCTGGAGCTTTCGCGACATGGCCGGCGTTACGTCCACGGCGATGACCCGGCCGGAGGGGCCGGCCTGCCGCGCCGCGATCAGGGTGTCGATGCCGGCACCGGCACCGATGTCCACGCAGGTGTCTCCAGGCCTTACCGCACCGGCACGAAAGGGATAGCCGACGCCGGCGAACGACTCCAGCAGCGACGCCGGCAACGCGTCCAGCTGGTCCGACGGATAGCCCAGCACACTCGCGGCGGAGCGCCCTACCGGGAAGTGAAAAGGGACATCCGGACGCCTGGCAACCGCCGTGTACATGTCCCGGACGGCGGCGAGGATTTGCTCGCGGGAGTAGCCGAGTATGGCGACCATGGCGGTTTCCCTCCCCGCGCGACAGCCCGTCTCAGAACGTGTCCATCAGCGCACGAAGACGCCGCCGCAGCCTCTCCGGTGCCTCCCGCTCCACCGCCTCGCCGACACGGGCACGCAGCCGGCGTTCGAACTCGGCGCGCGAGAAGCAGTCCCGGCAACGTTGCAGGTGAGCGTCGATGCGGGCGCTGAGCTCCTCGTCCAGCTCCCGGTCGAGAAAGTCGAAGAGCTGCTCGATGACTTCCTCGCAATCGATGTCGTGCACGCTCATCGACCACCTCCATGCGCACCGGCGGGCGACGGCCGGGCGCCATGCACCAGGCCGGCTTCCCGGGCCTGTTCCCACAGCGAAGCCTGGAGCAGCGAACGGGCACGGCTGAGGCGGGAACGCACGGTACCCAGCGGGATGTCCAGCGTTTCGCTGACTTCCCGGTAGGTAAAGCCCTCCACCTCCACCATCACCATGATCACCCGAAATGCGTCGGGGAGCGTATCCAGCGCGCGCTGGATGTCCTCGCGCAGCAAACCGCTGACAACCCGGTCTTCCGGGGTACCCCACCACAGCAGAAACGGCTGGTGCAACTGCTGGAACAGCGAGAACTGCCCCGCTTCGGCGGCCTCCTGGGTCCGGGTATCCAGCGCGGTTTCCCGATCCTGGCGGCAGCGCCTGCGGCGCCAGAGGCTGATGAACGTGTTGTTCAATATCCGGAACAACCACCCTTCGAGCTGCTGCGGATCGCGCAGCTCGTCCAGCCGGCTCCAGGCCCGGCCGACGGCCTCCGCGACCACGTCCTCGGCATCGTCGGGATCGCGGGTAAGCTGCAGCGCGGTGCCGTACAGCCGGTCGGTCAGACGCTCGACCTCCCGCTCGAACAGCCGGCGCCGTTGCTCGGTGCATCGTGGCTTGTCAGCGTTCGCTCCTGGCATGGAGCCGCCTCCGCGATACTTACGGCGTGATCCGGCTGCCCGCGGCGAGGCCTCCTTTCACCATGCGCGCTGCCAGCCCGGAAGTCCATCGCCGGTTAAAGCAGCCGCTGTGACCAGGGACGCATCCGGCGTCCGAACGGTTCCCGTCTCCGACAGGGGAACAATCCGCGCCCGCGCTGCGTCCTTGGCAGCGACCGCCCCACGCGGTTCCGGGCGGTACAGACAAAGCCAGGAGGAGAGAACCATGAACCAGACCGTCGAAGCCACCACCGAACAGACCCCGTACGTGGCGTTCTGGAACGACACGCTCGCCGAGAAGTTCGATCGCTTTCGCGAGATTCTCCAGAACGGCCTGAGCTACCACAGCCGCATACCGCTGGAGAAGCTCCGTCTCCAGCCGGGCGCGCAGATCGTCGACGTGGGCTGCGGCTGGGGCGACACCGCCATCCAGCTCGCCCGCAAGACCGGGCCGGAGGGGTTCGTCCTGGGGCTGGATTGCGTCGAGCAGTTCCTGGAGGCGGGGCGAGGCGACGCCGAAGCCGCCGGCGTGCGCAACGTCCGCTTCGAGGCCGCGGACGTGGAACGATACCCCTTCGAGCCCGTTTTCGACCTGTGTTTCTCGCGTTTCGGGATGATGTTCTTCGAGAACCCCGTGGCCGCCATGCGCAACGTTCGTCGCGGGTTGCGCCCCGGCGGCGAGCTGATCTTCATCGTCTGGCGGACCATCGACGACAACCCCTGGCTGGGCCTGCCCAAGCAGGTGGTGCTCGATTTTCTGGAGCCGCCCGGCGACGACGCCCGCACCTGCGGCCCCGGGCCGTTCTCCATGGCCAATCCCGAGACGGTCTCCAAGCAACTGGAAATCGCCGGTTTCGACAGCGTTGACTTCGAACGAATCGACGGCCCCGTCACCGTGGGCGCCTCGCTCGAGGATGCCGTGCGCTTTCAGCTGGCCATCGGACCCGCCGGCGAAGTCTTCCGTGAGGCGGGCGAGGAGGCCGAGCGTCAGCGTGGGAAGATCGAGCACGCCATGCGCGAAGCCCTGGCGCCCTACCACGGGAAGGAGGGCGTGGTCATGCCCTCGAGCTCATGGAGCATCACGGCAAGGCGGCCATGGACGTAGCGGCCCGGGGGCACGGCCATGAGCGCACAGCGGGTTTTCTCCAGGCGCACGCTCGCACGGCTGTGGCTGCGCGGCGCTATCGGCGCCGCCGCCATGGGCCTGGCCGTGCTGAGTTGTTACGGCGTGCTGGCGCTGACCCTGCTGTTGCCGCTGGTGGGCGTTCGGCTGGTGCTCGACGAAGCCGCGTGGAGCGGCACCATCGCGGTATTCACGGGGCTCACCGTGCTCGCCGTCCTCCCCGGTTACCGCCTGCACCGCGGAACGCTGCCCGGTGCAGGCGCACTCGCCGGCGGCGGGCTGATTCTCTACGCGCTACTCGTGGACTACCGGCCGGAGGTGGAGCTCGCCGGTTTCCTACTGCTCGCCGCCGCGGTGCTTCACGACGGCCACCTGCGCCGGAAAGCGCCGAACCGGGTGACGGACCCCCGGTGACACGAGACCCGCTCGCGATCCGCGACAGACCCCGACCGGCACCGGATCGTTGCGTTCCATGACACGGGGCGATGCCCCGAAGGAGACGACGAAAATGGCTGCAACCCACCTTCGCCACCGGCTAACCGCGACGCTCCTCGCTGTCTGCCTCGCGCTCCCCGCGCTGGCCTTCGGCCAGGGCAACGACAACGAACGGTCGCTCTACGATCGCCTGGGCGGGCTCGCGCCCATCTCGGTGGTTGTGGACGACTTCATCGACGCCATGCTCCCGGACGAGCTGCTCAACCGGAATCCGGCCATCGCCGCCGCCCGGGAGCGGGTCCCGGCTGCCTATCTGAAGTACCGGGTAACCTCGATGGTGTGCGAGGTCACCGGCGGCCCCTG
>CAZHBN010000180.1:0-8334 GCA_964530405.1 uncultured Ectothiorhodospiraceae bacterium
GCTAAAGCGAGGAGCAGCGGCCCGCGTCGTTCGCTCCCGGCGAACCGCGGGCCGTTGTGTTCAGGGCCGGTTGTCGTTTCCCGCGCGTATCCGCCGGGGCATCACATCGGGCACTGGGCTGCTTCCCCGCCGCAGCCGCAGATCGAGCAGTCAGAGGTCAGTTATGAGCGACAGCGACAGCCAGGGCTGGGGCACGGCGACGCTTGGCGTGCGTGCCGGCCAGCGACGCACGCCGGAGCAGGAGCACGCCGAGCCGATTTTCGCCACCTCCAGCTTCACCTATGGCAGTGCGGCGGAAGCGGCAGCGAAGTTCGCGGAGACCGAGCCGGGGAACATCTACTCGCGCTTCACCAATCCCACGGTGAGAACGTTCGAGGAGCGGCTGGCCGCCATGGAGGGTGGTGAGGCCTGTGTGGGCACCGCCTCGGGGATGTCCGCGATCCTTGCTACCTGCATGGCGTTGCTCGATGGTGGTGACCACATCGTCGCCTCGGCGAGCCTGTTCGGTTCGACGGTATCGCTGTTCAACAATCACTTGAGCCGTTTCGGCGTGTCGACCACGTTCGTGCCCCTGGCCGATCTCGCGGCGTGGGAGGCGGCGATTGGCCCCCGCACCCGCATGCTGTTCGTGGAGACCCCCTCCAACCCGCTCACGGAGCTGGTGGACCTGGAACAGCTCGCCGCCATTGCGCGGAAGCACGGGATCATGCTGGTGGTCGACAACTGTTTCTGCACGCCGGCACTTCAGCGCCCGCTGGCTCTCGGTGCCGATCTGGTCGTGCATTCGGCGACCAAGTATCTGGACGGGCAGGGGCGCTGTGTCGGCGGCGCGGTGGTCGGTGACAGCGAACGCGTCGGCAAGAAGGTCCGCGGTTTCCTTCGTAACGCCGGTCCGTGCATGAGCCCGTTCAACGCGTGGGTATTCCTCAAGGGCCTGGAAACCCTGGCGGTGCGTATGCGCGCGCATTGTGACAACGCCGCGGCCCTGGCGGGCTGGCTGGAGGCGCACCCGGTGGTGGAGCGGGTTTACTATCCGGGCCTGGCGAGCCATGCGCAGCATGCGCTGGCCGCACGCCAGCAGCGCGGTTTCGGCGGCATCGTCTCGTTCGATGTGATCGGCGGTCGCGAAAACGCGTGGGCGGTGGTGGACGCCACGCGCATGCTTTCCATCACCGCCAACCTCGGGGATACGCGCACGACCATCACCCATCCCGCCACCACCACTCACGGTCGCAATACCGATGAGCAGCGCCGTGCCGCCGGTATCGGTGAGGGGTTGCTGAGGATCTCGGTGGGCCTGGAGGAGGTGGACGATATCAAGAATGACCTGGCGCGCGGCCTGCAGCGACTGGAGTGAGGATGAGCGTCAAGAACGATCTGGAAGCGATGTATTACGCCGCCATCGAGGCGGTGAAGGGCCGCAGCGCAGTGCGTCGCTGGCTGGAGGATCACCCCTTGTCCGGCGAGTGGTACGTGCTCGCGCTTGGCAAGGCCGGCTGCTCCATGGCACATGGCGCGATGGACGTGCTGGGTGACCGCGTGGCCTCCGGGCTCGTGGTCACCCGCGAAGGTTACCTGGACGAAGCGATCACGGCGGACGCACGCTTTCGCGTGGTGGAATCCGCTCATCCGGTCCCGGACGGGCGGAGTCTCGAGGCCGGACGGGCAGCGGTGGACTTTCTCCGGGAGGCTCCGGCGGACGCCCGTTTCCTGCTGCTGGTATCGGGGGGAACGTCCGCGTTGCTGGAGTTGCTCGCCGACGATGCCGGGGCCGAGCAGCTTGCCGAACTGAACCGCCGGTTGCTGGCGAGCGGGCTGGACATCATCGCCATGAACCGCATTCGCAAACGCTTCTCGAGGGTCAAGGGTGGCCGGCTCGCGCGCTGGCTCGATGGCCGGGACGCCAGGCAGCTGGTGATATCCGACGTCCAGGGTGACGATCCGGCCGCCATCGGCTCGGGGCCGCTGGTGGCCGATCCCGACCCGGACCGCTCGCCACTGCAGGCCGAATTTCGCGATCTCTGCGCCGAGGCCGAACCGCCACCGGCCCCTGACGACCCGTGTTTCGCCGCCCTGGAAACCCATCTGGTGGCCACCAACCGCCATGCCCGTCATGCCGCTGCGGAAGAGGCACGTCGCCGCGGCTATGGGGTCACGGTTCACGACGATGTCTTTCTCGAAGGCGACACCGTCGGCCTCGGACGTAACCTTGCCCGCACTGTGATCGACGGGGCGCCCGGGGTGCACGTGTGGGGTGGCGAGCCCACCGTCGTGCTGCCCCCCGAGCCGGGCGAGGGCGGCCGCATGCAGGCCCTGACGCTGGCGGCGGCTACCGAGCTTGCCGGGCACCCGGGGTGCTGGCTCCTCGGTGGCGGCACCGATGGTGCGGACGGCCCCACGGAAGCGGCCGGGGCTGTGGTGAATGACAGCACCATCGAGCGCGGAGCGGCGTATGGGGCGCCGGCGGCAACGGCGCTGGAGCGTGCCGATGCCGGTGGCTTCCTGGCCGCCAGCGGTGACCTGCTGCACACGGGACCGACCGGCACGAATGTGATGGATGTCGTCATCGGTTTGCGTCAGGGTGGCGATGAGCGCTAGTGGCGTGCTCGAACGCCTGGAAGCGTGTATCGACCTGGCGCGGCCCGACGCCAAGGTCGATGCGGTACGGGCGCTTCGGGCCGACTGGCGGGCGGGGCGGCTCGGTGAGCCGCCGGCGAGCCCCGCGGCGCGGCCGATCGGCCCGCCCGGGCGACCGGAAAGGCCGGAGCTCGTTCCGCCGCGGGCCTTGCCCAGGCGTCGGCTAGGCAGCGTCGACGGTCGTGCAGCGCTGATCCACGCGGTGACCCACATCGAGTTCAACGCCATCAATCTGGCGTTGGATGCTGCTTACCGTTTCCGCGGTCTGCCCCGCGCCTATTACGATGACTGGTTGCGCGTTGCCGAGGACGAGGCCCGCCACTACACGCTACTTTCCCGTCGCCTCGAGGAGCTCGGTTACGCCTACGGCGACTTCCCCGCCCACAATGGTCTGTGGGAAATGGTCGAGGATACCGCTGACGACGTGCTCGTGCGTATGGCCCTCGTGCCCCGCGTACTGGAGGCGCGCGGGCTGGATGTGACTCCGGATATGATTCGCCGCCTGGAGGAAGCCGGGGACAGCGATACGGCGGATATCCTGCGGGTGATCCTCGATGAAGAGGTGCCCCACGTCGCCATCGGCTCGCGCTGGTTCCGCTGGGCCTGCGAGCAGCGTGGCGTCGATGCCGAGCCGACATTTCGCGAGTTGCTTGGCCGTTACATGCGCGGGCGTGTGAAAGGCCCGTTCAACGTGGATGCCCGTCTCGCCGCCGGGTTCTCCGCGGATGAGCTCGCCGCGCTCGAAGCGCTGGACTGAACGGGCGCGTCAGCCCAACACCCGGTGACGGTTTTCCCCGCCGTCTGTCGTTGATACCCGATTACGTTTAGCATACGCGTGGCCAGCCATACCGTACGGTATGTGCGGCGCCACTCATTTGCGTGCGAGGCCGAAAAGGAGCGATTGCATGAAGGTCAACCCACCGGTCTTCTGGATTTCGGCGGTGGTGATCGTCTTGTTCGTGTTGTTCGGCGTTACATATACGGACAATATGAACGAGGCGTTCAACGACGTACTCAGCTACATCTCCAGCAACTTCGGCTGGTTCTATATCCTTTCGATGACGGCGTTCCTGGTGTTCGCCGTGTTTCTGTTCTTCAGCCCGTTCGGCAATATCCGCCTGGGTAAGGATCACGACGAGCCGGACTTCAGCTACCCGACCTGGTTCGCCATGCTCTTCAGCGCCGGTATGGGGATCGGGCTGGTGTTCTGGGGCGTCGCCGAGCCGGTGTTCCACTATCTCTCGCCACCCGGTGCCACGGGCGAGACGGCGGCGGCGGCCCAGAACGCCATGGCGATCACGTTTTTCCACTGGGGGCTTCACCCGTGGGGCGTATACGTGGTGCTGGCACTGGCGCTGGCGTTCTTCAGCTTTCGCCACGACCTGCCGCTGCAGATCCGGTCGACGTTGTTCCCGCTCATCGGTGACAAAATCGACGGCCCCATCGGGCATGGCGTGGAGATCCTCGCTGTCTTCGGCACCCTTTTCGGCCTCGCGACGTCACTGGGGCTTGGCGTGATGCAGATCAATGCGGGTCTCGATTACCTGGGGCTGATGGACAAGGGCACCGCTCAGCAGGTGCTGCTCATCGCCGTTATCACGGCGGCGGCGACCGTGTCCGTGGTCACAGGCCTGGACAAGGGCATACGCCGTCTTTCCGAGATGAATCTGGTGCTCGCCCTTATTCTGATGCTGTTCGTGTTCGTCATGGGACCGACGGTGTTCCTGCTGGATTCGCTGGTGCAGAACATCGGTGAATACATTCGCCAGCTCGTGCCGCTGTCGTTCAAGGTGCGCGCCTATGACGAGGCCGGCCACGACTGGGCCAAGTCCTGGACGCTGTTCTACTGGGGCTGGTGGATCTCCTGGGCGCCGTTCGTGGGTATGTTCATCGCACGTGTTTCCAAGGGACGTACCATTCGCGAATTCGTCGGCGGCGTGCTGTTGGTACCGACACTGCTCACCTTCCTTTGGATGACGGTGTTCGGCAATACCGGGCTTTACATGGAGCTCTTCGGCGGCGGCGGCATCGCCTCGGCGGTGAATGAAAACGTCGACACCGCGCTATTCGTGCTGCTCGACAAGCTGCCGCTGGCAGCCATTTCCAGCACCATCGCGGTGCTGATCGTGGCGACGTTCTTCGTGACGTCCTCGGATTCCGGCTCGCTCGTGATCGACATCCTCACCTCGGGCGGTGACCCCAATCCGCCGGTCGGCCAGAAGATCTTCTGGGCGGTTACCGAGGGTGTCGTGGCTGGCGTGCTGCTCTGGGTGGGTGGCCAGAAGGCGCTTAGCGCACTGCAAACGGCCTCGGTGAGCACCGGTCTGCCGTTCGCGCTCGTGATGCTGTTCGTCTGCTATAGCCTTTACAAGGGGTTGAGCGCGGACCGACGTCTTCGCCAGCGTGTCCATCGCGCCGGCGTAGCAGTTGCGCAAGAAGAACCGGCCGAATAGGGCCGCTTCGCCAGGTGACTTAACGGAGGAAGCCATGAAGGATTGGCGCGAGCGACTCAATCGAATACTTAGCCGCCGCGGAGGCCCCCACGAGACTCCGGAAGACGAGCTCTCGGACTGGCGCAAGGAGCTTGCGGACTTCTTCGAGAACACGGTGATGTCCGCGTTCAACGAGCTCAAGGACGAGCTGGCGCACCATGGCCGCGATGTTCAGATCGAGAAGGGGATGAACCACGCCTCCATGACCGTGTATTACAACGGCGAGGAGGAATTCTCCTATGCCATACGGGGGCATGCGTATCACAAGATGTCATTCGCTTTCCCGGCCATGGGACACGGCCAGGGCCCGCGAATCGCCTACGTCTCGGTGCAGAATCCCGGCGAGGAGGCCGAGGAGCGGCGGGTGAAGTCGTTCTCCAAGGATCGGATCATCGAGGATTTCCTGGACGACTACGCCCGCTGGCGGGGCTGGTAACCCATCCGGCTTCGTGTCACGGCCGGCCCCCGAGGCCGGCCTTTTTCGTGGGCGCTACCCGGCGGTGATCCGCCAACACGCGTGTATGGTCTGACGCCGCTTGAAATCCGGTGGAATGGTCGCAGCGGAGATGTCTTCGGCCTTCAGGTGCGCGGCCGCCACCGCCTGCGTATCGAACTGGAATCCCTGCCGGTTGGTGGAGAAATAGAGCACGCCGCCGTCACGGAGCATGGCGGCCGCGTCGCGGATGAGGGCCACGTGGTCGCGCTGGATGTCCAGGTCGCCCTGCATCGCCTGGGAACGTGATACCGACGGAGGGTCGAGAAAGATCACGTCATAGCGGGTGCCGTCGCCCCCATCGGCCAGCCATCGCTTGCAGTCCTTTCGCAGCAGCGTGTGACGATCGGCGTCGATGGCGTTGAGCGTCAGGTTTTCCTCGAGCCAGCCGAGATACGTCCGTGACAGGTCCACGCTGGTGGTGCGGGCACCGGCAAGGGCGGCGTGGACCGTAGCGGCCCCGGTGTAGCAGAAGAGATTCAGGAACCGTCCCTGTCTTACCTCCCGTGCGATACGCTGCCGTAGCGGCCTGTGATCGAGGAACACCCCGGTATCCAGGCGGTCGCTCAGGTTCACCTTCAGGCGTGCCTGCCCCTCGGTGACAACGGTGGTCAACCCGGCATCGCCCTGGCGCTCGTACTGGCTGCCGCTGCGCCGTCGGCGCCGGATCTTGAGCACGATGCGTTCGGCAGGTAATGCCAGCGCCTCCGACACCGCCACCAGGGTGGCACGGCGTCGGGCTTCAGCCTTGCGCGGGGCGATCTTATCCGGCGGTGCGTATTCGGCGACATGGGCATAGCGCCCGTCGTCGCCGTCGTAGACATCCACGGCAACCGCGTATTCGGGGAGGTCCGCGTCATAAATGCGGAATGCGCCCACGCGCTCGCGCTGCGCCCAGCGCCGGAGGTGGCGGAGATTCTTGCTCAGCCGGTTGACCAGAGCGGATGGGGCGGTGACGGCATTGTCGACGTCGGGCCGGACCGGTGTATCCGAGAGATCGTAAACGCCGAATCGTGCCGGGAGTCGGCCGTTGAAGAATCGGTAGACGTGGCTCGAGCGCAGTCCCAACGATGCCAGCAGCTGGGAGTGGCCGGTGAATACCGCCAGCCGCCAGCCGGGCAGCGCTTCCCGGGCCCAGTCGCCGAGCTGCATGTAGATCTGCTCGACGGGGCGGTTGGCTTCCAGCCGCCGTCCCCACGGCGGATTGGTGATCGCCAGCCCGGGCCGTAGCCCGATGGGTTGCCTGGGCTGGTCGTCGAGAGCGCGTTGCACGATTTCGACGGCATCGGCGACTCCGGCCCGCCGCGTATTCTCCCGGGCAACCGATACCGTTCGGGGATCACGGTCGAATCCCCTGATCGACGGTTGGCGACGACGGCCTGCTTCCGCACGTTCCCGGGCTTCGTCGATCAGGTCACGCCAGATCTCGACATCGGCGTGGCACCAGTGACGGAAGCCGAAGTGATTCCGCAGTAGCCCCGGCGCCGTGTCCGTTGCCATCAGCGCGGCTTCGATGAGCAGGGTGCCGGATCCGCAGAACGGGTCGACCAGCGAGCCGCTGCGTGCCGCAATGGACGGCCAATCGGCACGTACGAGCAAGGCCGCGGCGAGGTGCTCTTTAAGGGGTGCTTTGCCGTTATCGCTGCGGTAGCCCCGGCGATGCAGGCTCTCGCCACTGAGATCGATGGAAGCGGTCACCCGCCCGCGGGCGAGTCGCAGGTTGCAGCGAATGTCAGGGTGGGCTGGCTGCGCACGCGGTGGTGCGAGGCCCAGGTCGTCGAAACGGGCGCGAATGGCGTCCTTGCTCAGACGGGCGCTGTACCGGCTGTCGCGGAGGGCGGCATTGCTGCCGACGAAGTCCACGGCGAAGGTGGCCTCCGGTGGCAGGTGGTATTCCCAGGGGAGAGTGCGTAGTCCCCGGAACAGCGCGTCCGCGTCGCTGCCGTCGGTATCGCCGACCTGTGCGAGAACCCGGGAACCGAGTCGTGACCACAGGCACAGGCGCATCGCCGTGGCCACGTCGCCGCGACAGGCCACGCCGGCCCGGGTCTCGCGTACCTCCCCGGCGCCCAGGGCGGAAAGCTCGGAGGCGAGCAGTCCTTCGAGATTGCGAGGGGTTGTTACGAAGAGCGGATGATCGGCTGAGGGCATGGCGGTTCCGTGTATGGGCGCGGATAATTGCATTGGTCTGCGCCACGGTCAACCGTGAGCCGATGGGCTCGCGCGGGCAAGGGGGTGCGGCGGTGGCGGAGCGTGGGGACATGGCAAAGACCGCTGCGACGCGCTATACCCGTGCAAGTGCTGGCGACGCCGTAGCGGCTTGCGTGTCGACCGCAGATTGCCTAACCTGAAAAACTAGCGGTTTTCAATTGATGGCGCCTATGAGGCGCCCGCCGGGGGGCAGACGCAACGAGTCGGGTGATGGGCTTGCGGGTAAGCATCGTGGGCCGTGTGACGCTCGGGGCGAAGGCGCGTGCGTGCTGCTCCGGGCGAGAATTTCCAAGCAACTAAGGGCCACGTGCAAGATGACTGACAAGATCGTCGTCGAGGGTCTCTACAAGATCTTCGGCCCCGATCCGGACGAAGCCTTTAGGCTCCTGGATCAGGGCATGGGGAAGGACGAGATCTTCGAGAAGACCGGTAATACGGTCGGCGTTCAGGACGCCAGCTTCACGATCAACGAAGGCGAGATCTTCGTGATCATGGGGCTGT
>CAZHBN010000181.1:0-8331 GCA_964530405.1 uncultured Ectothiorhodospiraceae bacterium
GTAACCCGCCTCGGTGAGCGTGGTGGCGTCGGCGATGGTGAACGGCACATCCAGCAGCCGTGCCAGGGTCTCGGCCAGCAGTGTCTTGCCTGAACCCGTGGGGCCGATGAGCAGAATGTTGCTCTTGGAGAGCTCCACATCCGCCTTGCCGTGCCCGGCTTCCATGCGCTTGTAGTGGTTGTAGACCGCGACGGCCAGAACCTTCTTGGCGGGCTCCTGCCCGATGACGTACTCGTCGAGAACCTCTTTGATCTCCTGCGGCTTGGGCAGCTTGTTGCCGGCCCCGGCCGCCTTTTCCTCCATCTCCTCACGGATGATGTCGTTACACAGCTCGACGCACTCGTCGCAGACGAAAACGGACGGGCCAGCGATCAGCTTGCGCACCTCGTGCTGGCTTTTGCCGCAGAAGGAGCAATACAGCAGCTTGCCGTTGTCGTCGCCCCTGCCGTTCTCTCTGTCAGTCATTGGCTACCCTCGAACGTGGGAGAAGGACTCGATTAAACCTTGCCTTCTTTTACAGACGCACGCAAGTACACCCCGACAGCCGCTGACCGGCACGGGAATGCGCTCTCTCACTTTCCGAAAATGGGGACACCGGGAAGGCGGGGTCAAGAGGATCGCAGGGCGCCCGGACGGGCGCCCTGCCCGTCTCGCCTCTACTCAGAGCGGGAGACGAGACTCGCGCGATCGTGGAGCACCGCGTCGATGAGGCCGTATTCCTTCGCCGAGCCCGGCGACATGAAGTTGTCGCGCTCGGTGTCGTGCTGGATGGTCTCCATCGACTGCCCGGTGTGGTGGGCGAGAATACTGTTGAGGCGCTCGCGCGTCTCCAGGATCTCGCGGGCGTGGATATCGACGTCCGTGGCCTGGCCCTGGAACCCGCCGAGCGGCTGGTGAATCATCACCCGCGCATTGGGCAGGGCAAAGCGTTTGCCCTCGGCACCCGCGGCGAGCAGAAGCGAGCCCATGCTCGCGGCCTGGCCGATGCAGACCGTGCTCACGTCGGGCTTGACGAACTGCATGGTGTCGTAGATGGCGAGGCCCGCCGACACCACACCACCCGGGCTGTTGATATAGAGGTGGATGTCCTTGTCGGGGTTCTCGGACTCCAGGAACAACAGCTGGGCAATCAGCAGATTCGCCTGGTAGTCCTCGACCGGACCCACCATGAAAATCACCCGCTCCTTGAGCAGGCGCGAGTAGATGTCGTAGGCGCGCTCGCCCCGGGCGGTCTGCTCCACCACCATGGGCACGAGCCCGGTGTTCTGGATCTCGCTGCGGATCTGTTGCTCACGCTCGCTCATGCTCACTCCTTACTCGGAGGCGGATGCCTCATCGTCACTGGCACGCCCCATGAGGGTATCGAGGCTCATGGGCTTGTCCGTGACCTGGGCGCGCTCGGCGAGCCAGTCAACCACCTGCTCCTCCATGACCTGGACCTGCAGGTTCTCCATGAGCTGCTGATTCTGAGTATACGCCTGGATGACCTGCTCGGGCTGGCCATAGCTCATGGCGATTTCCTGGAGCTGCTGCTGCAGGCGCTCACGATCGAGCTCGATCTCGTTGGCGCGCACGATCTCGTTGACCAGCAGGCCGAGGCTGACCCGGCGGCGGGCCTCGTCCTCGAACTGGGAGGCCGGCAGATCGGGCTCCTCGCCCTCGGCACCGTACTGCTGCATGCGCTGCTTGGCCTGCTCGCGCAGCTGGTCGATCTCGCGGTCGATGAGCACACGCGGCAACTCGATCTCGTTACGCTCGAGCAACCCGTCCATCGCCTGCTGCTTCACCTGGGCGCGCACCGCCTGATCGCGCTCGCGCTGGAGATTCTCGCTCACCCGCTCGCGCAACTCATCGAGGCCGTTCTCCAGCCCCAGCCCCTTGGCGAACTCGTCGTCAAGCGCGGGTAGCTCCGGCTCTTCGACCTGCTTGACCTTCACCTCGAAGCGGGCGGCCTTGCCGGCAACCTTGGCATCCGGGAAGCGCTCGGGGAAGGTGTATTCGATGGTCTTCTCGTCACCGGCGCTGACGCCCACCAGCTCCTGCTCGAACTCCGCCGGCATCTGCCCGGAGCCGATCTCGGTGGGCACATCCTCACCGGCGTTGCCCTCGAACTCCTCACCGTCGACGGTGCCATGGAAATCGATGGTGACCCGATCGCCCTCCGCAGCAGCACGCTCGACGGTGCTGTAGCTTGCCTGCTGCTTGCGCAGGCGCTCGAGCACGCTATCCACGTCCGCATCGGTGATGTCCACCGCCGGGCGCTCGATGGCGATCTCCTCGATGCCCTTGACCTCGAAGCCCGGCAGCACCTCGAACTCCGCCTGGTATTCGAGGTCCTTGCCCGCCTCGGTCTGCACGGGCTCGATCTCCGGTGCCCCGGCCGGACGCAAGCCTTCCTGGTCCAGTGCCTCGGTGTAGGTGCTCTGCACCACCTCGTTGAGCACTTCGCCGCGCACCTGCGCACCGTAGCGCTTCTGGACCACTTTCATCGGCACCTTGCCGGGGCGGAAGCCGTCGAGGCGCACCCGCCCGCGCAGATCACGCAGCCGGCTATCCACCTCGCTGTCCACCCGCTCGGACGGCACCTGCACCTTCATGCGCCGCCCCAGACCCTCGGTCGTCTCCACGGATACTTGCATCGAGCACACCTCTTGCGCGGTTCATCCGCCGCGCTCTCAATCAGAGCGTTGTCTGGTGCGAAAGGCGAGACTCGAACTCGCACGGGGGATCACCCCACTGGGACCTAAACCCAGCGCGTCTACCAATTCCGCCACTTTCGCCTGGTTCAAACGCGAATTATACAAACACCGACGCGCCGCGCTAAAGCGCCGCGGCGGCGCCACTGCATAAAGAAACGGCCCACGACGTTCCGCCGTGGGCCGGTTTTATGGTGGGCCGTCAAGGACTCGAACCTTGAACCTACTGATTAAGAGTCAGCTGCTCTACCAATTGAGCTAACGGCCCGTTTGTCTGGGGTGAGCGATGGGATTTGAACCCACGACCGCCGGAGCCACAATCCGGAGCTCTACCAACTGAGCTACGCCCACCATTGTATCGTGCGTTGCCAACCCGGCCACCAGCCGGGAGCTGGCGCGCCCGGCAGGATTCGAACCTGCAACCGTCGGCTTAGAAGGCCGATGCTCTATCCGCTTGAGCTACGGGCGCTTGGCCGACAGTCCCAGGCAGCAACTGCGGCGCGCCTGGCAACCGCCGCGGCGACGAATGTGGTCGGGGTGGAGGGATTCGAACCCCCGACATCCTGCCCCCAAAGCAGGCGCGCTACCAGGCTGCGCTACACCCCGTTTGGGCGCCCGCCCCTGCCGGGCAGGATCACGCCGTCGCTGCGGACTGCGGAATACTACGCAGGCACGGGTACCTCGTCAAGCATGGCGGTTACTGCGGAGCCCCAACCGCCTTGAGAGGCCCGGGAGCGCGTGCGAAAATTCCCGGCTTCGCCGACAGCCGCCCCGCCCACCTCGCAACCGCACCGGAGGTATAGCACATGAGCGCGCGCACCATCGACGGCAAGGCCATCGCCGCCGGGCTTCGCCGCCGAATCGGCGAGAACGTCGCCGCCCGCCTGGACGCCGGCCACCGCCGCCCCGGCCTCGCCGTGGTGCTGGTAGGCGAGGACCCGGCTTCCCGGGTATACGTGCGCAAGAAACGCCAGGACTGCGAGGAGGTGGGCATTCGCTCGGAGGCCCACGACCTGCCGGCATCCACCGGCGAGGCGGAGCTGTTGGCGCTGGTCGACCGCCTAAACGCCGATCCTGACATCGACGGCATCCTCGTCCAGCTCCCCCTGCCCGAACAGATCGACGCCCAGAAGGTCATCGAGCACATCGACCCGGCCAAGGACGTGGACGGATTCCACCCCACCAACGTGGGCCGTCTCACGCTGCGCCTGCCCGGGCTGCGCTCCTGCACGCCCCACGGTGTGATGACCCTGCTGGAGCACACCGGCGAAGACCTTACCGGCCGCGACGCGGTCATCGTCGGCCAGTCCAACATCGTCGGCCGCCCCATGGCGCTGGAACTGCTCAACGCCCGCTGCACCGTGACCATCTGTCACAGCCGCACCCGCGATCTCGACGCGAAGGTGCGTAGTGCCGACATCGTGGTCGCCGCGGTGGGACGGGAGCGCTTCATCCCGGGTGACTGGATCAAGCCCGGCGCCATCGTCATCGACGTGGGCATCAACCGTAACGCCGAGGGCAAGCTCGTCGGCGACGTGGACCATGCCGGCGCCGCCGAGCGCGCCGGCTGGATCACACCGGTACCCGGAGGCGTCGGCCCGATGACCCGCGCCACACTGCTGGCGAACACACTCCAGGCCATGTACGCCCGCGAGGCCGAGTAACGGCCTCTGCGACCACTCCCCGCGCCGCCGGCGGGCCACCCGGCCGGTGGCCACATCACCGTCGTGCGCGCACGCCTGCCGTCGTGACCAGCCCGACCATTGAGTCGGATACGGCATTCGCGAATGCTCACCACGCCCCCGCGCTCCGGATGATCGCCGCATTGTCATAGAGCTCGTTCATGATAGTAGCGGGCACGCCCAGCCCCGGTGACAGCCGGCGGCTGCGCCGCATCATCGGGGGTATCGCGTCGCCCGGAGACATGTCGGTGAAAACGGAGTCGAAAAATGCGTGAAGCCCCGCGTTCCCGGTGGGCGATCCATGCGGTGCCGCCCGCCGATCACCCCCTGTGGCAGGCGGGCTGCCGCTGGCTGGGGTACGACCCGGAAACCGGCGAGACATTCGGCCCTCCCGCCGGGCTCGACGAGCAACGGTGGCGAGCCGTGACCGCGACGCCGGCGCACTACGGCTTTCATGCCACGCTCAAGGCACCGTTTACCCTGCGCTCGGGCATTTCCGCGGACACGCTCAGCGAGCGCCTGGCCGCGTTCGCCGCCGGCCGCGCGCCGGTGACCCTGCCCACGCTCGCCACCAGCTGGCTCGGCGTGTTTCTCGCCCTGCGCCCGATCGAGCCGGTGCCTGCCATCGACACCCTTGCCGGCGACTGCGTCTTGGCGTTCGACGATCTGCGGGCGCAGCTGACCGCGGAAGAAGCACAACGGCGCGAGGCCGCGGGACTAACGCCACGGGAACTCGAGCTGTTGGAGACCTGGGGCTACCCGTACGTTTTCGAGGCGTTCCGCTTCCACTACACCCTCACCGACGCCTCCCCGGCGGCGCAGGCCACCTCGGTCCGCGACGCCATCGATACCACCTTCGCCGACGCCCTGGCCGCCGCACCGCCCGCCTGCGAGATCGCCCTGTTCCACCAGGCCGGCAACGAGCCGTTCCGTCTGGTTCGGCGTTTCCGCCTTGGCGCCGCGGCCCGGGGGACGGCCCCGCTTCGCGAATGAACTAACGGCAGCGCCCTCGAGTCACCGTCTTCACCGGACGGTGCCGCTGACCATAGCAACCGGGCAAAAAGAGACCGGGCGCGAAAGCCCGGTCACGACATAAGGCCAGCTTGCTGGCCAGGGAGAGGCAGCCGTTGACGCGTCTCAGCCGGTTCGGCCCTCGAGACGCAGACGCGCGATGCGGTTGATCTGCTCGATGGCGGTACGCCGCTCTTCCGCTGGATCATTGTCCAGCCGGCGCTCGAAGGCAGCGAGAATCTGGTGGCGGTCAAAACCTTTCACCGCCATTACGAAGGGCATGTCGAACTTCCGCCAGTAGTCCTCGTTGAGCTGCTGGAAACGCGCGAACTCTTCCGGGGTGCACTGATCGAGCCCCGCGCCCGCCTGCTCTTTGGTGGAGTCGTCGGTGAGCGTCCCGCTGACCGCCGCCTTGCCAGCCAGATCGGGGTGAGCCCGTATGACTTCGAGCTGACGCTCCGGGGATGCCTGTGCGAGCACCCGCCCCATCACCTGCGCGAGCGCGCCCGCCTCGTCCGTGCCCTCGTCGAGCCCGTGGCGGTACGCCTCACGCGCCACCCAGGGGGAATGCTCGTAGACGTCACCGTAGATGGCGACAAACTGCTCCTCGTCCAGTGTGCTTGGTTTCGGCTCCAGGATTGCCGCGCTCATAAACACCCTCCTTCAAGCGACCACCGGTCGATCACCGGCATGTTCTGAACAATAATGTATACATTTTAGGTTGCACATGTCGACATTGTGATTTATACATTTAGCACAGCGCTGCCGAACAACGGCACATACGCATTGTGTAACACGAGGAGAGACACCATGGGTCGACTCACCACGCACGTCCTGGACACCGCGAATGGTCGCCCGGGTTCGGGCATTCACATCGCCGTGCGCCGAGTCGTGGACGGCCGCCCCGAGGAGATCGCCTCCGCCGTCACCAACGACGATGGCCGCTGTGACAGCCCCCTGCTGGAAGGCGAACGCTTCCAGGCAGGCGTATACGAGCTTGTATTCCAGGCCGGCGCGTACTTCGAACGCATGGGCATGACCGCGACGCCGCCGCGCTTCCTCGACGAGGTCGTGCTGCGCTTCGGCATCGCCAGCCCCGACGAGCATTACCACGTACCGCTGCTTATCTCCCCCTACAGCTACACGACCTACCGCGGCAGCTGACCGAGGGAGACGGCGCGGGCAACCTCCGCGCCGCCGCATCAGCCGGAGCGTCATCCCGCTCCGGCTCATAACAACGACAAGGCCGTGATCCGGCCATGGGTCGGCGGGCCCCTGCCAGGGGCCGGAGTAAGGACACAGAAACCCCGGGAGCGGTCACCACCGCGACGAGCCGGGACGGACGCGGGACGCGTTCGATGAACAAACGCTCCAACGCCAACCGTTTTTTGTGAGGAGAGAGATCGATGAGCCTCAACCGAACGCTAGTGCTTGCCGCCGCCGCGACCGCCGTCATATCGGCGCAGCCAGCCGCCGCCGCGCTCTACAGCACCACCAAGGTGGAAGCGCTGTACGGCTGGGACTACGAGGACACCGCCGGGGCTGGCTTCGGCATCGACAACGACAGGCACGGCATTCTGACCGTCGCCAACGCGACGGGCTGGGAGTACGGAGACAGCTTCTTCTTCGTGGACTTCACGAACCTGGACCGGGGGAGCGACGACGAGCACTCATCAGGCAGTGCCCACGCCGAGTGGAGTCTACGGGGCAACCTCGGCGCACTGAGCGGCACGAGCTTATCGGCCGGGCCCATCCGGGACGTCTACGTCATCGGTCAACTCGATCTCGACCGCAACTCGGCTACGCGCAAGACCACTCACATGGCCGGTGTGAGCGTCGATATCGACGTACCCGGGTTCAAGTTCCTGAAGTTCCATACGATGTACCGCAACGACGAGAGCGACAGTGCCGACGGCACCTCGGTTCAGCTCACCGCGGTCTGGAACGTGCCGTTCACCCTCGGTGGCGCCGAGCTCACCTTCGAGGGCTTTGCTGACTACATCACCGAAGAAGGCGATCTCGAACGACAGTTCCTTACGCAACCGCAGCTGGTCTGGCACGCCACCGACAACATCGGCGTGGGGGTCGAGTGGCAATACTGGCAGAACAAGTTCGGTCTCGAGGACACCGACGAATCCCTGCCCCAGGCGATGGTGCGCTGGACGTTCTGACGCCCGGCGACCATCGAGGCGGCGGGTCCGGGTGCCCGCCGCCTTCCCAGGGGTGAATCCACCACCCAGGTAACGACGGTAGTAGACAATGGAAGCGCATCTGCAAGAATGGGCGAACCTGCTCGTGCGCTGGATCCACATGATCACCGGTATCGCGTGGATCGGCGCCTCGTTCTATTTCAACTTCCTCGAGAACAACCTCGAGCGCGAAGGCAAACCGCAGGGTATCGCCGGCAATCTCTGGGCAATTCACGGCGGCGGATTCTACTTCGTCGAGAAGTATGCCGTGGCCCCGCCCAAGCTCCCCGAGAACCTCCACTGGTTCAAGTGGGAGGCCTACTTCACCTGGATCACCGGCTTCCTGCTGCTCGGCATCGTCTACTACCTCAACGCCCAGACCATGATGATCAACCCGGCGGTGGCGGAGCTCGCGCCGTGGCAGGCGGTCGCCATCGGTATCGGCACCCTGGTGGTGGCATGGCTGGTCTACGACAACCTATGCAAACTCCTCGGGCACAAGCCCATGCTGCTCGCCGGCATCCTCACCGTGCTGCTGGTGGCACTCGCCTGGGGGCTTGCCAGCGTCTTCAGCGGACGGGCCGCCTACATCCACGTGGGCGCGGCCATCGGCACCATCATGGTCGCCAACGTCTTCTTCGTGATCATCCCCTCGCAGAAGGAACTGGTGGGCGCGATGCGCGAGGGCCGCGACCCCGATCCGCGCTACGGCAAGAACGGCCTGCTGCGCAGCCGCCACAACAACTACCTCAC
>CAZHBN010000182.1:0-8318 GCA_964530405.1 uncultured Ectothiorhodospiraceae bacterium
TAACCTTCTCGAAAGCCCTGCCCCGCCGTGCGGCGGCGCGCTGTCGTGTACCTGACAGCGGCGCGTCGCCGTCGCTCAGATGTCGGCTGCCGAGTGCAGCCGACCTACTCGACTTCCAGAGCATCGCCGTACGTCGGCGAGTGCGAAACGCTGGCCGACATTCCAGGTGGACAGACGCCGGTTCCAGGACCAACCGAACTATGCGGCTGGCGGTGGTCGACACCGGCGGAAACCGGTCAAAACTTTCTCCTTAAAAAACCATCGGTTAAGTGGGAATCGAGATGCCGAAGCACCTGCTCCCAGCATCGCTTGATCTCCCGAACCGCAAACCGTGGCCCGGTACGGCGCGCCGGGCCCGTTGACGGGCGAAGGTGCGTCTGGAGCCACTCCCGGGACCAGCCTGCCCATTCCCCTGCAACAGACCGAAGGTTGACGTGCAGGACGGGAAAAACCTCGTTCCAGAGCACTGCCTCGGCCTCGGCTACGGAGACACCCGACTGTTCAATGACGCGTGCGGCATGGCGGAAGTTGACGTCGGTAAGCTCCGTATCCAGAAAGAAGTCCGAGAACGCCTCCCAGAGCGACAGTCTCGTTGCCTCGTCCACCGATTAGCCTCCTTGGCGTTCGACTCGGCGCGTTTCGATTCATCGTGTACCGCCCCCTTCGCGGCAGGACCAGTAACCCTCACCCTGCCCACTCAGGAAACAGGCAACACGGGCCTGCCCTGAAACCCTGGCAGCCCTTCCATGCCGAGGGCCGCGCAGATCGTCGGCGCCAGGTCCATGATATGCCGTTGCGTGACCTCGCCCTGAATGACGCCCGGGCCGGTGGCCACGAACCACCCGCGCGGGCTGTGATTGCCGGAGCGCCCGGATGGCAGCCGGTTGCTCGGCCCGGGGCGGAACTCGCCGAACAGGGAGGAAGCCAGTCCGACCGTTTCGGTGCTGGCCGACGGCGACCATGTAATGATCAGATCCGGCAGCAGTGACCGGCAGGGCGCCTCCACGGGCGCATCGGCATACGGCATGGCCACCGCGCCGACGACCGCTTTGCCCGTGCTCAAACCGCGCCAGGAGCGAAACCCCGCTGCCAGCTCGTGGCACAGGGCTTGGTAATCCCTACCCGGCTCCACGATTCCACCGGCCTCCCGCCCCTTGAGATTGACGCGCACGTAGGCGGCCTGATCGTTGGGTACGGCAAAGTACCTGGTCGTGCGCCAGTCGTACATGCGCGCAGACCAGAGCTCGACAAGCCGGTGCCTTGCAGCCCGCGGGAGCAGCGAGACCACCGATTCGCTCCATCGCGTCGGCAGACACCGCTTGGCGGTATAGAGGACCCCCCGCTTCGGGGGCGCAGCAGTGGGGTTGCGCATGCGTTCGAGCAGCGCGGAAGCATGATCCCCCCAGCCCGCATTGCGCTCCATCCCGTGGACGGCGAAGACCAATACCCGGGCCCGGGTGCCGGCGGCGGCGATCAGGCGCCCCAACGCCTCGTCGCAGGCCTCGTAGATCGTCTCCAGCGCGCCGCCGCGCCGGTCCGCTTCCAGCGTCGTATCCGGCAGCGAGCGCTCGAGGAGGTAGTGGCCGGCGCGGTGCGGCGCCCCGAACACGGTGAGAAACAGATCCCACGAGTCGCGGCGGAGGAGATCCTCACCCAACCCGGCCATCTGCGAGACGCTGCGGAGCAGCTCGTCACGCAATCGGCACAAGGATCGCTCCGACTGGGGGCCGAAGCGCTCGGGTCGCATAGCCGGGGGCCCGTGGCGACGACGCAGGTTGCGCCACAGGCCCGGGGGGGTCGCCCCGCTGACGATGAGGTCGTGCGTCCCCCAGCCGGCGATCTGCAGACCATTGATGGGCCGTGGTGCGGCCACCGTCATGGGCACATCGATCACGCAGGCGCGTATTCGGCGGAACGAGGGGTGTTCCCAGAAGGGGCGTTCAGCGAGCCAGTCGCCGTGGGCCACTTCACAGCGCATGCGCTCGGAGCGCCAGAGCTTACTGTGATAGATACCGTGCCAGGGAACGGGTTTGCCGGTATAGAACGTCGGCCACACCCCGCCCGCGTACTCGGCGGCGACCGATTGCAGCTCTCCCGAGTGCCCGTTGCGCAGGAGCTCGGCGAGCACCGGGAGCCGGCCCGCGTCCACCAGGCGGCGGACAAGCCGCCACTCGGCGGCGTCCAGGCCGACGGCGAGCAGGCCCGCCCCGCTCATGGCTGCCTATGCTGCGGTGAGTTCACATCCCGCTCCCTGCGTGTGGCTGCGCCGACACGCCTCCATCGCCCGGTGGCAGAGGACGGCGCTGTCGCCATCCGCCATGGCCGTGTATGGCACGCCCGACCGGACCGCGCCCGCGAAGGCTTCCAGCTGACGCGTGAAGCTCTCGGCGGTGCAATTCGAGCGCCGACTGATTCGGCAGCGCGCCAGGTGGGCTTGCCCCAACAATGGCACGGACGCCCCCACAATGCCCGCCAGGTAATGCGGAACATCCAGGAGGCCGTAGGCATGGGCCAGCAGGACCCGATCCCCGTAACCCACCAGAATTCGCTCTTCGTAACGCGGGTGATGCTGCGCACTACACTGCACGCTCACCCCGTTTTCCAGGCGGACGTGATAGCGAATCGCCTCGTCTTGCCCCGGACTCCGGCGCCACTGGTGTACATCCAGCGACTTCAGCGGCGATGCGAACAACCACGCCACGAGATCCAGCTGGTGGCTGACCACGTCTTCCAGCACACCGCCCCCCGGATCGCGCCCCAGATACCCGGTAACCGCCGCCCAGCCACGATGGGGAAACGACAACATGAACCGCACCCCGCGAATCGCCCCCGGCTCGATCCGCGCGAGACGCTCGCGCAGCCGAACGTACGGCGTTCGGAAGCGGCGCACGAATCCCACCGCGACCACCCGGTTCGCGGCGGCGGCGTACTCGGCCAGCGCCCGGGCCTCTCCGGCACTCGTTCCCATGGGTTTTTCCACGAGAACGTGCCGGCCCGCCTCCAGTGCCGCCAGCGCCATCGCGCAGTGTGTCTGGGGCGGCGTCGCGATCAATACGGCGTCAACGCCGGGATGCCGGAGCAGCGGCTCGCTGTCCGGGGTCACCAACGTATCCGGACACAACCGCTGCAGCCATGTCCGCGCCCGCTGAGAGGGGTCACACGCCGCCACCAGCCTCAGCCCCCTCACGTGCTTCAGCGCGGGCAGGTGGAAACGCTCGAAAACGCGGCCACAGCCGATGACCCCGAGTCCGACGACGACGCCGGAATCGCTGTTAGCGAAGGCGCGGCTTTCACGAGCAACCGCCGTGGTTTCCGTCACTGCCACCTCCCCCCGTCCAACCGGTCAGATCAGACGCGCGGTCACCCGCCAACCGCTCATGAACAACCGCTGGAGCGCATCCATCACCCGCCTTTCCAGCGCCGACCGGCAGAGCTCGGCACGCAGCGGCACCCTGCCGCCTTGCAGAATGGCTCGATCGGGGGTGCGGCGCAGGCGCTGTATCGCACGGCGCTTGCCCAGGGTGGCGGGGATTCGCGGGATCATCCACACGACGGCCTGCCCCCACTGCCGGCCCCAGCCTCGCTTGAGCGCCCCCGCGAGCTGAACGAGCTCGTAGAGAAGCAACAACGGGCCCAGCACGCACAGGCTGCGCACGGAATAATTCTTGAGAATCACCTGCCAGCGCCCCGTCATCATCGTCACCACGCGCATTGGTGCGTACTGGCCCCCGGGCCGCAGGGAGAGCCCCGGCGTTCCGCCCCCGTGCCGGGCTACCGCCGCGGGCACCGCCAGCAGCTCGTAACCGAGCACCCGCGCCCGCAGCCCGAAGTCGTGATCCTCGCAGTAGAAGCTGAAATCCTCGTCGAACGGCTCGCCGTGAGACCACCGCCCCCGGTCGAAGACAAACGCACAGGTCACCAGCGAGCTCATCGTGACGGTGGTGTCGGGGCAATGGTCTGTAGGGCGGTTCTCGTTACGCAGGATCATGTGGCCGAGGAAGTGGCTGTCCGCGCCCTCGTACTGGATCAGATGCGGGCGATCGGCATAGACGACCCGGGCGGCAGCCGCCACGGCCTGGGGCCGCGCGTCCAGTGCATCGTTCAACGCCTGGACGAAGCCGGCCGTGAGCTGGACATCGTTATCGATGAACAGGATGCGGTTGTTGCGCGCTTCGCGGAACCCGGCATTGCGGGCCGCCCCGGGCCCCCGGTTGCACTCCAGCCGAACGACCTTCCCCGCCGGCAACAACTGATGGAACGTCTCGACGCTGGCATCCGTCGAGGCGTTGTCCAGCAGGAGGATTTCGTCGATCGCCGCGATGTTGGCCGCCACGGCCGGCAGCGACCGGGCGAGATGCGCCGTACCGTTGTGGTTGACGATGCAAAGCGTCGATCGGCGCTGCTGCGTCATTGCGGCCTCTTGTCTGCCGGCAACCCCGTGGCACGCTGCTCGAACAGGCTTCCGTGCAGCTCGGCGATCCCCCCGAGCATAGCGGCCACGAGCGTGCCCGCCATGAGCAGGAACGACCACGCCACGACGTCCCCGCGGGCCGCGTCGACGTGCGCCAGGAGCAACAGGACGGCCCCCTCACGCACACCCAGCCCGGCAACCGAGACAGGCATCATGGCGATCACGTACACCACGGCGATCACCCAGACCACGGTTGCAGGATCGAGCCCCAGACCGACGGCCTGCGCCAGGACCCAACCCGCACACGCCACCACGATGACCTGGCCAACGGCGAGGCCAAACACCGCACCGGAAGTGGCATACGGCATAGTCCGAACGGCGGCCAGTGATCGCGCCAGCCTGTCGAGGATTCGCCCCGAAAGCCGCGCGCCCCCGCCTCTGCGGTGAACAACGCGCTGGCCCAACGCACGCGCCACCGGCGACGCCAGCAACACCCACGCGAGCGCGATGGCACCGAGCATGACCACCATGACCGGGACGAGGCCCCGCTCGGGGATCGGGCCGGTATCGCTGACGAGACACACCAGGCCCAGCAAGGTGAATGCGAACACCTCGCAGAGGCGGCTGAACGCCAGAGCGGCGAAGGCCGGGGCAAGCGGTGCCCCCAAGCGCGTATACCGGTAAACGGTGAAGATATTGCCGGAGATCTGACCGGGCAGGGCGAGATTGTAGAAGTTGCTCGCCAGCAGCGTTCTCAGGACGTGGCGGTAACCCAGCGGCAGACGCTGGCACTGCGTCAGACGGTACGTGCGCAGGGCCGACATCGCCCGCGCCAGGAGCTGCAGCGCGACGCCAACGATCACGTACCCCGCATCCGCCCGTGTCAACGAAGCCGCTACGTCGCCGACGGGCGCGACGCGGAACACTACGTACAGTAGCACCGCGCTAACGCCAAGGCGCCACATGAGACCGATAGCATGCCGACGGCTCAGCATTCCCGGCTGCCCTCGGTAATCCTATGCTTGGTTATTACTAATCTTCTCAGAAGTATTGTCATGCGTCAGAGCGCCACAGCGGCCCGGGGGCAAGACGCGTTCGCGCCGGCGTGGCTGGGTCACGTCAAGCGAGCGCAACGCCGCCACCGGGTCGCTGTGGCGCTCCCTTTGGGCCGAACTGTGCGCCGATGGGATCTGCGTTGCTCACCGCTTGTGTAGCCCGGCTACACGGCGCGCCTCGCGCCTTGCCCCATCGGCGCACAGTCCGGCTGACGCATGACAATACTTCTGAGAAGATTAGTATAGGGGCATCCGCGATGCCCGAGGCGGCACGTCCAGGGCCCAGCCCCGCCGGCCGCGCGACGCAGCGACGAAGCGATGGAGTGAATCGGGTGCGGCAGGGGGCGCAGAACTCGTGTCAGCTAACCCACGAACGGCCAAACCGCCGCCCGCCGACGGCCCGGCAAGTGGCGACCGGTTACCGGCAGGCGGGACGGAGAGCGGTACTCACGCACGAGTGCTCCTGGTCACTCCCCAGCCGTTTTACGAGGACCGCGGAACGCCGATCGCTATCCGCCTGCTGCTCGAGGTCCTGAGTGAATCCGGATACGCCATCGACGTGCTGGCATTCCCCATGGGGCGGAACATCCGGTTGCCCGGCCTGCGCATCCTTCGCCCCCGCAACCCACTGCCGCTGACCCGGGTACCCATCGGCTTTTCCTGGCGCAAGGTCTGGCTGGATCTCTTCCTGTTTCCCGCCATTCGCCGGCAATTGTCCCGGGAAAAATACGACTGCGTGCACGCGGTGGAGGAAGCGGCTTACATGGCTGCCCCGCTGTGCGCCCGTGCCGGTGTGCCGTTTATCTACGACATGGCCTCGTCGATTCCCGAGCAACTGGCACACCACCGCCTGTTCTCCAACCACCTGGCACAAGGGGTGGCGAAGTGGATCGAGCGCGCGAGCGTTCGACGATCCGCTCACGTCCTGTGCAGCGACGGCCTGGCCACGCACGTTCAACGCATCGCCCCGGCCAGTCCGCTCACGGTCTGGCAGTTTCCGGTCGATTCCCACATCGCAACCCGGGCGGAGGCCGAGGCTCTGCGCAACGAGCTCGGCATCGACACCGATGCCACCATCGGCCTGTACGCCGGCAGCATGGCCCGATACCAGGGAGTGGATGTTCTGATCGAATCGGTACCGAAACTGCACCGGCTGGGGTTCAATGTCACCCTGGTGTGCGTCGGGGCGACAGCACAGGAGCAATCGAAGCTCGGCAACGCGATTGCCGACGAGCACCGTTCCTTCATCCGGATCGTCCCGCGGGAGCCGCGAACGCGCATCCCCGCCTATCTGGCGCTGGCGGATCTGGTCATCTCGCCCCGTGCCTATGGAAAGAACGCACCGCTGAAGCTCTTCGAGTACATGGCCTCCGGAAAACCGGTTCTCGCAAGCCGGATCAGCGCCCACGAGCCATTCATCCAGGCCGGGGTCGTCATCCCGTTCGAGCCCAGCGCGGACGGTCTCGTCGAAGCCCTGCATACGGTTCTGCACAATCCGGCCCACGCCGCTGCCACCGGAAACAGCGCCCGACACCGACAGTTGGCGCTGGCGCGGTTCGGTCGCTCGAACTATGCGGACCTGGTGCGGTCGGTGTACGCCCGGGTGATATCGGCGCAGAACGCCTGATGTCTCCGCCGCACCGGATGATGCCCAAGCTGCATCCCGGCGCGGGCATGTCACGGAAAGCGTTGAAACGCGTCACGCCGGGGTTGGCAGAAAGTCATCAGCCATTGGCTCCCTGCCTTCCCGTCACGTATGACGTAGGACCATCGAGACAATCCAGGGGCGGCGAAACAGCCAATGATGCCGAGGCAATCACCAAGGCAACAGCGGGCCAGGGCAAAAGCGGGTCATCGCGCGAGCCGCAGCGCACGTTCGCGCCACGGATAGAGGCAGATGCGGTCAGTGCGTCGAATAGCCGCCTTTGCTCAGCGCCCTATTCGATCGCCCCCCTGCCATGGCAGACCTCGCACCGCTCCGTGCCCTCCCCGGCGCAACGGCGGCACTGATTGTCCTCGTCCGGGGCATGGCCGGTGCCGTCGCACTCGGGGCACTTGATCCTACCGGTTCCGTCGCACACCCTGCACTTCATGGCCCCTCCTGATCGTCAGGATCGATCCACGTTGCGCGCCCCGCCCTGCGGCCCCGAATCAAAGATAGCAGCACTTGTCTGTACCGCCATCGAACGCCGACGAGGCGTTGGAGATTCGCGCCCCCCGTGCCCCGGCAGCCTTGGTGGAAGCGCGGATTCCGTCCAAAAGGGTGGGTCAGCAGTAACGCCCGGTCTGAGCCGCGGCGGTTACGCTCCCGGCTCCACACGGATGTCCGGCCACACCATTTCCTGCCTTGCAGACACGTACATTGGCGCCCATTGCGTCACTGCACGAAGCGGTAGGAAAGCCACTCCGGCCTCGCCCCCGTATCGATCAGCTCGCGAATGGCCCTGAACGCCCGCTCCCGATGCATGCACTCCTCGACGGGGTGGGGCCGCGCTTCGCCATGCGCGATCTCGGCTCTAACCTGCTCATCCGGTTGCACGACCCGCGCTTCGTCCATTGCGCGGTACTCACTCCAGTTCTCGTCATGAAAGATCAGGCTGGCGTAGTCCGCACTCCACTCCACTGACAGGAGCGCTTCGACGAACCGCGGCTGCAAGCCGAAAAGCCGATGCCACCAGGGGCGCGGCCCGCCATCGACCCCGACCCACAGCCGCCCGGAAGGCATCGCCTCCGCGCGCCCGAGAACCTGATCCAGCTCGGCCCGCGAGCGGGCGACGTTGTCCTCTCCCTCGAGCTCGTACAGCCACTCACTCATCCTTACTAATCTTCTCAGAAGTATTGTCATGCGTCAG
>CAZHBN010000183.1:0-8268 GCA_964530405.1 uncultured Ectothiorhodospiraceae bacterium
CCGCGACGTTCGAGCGTATCGGCACGGTGATGCTGTGCAAGGATTTCGCGACGTATTGCCTGACCGGCCGGTTGGGGTCGGATTACTCCGACATGAGCGGCGCCGGGTTTCTCAATGTCGCCGAACGCCGCTACGACGAGGCGATTCTGGTGGAGTACGGGCTGTCGGGGTGTCAGTCGCTGTTGCCGGCGCTCGCGGAGTCCGGCGAAGTGGTGGGCCGTGTCACCTCGGAGGCCGGGGCGCGCACCGGGCTGAAGCCGGGAACGCCGGTGGTCGCCGGTTTGTTCGACGTGGTCGCCAGCGCGCTGGGATCCGGGACCGCCAGAGTGGGCGAGGCGAGCGTGGTCGCCGGGACCTGGAGCATCAACCAGGTCATTCTCGACCGTCCCATTGCCGACGACCCGCCGTTCATGAGCTCGGCCTATGAGCCGCAGCGTTGCATGGCCATCGAATGCAGCGCTACGTCCGCGGGTAACCTGGAATGGTTCGCCGGCCAGTTCCTCGCCGGCGAGAGTGCGGCCATGGGGGAGAGCTCGCCTTTCGAACTCTGGAACCGGCTGGTCTCGGACGTAACGCCCGCCCGCGATCTGCCCATCTATCACCCCTTCCTCTACGGTTCATCCACGCAGAGTGATGCCCGTGCCGGCCTCTACGGAATCACCGGCGCGCACAGGCGTGAAGATATCCTCTACGCGTTCTACGAGGGGGTGGCCTTCGAGCACCGTCGCCACATCGAGCGCCTGCGCGAGGCGGGCGGTACGTTTCACCGTGCACGCCTGTGCGGTGGCGGATCGCGCAGCCCGGTGCTCAGCCAGTTGCTCTGCGACGTGCTGGAGGTTCCCATCGAAGTCGCGAGCGCCGAGGAGACGGGGGCGCTCGGTGCCGCCATGGCGGCGGGTGTCGGCGTGGGGCTGTTCACCAGCCTGGAAGAAGCCGCCGAACGCATGACCGGCAGCGAGCGCCACTATGAACCCCGGGACCGTTACCGAGACACGCTGCAAGGCCGATACCGGCGTTACCTCGCTCTCTGCCGGGTTATGACCCAGGCGTGGCGGGAGATGAGTCGCGTGGACAGCCAACCGGAGGCCGCCGGTTGCCGGTGACACCGCTGCGGCGCCAGCGACTACCTGGCGCCGAGCGCCAGGTAGTCGCCGACAACGCGTTTGTCCCGCATGTCCTCTTCATCCCGCGCTTGTCGGCGGTGTGCTCGCGCTGGGGTGGCGGCCGCGATAGTCGGCGAGACGAGTCATGACCGATCTCAGGCTGGGGTATAGATCGTCGTAGATCTCGCTGAGTTCAGCGTAGGCGCTCACCAGCGCCGGGTCCGGATCGATGCGTTCGCCGTCGCGGGTCATGGCAGTGGCCGCCGCATGGAAGTCGGGATACCAGCCGACGCCGACTGCGGCGGCGATCGCGGCCCCGAGGCTCGGCGGCTCGGCCGTGGTGGCGCGAATCACCGGGCGTCGAAGGGCGCTCGCGGTAATGTGGCAGAACAGGTCGCTCGCCGCACCGCCGCCGACCACCGCTATCTCCTCGATGCGGTTGCCGGTCGCCCGTTCCACGTTGCCGCTGGCGAGTGCCTGTTCCAGGGCAATGCCTTCGAGCACGGCACGGTACACATGTCCCTGCCCATGGGCGCCCGACAGCCCGACCATGCCCCCGCGAGCGGACTCGTCCCAGTACGGCGACATGACGCCACCCCAGTAAGGCAGCAGGAGCAGGCCGTCGGCGCCGGGAGCCACACGGGCAGCTTCGGCCTCCAGTCGCTCGTAAACCCCTGAATCGTCGCCGACCCGACCGAAGAGCTGGCGAGCGGTCCAGTCGATCAGGTACGTGCAGGTGCGCAGACAGGTCTCGAGGATGTAGCCGTTTTTCGCCGGAGCGGTGAGTGTGCGGAATGCCCGGTCCGTACGGTACTCGTCCGCGTAGACCCCCGAGACCGCCCCGGTGCCCAGGGATAGATAGGCGCGGCCGGGTTTGAGAACGTTCACGCCGAGCCCGGCGAACTGTCCGTCGCCACCGCCGGCCACCAGGACGAGCCCGCGCGGCAGGCCGGTCTTCTCGGCGGCGCTGGCGGTTACCTGCCCAATGGGTTCGCCGGGTGCGGCCAGCGCCGGGAGCTGCTCCGGGCGCAGCCCCATCCGTTGCAGGATCGGTCCGGACCAGCGTCGTGTTTCCAGGTCCAGCAGGCCGAGGGGATCGGCGCTCGCCCAGCTCGTCACGTGCCGGCCGATGAGCCGCAGTGCCAGGTAGCCGTGGACGTCGGTAACGTGCGCCACCCGGGCGTAGTGCTCCGGCTCATGCCGGCGGACCCACGACATTCCGTACAGGCCCGGCGTCGGGTCGGGGTATTTCCCGGTGATGGCCTGCAGGCGGTCGGCACCGACCTCGTCGCTGAGCAGCCGGACGTCCTCGCGGCCACGTTCGTCCAGCCACAGAATCCCGGGGCGGATTGGCTCGTCCTGCTCGTCGAGCAGGACGAACGTCTCGCGCTGGTGGGTGATGGCAAGCGCCGCCAGGCGATTGCTATCGATCTGCCCGCAGACCTCGCGCAGGGCGCTGGCGCAGCTCTCCCACCAGTCCTGCGCATGCTGCTCGAAGAACAGCGGGAGCGGGGTCTGCAGGGCGAGCGCCGCACGTGCTTCAGCGATGCACGTGCCGGATGCGTCCCACACGGTGGCCTTGGTGGCGGTCGTGCTGCAGTCGACCCCGATGACCAGATCTTTCATGGCTAGGACCTTTTGTCATTCACCGGCGTCCTGGCGCTTGCGGAACTGAACGACCTTCAGGGACTCGTCGGGGCGGCAGTTATCGTAGGTCAGGTAGTCGCCGGCGCGTATCGGTTCGGTCACCACGGCTTTCTCGGCCAGCCCCAGCGGCAGCGCATTCCGCGCCATGGCTTCCTCCCGCGTGGTCGCCCAGCCCCGGTAACAGTACTCTCCGATCTTATCGAGAACCGTGCCGGGTTCCAGGTCCTGCTTGGCAAGAGCGGCGACTTCGGCGACCGGCTCGTCGAGCGGTTGCATGTCCGCGGCGCCGAAGAGTACGGCGCGCGCGGCGCTCAGCGGAACCTCCAGGCTGGTGAGGTGATACGGCCGGTAGAAAGTGTAGTAGGGGCCCGGGCCGAGCTTGAGGTCGGACATCCGCTCGCGCACGCGTTCATGGCTCATCTCGGCGATGCAGAAAACGCCGGGGGAGACGCCCTTGCCCACACTGAAGTCGACCACGCCCTTGCGAGTCAGTACGCCACCGTCGGCCTCGGGGCAGAGCACGTCCTGCAGCGTATCCAGGCTCGCCGCCGGGCCGTGCATGCCCGGTACGTCGGGTACCAGACCGGTGGCGTTGGCGATCGCCACCATCTCGATCATCGTCTTGGAGCCGTCGACGAATTCCACGAGCATGCGCGGGTTCATGTTGCGCCGGCTCGCCTCGTCCTCGTATTCGTCGGGAACGGCTTCCACGCACAGCGGGTTGTTCTTGCCCTTGCCGGCGCACACCACGGGGTAGCCCAGGCTCTGCACGAAGTTGATGAGCTCCATGGTGGAGCTCGGCTCATCGCCGGCGCCGAGGGAGTAGACCACGCCTGCGCGGGAGGCCTGGCGCTTGAGGTAGGGGCCGATGGTTACATCCGCTTCCACGTTCATGGTGACGATGTGCTTGCCGTGCTCCATGCCCAGGATGGCGAGCTCGGCGCCCACGCCGGGATTGCCCGTGGCGTCGATGAGCACGTCCACCGCCTCGTGCCGGCATACCAGTGTGGCGTCCTCGCAGATCGCGATACGGCCGCGCTCGACGGCCCGATGAATGGCGTCGCTGGTGCCGGCCTCCTCTGCGGCTTCGTCGCCGAGCCCGGCGGTGCGAACCGCTTCCCGGGCGGCCTGGGCGCGGACTTCGGCCAGCGCACCGATGCGGATGCCCGGCATATGGGCGACCTGGGTGACGATGTCGGTGCCCATTTCACCGGCACCGATCAGTCCGATGGTGACCGGCTGACCTTCTTGTTCGCGACGCCGGAGCGCGCTGATCAGGTCCTGTGACATGTGTTCGTCCTCTCCTCGCGGCCTGTGCGGCTACGTGATCGACATTGCCCTGTAGCCCCCGCGGGGCGTACAGCCCGTGTTTGGATGCACAAACTGTACAATAAAAAATGAAATGTTCAACCTGGAGGTCGCCAATTGTTCGCCTGAATGTTGGCGAAAACGTGAAATGTTCCTGGTTTATAGGTGTGTTGGCGAGTATCACGTTGAACAACCGTATTGACGAAACATGTTTTGTTCATTACGGTTTGATTCGAACCGCACCACACCCCTCGGGGGCGTGGCGTGCAATGCTTCCGAGCGGTGGCTGACAGCGGCGATACCGCGGAGGGGATTCAGGGGGCTGTGCCAGTGGTTCGGGGCGAGAGTGCGCCGGCGAACGAACGGCAGTCCCGGGTTTGGGAGCAACGACAGATTGGGAGGAGAGACGTGTCCGCAGTGTCACTATCACGAGGTGTCGATCACGCGGTGCGGCCGTGCGCCCGCGAAGCCGCCGGGTGCGCTGATTCCCGACTCGGGGCGCGGCGGGGCCAAGCCGGCGCCCTGCAGGGGGAGGTCGCAACGCCATGAGTGCAACCGGTAAACAGGCCTCCGCCGCGGTGGCTTCGCAGAACCGACGGCGCCTGCCCGGGCTGCCCCGGTTTGCGCCGGCGGCCAACGTCCAGGGGTCTCTGCTGGGGCTGCTGGTACTTTGTGTCGTGTTCTCTTTCGCGTCCGAGTATTTCTTCACGGTCCGCAACGCCCTGAACATCCTGGATCAGGTGACCGTTCTCGGGATTCTCGCCATCGGTATGACCGCCGTTATCGTGATCGGTGGCATCGATCTCTCGGTGGGGTCGGTGTTGGCGTTCTCCATGATGGTCATGGGCTGGCTCAACGAGTACTACGGCCTGCCCCTGGAGTACGCCATGATCCTGGCGTTGCTCGCCGGTGCCGCCTGTGGGCTGACTTCGGGGCTTCTGATCACCTTCGCGCGCCTGCCGGCGTTCATCGCGACGCTGGCGATGATGTCCGTCGCCCGGGGGCTGGCGAATCTGCTCACCGACGGCCGCCAGGTGGTGGGATACCCGGAGTGGTTCACCTCGCTCGCCACCGTGCGCCACTTCGGTTTCCTGTCGCTGACGGTCACCACCTTCATCGTGCTTGCCGTGGTCGCGTGGCTGTACATGCGCTACCGGCCGAGCGGGCGGAACCTCTATGCCATTGGCGGGAGCGAGGAGGTCGCGCGGCTTGCCGGCGTGCCGGTGCGGTTACAGACCGTGTTGGTGTACGTGGCTAGCGGCGCGCTTGCCGGTGTCGCCGCGATCACCATGGCGGCCCGGCTGAACTCCTCGCAGCCCAGCGCGGGTTTCACTTACGAGCTCGACACCATCGCCGCCGTCGTCATCGGCGGGGCGAGTCTGCGCGGCGGTGTCGGCACCGTCGGAGGAACCGTGGTCGGTGTGCTGATCATCGGGGTGCTTCGCAACGGGCTGAATCTGCTGGGTGTTTCGTCGTTCACTCAGCAGGTCGTCATCGGCGCTGTCATCGCGGTCGCCGTGGCGTTCGACACCCTCGGTCGCCGGAACCGGTAAGACACGGCGGGCGCGCCCGTCGGAACCAAGCGCGCCGCAGGCGCATGAGGCGCCTGAGTTACTCAAGGGGAGCTATCCCCGCAATTATGAAACCACGTGGGAGGAGAGCGACATGCTCGGGAAATTCGTGAAAGCCGCAGTCGCAGCATCGGCGTTGACGTTTGCCAGTGGCGGTGCGGCGTTGGCCCAGGAGGCGGTGACCGTCGGTCTGGCGGTGGCCAATCTGCAAGCCGACTTCTTCAATCAGATCAAGCAGTCCGTGGAGAGCTTTGCCGACAAGCGCGACGATGTGCGCGTCATCACCGTGGACGCCAGTGGCGACCCCGCGACCCAGGTCAGTCAGGTTCAGGACCTCATCACCCGGGAGATCGACGCGCTCATTTATATCCCGGCAGGGGCAACCGCGGCCAGCGTCCCCGTAGAGGCCGCGCACGATGCCGGCATTCCGGTAGTGGCGGTGGACCGCAACCCCGAGGACGCCCCCGGGGATACGTTTATCGCCACCGACAGCGTCGGCGCGGCGCGCACGCTCGGCGAATGGGTCGGCGAGCAGGTCGACGGCAAGGGCAAGGTCGGCGTCATTCAGGGGCAGCTCGGCACGACGCCGGAGATTGCCCGGTCGAAGGGGTTCCGGCAGGCGCTGGACGGCTACCCGGATCTGGAGATCGTCGCGAAGCAGGCCTCGCAGATGTGGATGCAGGACGAAGGCTTCCGGATTGCCCAGGACATGCTCCAGCGGCACCCCGATCTGAATGTTCTGTTCGGGCGCGCAGACGCGCTGGCGCTGGGGGCGGCCCAGGCGGTGCAGGTGGCCAACCTGGGGCACGACCCGCTCATCGTCGGCTTCGATGGTGACTTCGCCGGGCTTGAAGCGGTGCGTGACGGTGTCATCGACGCCACGATGACGCAGCAGACGCAGCACATGGGCAAGCTCGCACTGAAATCGGCGGTGGACCTGGTGAAAGGCGAGGACGTCTCCGCGGAGCAGCTCCAGAAGGCGTTTCTAACCACCACTCCTGAGCAGGCCCAGCGGTATCTGGAGGACCATCCATGACGGCTGAGCAGTCGTGCGTGGACACGGAGCAGACCGCAACGCGGTCTGCTCCGGCGGCCCGCGCCGGACTCTCGATACGCGGCATCGGGAAATCATTCGCGGGCAACGTGGTTCTCAGCGACGTGGATCTGGATGTGGCGCCTGGCGAGGTCGTCGCTCTGTTGGGCGAGAACGGTGCCGGCAAGTCTACGCTGTCGTCAGTCATTGCCGGTGTCCTCGCGCCGTCGACGGGGTCGATGAGCTGGCGGGGCGAGCCGTATGCGCCGTCATCGCCGGCCGACGCGTTGCGCGCGGGTGTGGGCCTGATCCACCAGGAGATGCGGTTGTTGCCGGATCTCTCCATCGCCGAGAACGTATTCGTCGGCCGCCTCCCCATGGCAGGTGGGCGGGTCGATTTCGCGGAGATGAATCGCCGTGCCGGAGAGCAGTTGCGGCGGCTGGGTCTCGACGTCTCGCCATCGACGCCGGTGCGCAAGCTTTCCGTGGCCGCGCAGCAGCAAGTGGAGATCGCCAAGGCGCTGACGCTGAATGCGCGCCTGATCATCCTCGACGAGCCCACGGCCGCGCTTGGGGGCGAAGAAACGGATCGGCTGTTCGAACAGGTGGACCGCCTGCGCCGTGACGGTGTGGGGTTCATATACATCAGTCACAGGCTCGAGGAGATCGCGCGTATCGCCGATCGTGTCGCCGTGCTGCGCGACGGCCGCAAGGTTGCCGAGCACGACACCGCCGACGCCCCGGTGGATACGCTGGTTGCAGAGATGGTCGGGCGGAACGTCGATCGCATGTTTCCCACCATAGAGGCGCCGCGGGACGACGCGGTAACGGCGCTGGCGGTCACCGGGCTTTCGGCGCCTGACGGTACCTTTAGTGATATCAATTTCTCGGTGCGCCAGGGCGAGGTGTTCGGTATCGCCGGTATCGTGGGGGCGGGCCGAACGGAGCTTGTGCGCGGCGTGCTGGGCGCCGACGCGGTCGGCGGCGGCACTGTCGAGGTTCACGGTCAGCCGCTACTGGACCGCTCACCAGGGGGCGCCGCCCGCGCAGGGCTCGTTATGGTGCCCGAGGACCGCAAGCTCCAGGGGCTCATCCAGGATCAGACCATCGCCGAGAATCTATCCATCGGCAACTTCGATCTGGTCGCCCCCGGGGGCTGGGTGACCGCGGACGGTCTGCGCGGCTTCGCCCGGCGCGCCATTGAGCAGATGGACGTCAAGGGCGCGCCGGGGCAGCGTATCGACAGTCTTTCCGGGGGCAATCAGCAGAAATCGCTGATTGCGAAGTGGGTGGCCCGCAACCCGTATGTGCTGATTCTCGACGAGCCTACTCGCGGGATCGACGTGGGCGCACGAGCGGGCATCTACGACACCATTGCGGAGTTGGCCCGAGCCGGCATGGCGGTGGTCGTCGTGAGCTCCGATCTCGACGAAGTGCTCGGGCTGTCGCATCGCGTGATGGTGCTGAGCCGGGGACGCAACCGCGGGATTCTGGATCGGAACGAGGCGACTCACGTTCGCGTGATGGAGCTGGCGACGACCTAGGAGGTCTCATGGAGCTTTTCTCGCTGGACGGAAAGACGGCGTTCGTGACCGGCGCGGGTAGC
>CAZHBN010000184.1:0-8249 GCA_964530405.1 uncultured Ectothiorhodospiraceae bacterium
GGGCGACCTGTTCCATGGTCTCGCCAAGCATGTGGGTGGGCACACCCATGGCGTGTTCCACCACCTCGATGCCGCGCCATACGTCGCCCTTGGCATCTGCAAAGGTCTTGCCGGTCTCCTCGGCGAGAATTCGGGCGATGTCGTCGTGGTGCTCCTTGAGCAGCGCCTGGTAACGCATCACGTAGCGGGCGCGGTCGGAGACGGGGACCTGCGCCCAGTCCTTCTGGGCGGCCTTGGCCGAGGCGATGGCGCGGGCCATCTCGTCATCGGTGGTCACCGGCGCCCGGGCGATCACCTCGTCCGTGGCCGGGTTGGTAACGTCGATCCACTCCGAGGCCTCGCTCTCGACGAAGCGGCCTTCTATGAACAGGGGAACGCTCCGGGTCATGGGTCACCTGTCAGGTCGGGGCGCGTCACGCGCCGTCATGTGGTTTCGCCGCCGGCAGGCGGCGCTCCTCCTCGTTGGCCGATACGTGGCCGCACCCGTGGTCGGGCGAGTGCTTGCAGGTTTATTCTAGTTACGTTTACGTTAACGTCAATTTTGAGAGTCCGGTAACAGGTCAATTCAGGCGGCTGCCGAGTATTGACATATTAAAGTGTCCTCGGACCGCCACCGACGGCCCCGCGGGGCGAAGGAGTCAGTGGGATGCGGATCGACGGAAAGGTGTTTCTGATCACTGGAGCGAGCTCAGGGCTCGGGGCGGCGACGGCGCGGACGCTGGTGAGCGAGGGTGCCCGGCTGGTGCTGGCGGACGTCAATGCCGAGGGCGTCGAGCAGCTCGCCGCGGATCTCGGCGACGCGGCGGTGGCGCAAGTCACCGACGTCACGGACGAGGCAGCCGTGCAAGCGGCCGTGGCGAAGGCGCGTTCGGCCTTCGGTGGCCTGAACGGGGCGGTGAACTGCGCCGGCATCGTTCACGGCGAACGGGTGCTGAATCGAGACGGCGAACCGCATGCGCTCGACAGCTTCGCCCGCGCCGTGCAGATCAACCTGGTGGGAACGTTCAACGTGGTGCGCCTCGCCGCTCAGGCGATCGCGACGGCGGACCCGGACGCCGAGGGCGAGCGTGGCGTGATCATCAATACCGCCTCCGTCGCCGCGTTCGACGGCCAGGTAGGGCAGGAAGCCTACTCGGCGTCCAAGGCCGGCGTGGCGGGCATGACCCTGCCCCTCGCCCGCGACCTCGCCGACCGTGGCATCCGGGTTATGACCATCGCGCCGGGTATCTTCGAGACGCCCATGATGGCGAGCCTGCCGGAGAAGGTCCGCACGAGCCTGGGGGAGCAGACCCCGTTTCCGCCGCGCCTCGGCCGCCCGGAGGAGTACGCCGCGCTGGTGCGCCACATCTGCGAGAACGTCATGCTCAATGGTGAGGTGATCCGCCTCGACGGCGCGATCCGCATGGCGCCGCGATAGAACGCGACAGACGTAGCAAGCTCAAAGTCCCAAGCGGCAAGTGGTAACGCACCGCGATTGCCGACCCGCACCTTTCAACTTGCTGCTTGAAACTTGGGACTGCGGCGCGGCGTCCGCCGCACCGCTTCGCACTCGCCGGCCGATAGCGACGCTCCCCGCCACATGGCGGGGCGTTGGCTTTCCACTTGCTGCTTCAAACTTGATACTGCGGCGCGGCAACCGCCGCGCCGCTTAAGCAAACCTGTTGCATCGTTCACGGGGCTTGAACTAACGTTTACGTAAACGTAATCTCGAGTCACCGGCAGAGGGCGCGGCCCGATTCGCACGACAAAGTGCCCCGCCGGGGTAACCGCCGCCGACGATGGCGACGGAAGCAGGAGGAGGAGAGGTCCGGTCGATTGTCGACCGAGCCGTTACCGTGCCCGCCCCGTCCGGCGATCCCGGCGGGGTGGCACGCTTGACGGGGCTAAGTGGTCCCCGCGACCGCGGACCTGCCGGCGCCCCAGCCGGGCGACGGTACGACGGCCGCAGGCACAGCCTCTCCCGCCACCCAGACAGGCCCCCGCGGGAGCGGGGCCAGTGACAGGGGAGCTCGGTATGGCTGAATCGAGGATTGGTGATGCGTTGCTGCAGGTAGACGGCATCACGTTGTCCTTCGGTGGTGTCAAGGCCCTGCGCGATGTGAGCCTGGAGGTGCGGGAGCATGAGATGTTCTCCATCATCGGTCCCAACGGCGCGGGCAAGACGTCACTGCTGAACTGCATTTCCGGCCGCTACCAGCCGCAGCAGGGCAGCATTCGTTTCCGCGGTGAGGAAATCACCGCCTTTCGCCCTAACCGCCGCTGCGAGCGTGGCATTGGCCGCACCTTCCAGAATCTCGCGCTCTACAACCACATGACGGTGCTCGAGAACATCATGGTCGGGCGCCATCATCATCTGAGGAACAACTTTTTCACCGGCGCGCTCTACTGGCTCGGCGGGGCGCAGCGTGAGGAGCTCGACCATCGCCAGCAGGTCGAGGACATCATCGATTTTCTCGAGATCACCCACATTCGCAAGTCCGTCGCCGGCACGCTGTCCTACGGGCTACGCAAGCGTGTGGAGCTCGCCCGGGCGGTGGCATTGCGACCCCGGCTCATTCTCCTCGACGAGCCCATGGCGGGCATGAACCACGAAGAGAAGGAGGATATGGCCCGCTACGTGGTCGATCTCAACGAGGAGTGGGGGATTACCGTGATCATGATCGAGCATGACATGGGGGTGGTCATGGACCTCTCCCACCGTGTCGCCGTGCTCGATTTCGGTGAGAGGATCGCCGATGGCGAGCCCGACGAGATCATGGCCAACCCGCGCGTGCGCGAGGCCTATCTCGGCGAGGACGAATCGACGGCGGAGGTGGCGTGATGGCCGAGCGAACCATGCAGCTGCCGGAAACCGGCACGTACGACACCTTCCCCAAGCTGCTCGCCTACAACGCCGAACGCTGGCCCGACGAGGTGGCCATGCGGGAGAAGGAGTTCGGCATCTGGCGGGAATACACTTGGCGCGACTACGAGCACGCGGTTTCGCGTTTCGCCCTCGGCATGAAGGCACTGGGCGTCGGCTACGGCGATACCGTCGCGATCATCGGCGGCAACCGCCCCGAATGGCTGCACTGTGAGGTAGGCGCGCATGCACTGCGCGCCATGAGTCTCGGTGTCTACCAGGACAGCCTCAACGAGGAGGTCGCTTACCTGATCGATCTCTCCGAGGCGCCGATCATCATGTGCGAGGACGAGGAGCAGGTCGACAAGGCACTGGAGATCACAGAGCAGTGTCCATCGGTTAAGCACATCGTCTACCACGATCCTCGCGGCATGCGGAAATACGATGATCCCCGGCTGATAAGCCAGGCCGAGCTCTTCGAGCGGGGCGAGACCCTGGAACGGGAGCGGCCCGGCACGTACCGGGAGATGGTCGAGGCGACCCGGGGCGAGGATGTGGCGATGCTGATCACCACCTCCGGCACTACCTCCAAGCCCAAGCTGTCGATGATGCAGGCCGGCCCGTTCCTCGACCACTGTACCGCCTACCTGCGCGCCGACCCGAAGTACCCGGATGACAACTACGTTTCCGTGCTGCCGCTGCCCTGGATCATGGAGCAGGTGTATGCAGTCGCGCAGTCGCTGATCAGCCGCATCACGGTGAACTTCGTCGAGTCGACGGAGACGATGATGGACGATCTTCGCGAGATCGGCCCGAATTTCGTGCTCCTGGCGCCACGTGTGTGGGAGACCATCGCCGCGGACGTGAAGGCGCGGATGATGGACGCGAGCCCGTTCAAGCAGAAGATGTTCCATCTGGGCATGAAGTGGGGCACGGCCGCCGTGGACCGGGGCGAACAATCCCGGCTGGCCTACTGGATCCTGTTCCGCGCCCTCAAGGACCGCCTCGGCTTCACCTTCCTGCGCTCGGCGGCTACCGGCGGCGCCGCCCTGGGCCCGGATACCTTCAAGTTCTTCCTGGCCATGGGCGTGCCGCTGCGCCAGCTCTACGGCCAGACCGAGCTCGCCGGGGCCTACACGATCCACCGCGGTGACGACATCGACTTCGACACCGTGGGCGTGCCCTTCGACAACGCCGAGGTGCGTATCGACGAGCCCGATGAGAACGGCGTCGGCGAGATCGTGGCGCGCAACTCCGGCATGTTTCTCGGCTTCTTCAAGAATGAAAAGGCGACCGCCGAAGATGTACGCGAGGGCTGGATGTATACCGGTGACGCCGGTTATTTCAAGAAGGACAATGGCCACCTGGTGGTTATCGACCGCATCAAGGATCTTGCCACCACCGCCGGCGGTGACCGTTATTCGCCGATGTACATCGAGAACAAGCTGAAGTTCTCGCCGTTCATCGCCGAGGCGGTGATTCTCGGTCATGAGCGGCCCTACCTCGCCGCGATGATCTGCATCCGCTACGGCATCGTTGCCAAGTGGGCGGAGCAACGCGGCATCGCCTTCACGAATTACACCAACCTCTCTGCCCACCCGCAGATCTACGACATGATCCAGCGCGAGGTGGAAATGGTGAACGCGACGCTGCCGCAGTGGCAGCGTATCCGCAAGTTCCTGCTCCTCTACAAGGAGCTCGACCCGGACGACGGCGAGCTCACGCGCACACGCAAGGTCCGTCGCGGCGTCATTCAGGAGAAATACGGCGAGATCATCGACGCCGTCTACCGCGGTGAGGACAGCGTTCACGTGGATACCACCATTACCTTCCAGGACGGCACCACCTCGCGCATCCGTACGGATCTTCGGGTAGTGGACCTGGCTCCGGACGACGGCGTGCCTGCCGCCGCGGGCGACAGCCGCGCCGCCGGTGCCGCCTAGGGCCTAGGGTAGGAGGAGAGATTCATGAACTGGGAACTGCTGGTCCAGCTACTCGTCAACGGCGTGATCGTGGGCACGCTATACGGCGTCGTCGCGATGTGCTTCGTGCTCATCTACAAATCCACGCAGGTGGTGAATTTCGCCCAGGGCGAATTCCTCCTGATCGGTGCCTGGGTGTGCTGGGCGTTGCTGGTGAAATTCGGCCTGCCATTCTGGCTCGGCTTCCTGTTCACGCTCGCTTTCATGTTCGTTTTCGGCGTGCTGCTCCAGGTGGTGGTGCTGCGGCCGATGATCGGCGAGCCGATCATTTCGGTGATCATGCTCACCATCGGTTTGTCGATCTTTTTCCAGGCATTGCTGTCCTGGATTTTCGGCGAATTCGTGAAACCCTTCCCCGAGGTGTTTCCGGTGGCATCGGTGAATATCCTGGGGCTCAATGTCCAGACCGCCTACATCATGAGCCTGATTATCTCGCTGGTGATCATGGTCGGCTTCTTCTGGTTCTTCAAGTACTCGCGCATGGGGCTCGCCATGCGGGCCACCGCGTTCGATCAGCAGGTCGCCGCCAGTCTCGGAATCTCCGTGAAACAGGTGTTCGCACTCTCCTGGGCGATTTCGGCGATGGTCTCGGCGCTCGCCGGTGTGGTCATCGGCATGGTCAACGGCGTGTCCTCGGCCCTGTCGTTCTTCGGTATCAAGGTCTTCCCGGCGGCGATCGTCGGCGGCCTCGACTCCATCGTCGGCGGCATCGTCGGCGGGTTGATCATCGGGGTGCTCGAGAACTTCGCCCAGTACGTGGACGGTCAGTGGCTCGGCTGGGGCAACCTCTACGAGATCGTGCCGTTCTATGTGCTCGTGATCATTCTCATGATCAAGCCTTACGGCCTGTTCGGCACACGCGACATCGAGCGCATCTGACGCGCAAGGGCGAGGAGACGACTACATGGCTCTCGGTGCAAACAGCATGCGGTGCGGAGAGTTCCGCACCACCTACGCTTCGGATACGACCATCTTTCCCACGCCCATGTCGCGCAATTTCGCGATCGCGGGGGTGCTGTTGCTGGCGGTCAGCCCGCTTTTTCTGTCGAGCTATCATCTCAATCTGCTGATCCAGATCGGCTACTACGGCATCGCCGCGCTCGGGCTGAACATACTCGTGGGGTTCTCCGGGCAGATATCGCTCGGTCATGCAGCGTTCTTCGGTTTCGGCGCGTTCGCCTCGGCCTGGCTGTACAACACCACCGGTTTGCCGGTGATTCTGTGCATCCCGCTCGCCGGCGTGATGACCACCGCCGTGGGCATGATCGTCGGCGTTCCGGCCGCTCGCATCAAAGGGCTGTACCTGGCCATCGCCACGCTCGCGGCGCAGTTCATTCTCGAGGACTTTTTCAACCGAGCGGGCTGGTTCACCGGCGGTTCCGCCGGTGCGCTGGCGGAACCGCTGTCGCTGTTCGGCTATTATTTCGACACCGACCAGCGCTATTTCTACGTGGTGCTGGTGTTCACCGTGGTGATGTACCTCCTCGGTGCCAACCTGCTGCGCAGCCGTGACGGGCGTGCGTTCGTGGCGGTGCGCGATCACTACCTCTCCGCGGAGATCATGGGGATCAACCTCACCAAGTACCGCATCCTTGCCTTCGGCGTGTCTTCGTTCTATGCAGGCATAGGAGGTGCGCTGTTCGCGCACTACCTGGGATTCGTTTCGGCGGAGGGATTCACCATCCTGCTATCCATCCAGTTTCTCGGCATGATCATTATCGGCGGGCTCGGATCGGTCATGGGCACGCTTATGGGCACGACCTTCATGGTGCTGCTGCCCGAGGTGATGGATACCACGGCGGGGGTGATCGGGTCGTTTCTGCCGGGGATCAGCCAGGGCCTGGCGTACCTGAAGGAGATGGCTATCGGCTTGGCCATCATTCTGTTCCTGATATTCGAGCCGGATGGCCTGGCTCATCGGTGGAAGCTCACCAAGGCTTACTGGAAGCTGTATCCGTTTTCTTACTGACGGGCATGGCGGTCGCTGCCGTTTCGGGGCGGCCGGCAATGGGCTTCGGCCCGAACAATAACGCCAGAAACTGGCACTGGAGGAGCAATGATGATGCGCAGCACGACAATCGCGTTGTCCGTCGCCGCGGGGCTGGGCCTGGCCGCCGGCGGCGCCCAGGCCGCGGAGGATCCGATCCCGGTGGCGCATCTTGCCGCCTACACCGGCCCGACCTCGGCGGTGGGCAAGATCTACGGGCAGGGTATCGAGGATGCCATTGCCTACATCAACGAGCAGGGCGGTATCGACGGGCGGATGCTCGAGCGCGATACGGTGGATTACTCCTATGAAGCGCCCCGTGCCATCGCCGCCTACAAGCGCTGGACGAGCTCGCTGAATCCGCCGGTGATCCAAGGCTGGGGCACGGCGGACACCGAGGCGCTGGTGCGTTTCGTCGCCCGTGACGAAATCGTCTACATGTCTGCGTCTTACTCGGGGCACCTTACCGACCCCACCGGCAAATCGCCGCACACCAAGTCCGCCGCGCCGTACAACTTCTTCTACGGACCGTCCTATACCGACGGTTGCCGGGCGATGGTCGCCTGGGCCAAGGACGATTGGGAAAGCGGCGGCAACGAAGGCACGCCCAAATGGGTGCACATGGGCGACAACCACCCCTATCCGAACGCGCCCAAGGAGGCGTGCTCGGAGTACGCCGAAAGCCAGGGCTTCGAAGTACTGAACCCGATCGTCTACTCGCTCTCGCCGGGCGATGCCAAGGCGCAGTGCCTGTCGCTGAAGGAATCCGGCGCCAACTATGCCTATCTCGCCAATACGTCGGGCTCGAATATCTCGCTGCTGAAATCCTGCGATACGGTGGGCGTGGACGTGCAGTTCGTCTCCAATGTCTGGGGGTTCGACGAGCTCGCCGCCCCGGCTGCCGGCGAGGCCGGTGACGGCATCGTCTTCCCGGTGGGTGCTGCCCAGTGGGGGGCGGATGTCCCCGGTATGGAGACGCTGCAGGCGATCTCGGAGCAGTCCGGCGGTGGTGAGCGCGCGTTGCATTACATGCGCGGCGTCTGCTCGGTGTTCTTCATGCGCGACGCCATGACGATGGCAGCGGCGGACGGCGAAATCACCGGCCCGACGGTCAAGGCGGCCCTCGAGTCCATGAGCGACCATGTGCCTGAAGGTCTTGAAGGCGTATGCCTGCCGCACACCTGGACGGCCGAGAACCATCGTGGCACCACGGAGGTGATGGTCTACCAGAACGAGTGGCAGGGCGACGGCAAGTTCACGCTCAACAAGCTCACTACTATCGATCTGCCGCGCCGCGACGACTGGCTCGGCTGGTAAGGCGCAGCAATGCCGGGGCGGCGCTGCCGCCCCGGCCCCTGGGCGAATCACGAGGAGGGCAGGGCGATGTCCCGACCCGCGGAGGAGATGACCGCCGAGCCGGTGCTCTCGGTGAACAACA
>CAZHBN010000185.1:0-257 GCA_964530405.1 uncultured Ectothiorhodospiraceae bacterium
AGCATGTCCAGCGCCTCGGCGCCGCGCACCTCGCCGACGATGATCCGGTCCGGGCGCATGCGCAGACTGTTGCGCACCAGATCCCGGGCGCTCACCTCGCCGCGGCCCTCGATATTGGGCGGGCGGGTCTCCAGGCGCACCACGTGAGGCTGCTGGAGCTGAAGCTCGGCGGAATCCTCGATGGTGACGATGCGCTCGCTGTGCGGAATGAAGCCGGAGAGCACGTTGAGCATGGTGGTCTTGCCGGCGCCGGTGCC
>CAZHBN010000185.1:267-6805 GCA_964530405.1 uncultured Ectothiorhodospiraceae bacterium
CACCACTGCGTGCAGAACGTCCGCGACGGGCCGCGTGATGGTGCCGAGCTCGACGAGGTTGTCCACGGTGAGCCGGTCGACGGCGAAGCGCCGGATCGCCAGCATGGCACCGTCGATGGCCAGCGGCGGAATCACCGCGTTGACGCGCGATCCGTCGGACAACCTGGCGTCCACCATAGGCGAGGACTCGTCGATGCGCCGGCCCACGCCGGAGACGATTCGATCGATGATCGTGCGCAGATGACGCTCGCTGTCGAAGCGCACCTCCGTGAGCTCGAGCTTGCCGTTGCGCTCCACGTAAACCGTCGACGGCCCGTTGACCAGGATGTCCGAGACACCCGAATCGGCGAGCAGCGGCTCCAACGGCCCAAGACCGAGAATCTCGTCCTGGAGCTCCTTGACGATGCGCTGGCGGACGCTGGCGTTGAACGGCAGCGCTTCCTCGGCCATCAGCGATTCGCTGGCGCGCTGAATCTGGGTACGGGCTTCACGCTCGCTGAGGCTGCCGATGAGCGCCAGGTCCAGGACCTTGACCAGGTGCTGGAACACCCGCTGCTTGTACTCCTGCTCCGTGAGCGTCAGATGGCCGTTACCGTTACGGCGCGCGTGCCCCCCGCGATCGTCGCCGGCAGCTTCCGAGAACGATGCTTTGAACTCCATGATCGTCACCCTCCCCCGAGTGGCTTAGGCGCGGGCCCACGGCCACAGGCGCCGGAGTCCGCGGTGCGTATGCGCCGGCACCGGCTCGCGGCCAAGCGTCGTCGACAACCGTCTGAGATCCCGAGTCAGCGCGGCGCGCCGGGCGGTGTCCGCCAGTGGGCTGCCGAGATTGATGCTCTCGGTCACGCGCCGGAAATCGTTGGCCAGCGTGGTGACCTCCAGGGATGGCAACGCTTCGCGCACCTCCCGCAGGCCCACGACGTTGTGCTTGTCGTAGCGATTGACCACGATGCGTATACGCGAAGCGGGAACGTTGAGCTCCTGTTCGAGAATCGAGACCATGCGCTTGGCATCCCGCAGGTGGGTCACGCTCTGCTCGAGCACGATCAGAACGCGGTCCGCGCGGTCGAGCACGCTGGCCGTCGCCCCTCCGATCCACCGCGGCAGGTCCACGACCACTTCTTCATAGGCGGCGGCCAGCACCGCCAGCAGCCGTTCCACCCGCTCGTCGAGGATGTCGTTGGGTATCACCAGGTCGTCCGGCGCGGAGGCGAGCAGATCCAGCCCGCTTTCATGGGGCTGGACGTAGCCCTCCAGCGCCAGGGTATCGAGGGTGTCCACCACCTCGAGCGCGCGTACCAGGTCATTGCGCGGCTCGAGATTGAAGTACACCGGCAGGGTGCCGAACTGCACGTCCAGATCCACCAACACCACGCGGCGCTCCAGAGGATCCACGAGAAGGCGGGCAAGGTTCGCCGCCACCATGCTGGCACCGGCTCCGCCCTTGGCATTGATGACCGCCGTCAGGCGCCCTTGCTGATCGGCGCTGGCCGCCTGACGCTCGTCCACCAGCGCCGAGATCACCCGGTTCAGGTCATCGGCGGTCACCGGTAGCGTCAGGAAATCCCGCGCGCCCGCCCGCATGGCCGCTCTCATCATGGCCATGTTGTCCGACGGTCCGACGACGAGCAGCGGCGGCCGCGCACTCGCCGGCCTCTCCATATAGGCCCCGAGCTCCGCTTCCCAGTTACTGCTGGCGATGTAGACGAGCGCATCGGGCAGCTCGGCTCGTTCACGCAGCGGATCGGCATGGCCGTTCAGGAGATGCCGGACGATGACCGCTACGCCGGAATTGCACCGCAGCAGCGACTCCAGATGCGCAAGCTGCTCGGGGTCACGCCCGGCGAGTAGTACATTGAGTCGATAGCGCATGGCTCACACACCCTTCTGTCGCCCAGCGGCCCGCCCCCCATGGGCGGGCCCTTACACGTGTCGGCGTCACTGCATCCCGCCGCCGGACGTCGAACCCAGGGCGCGATAGCGTTTCATCGCGCTGGAAGCCTGGTCGCCGCGCGTCGGCGGAACGTGATCGCCGGGCTGATAGGTCTGGGCTTCGATCATCTGCCGAACCGACTCGCCGAAGCGGGCATCATCGGTCTGTGTGGCCGCACACCCGGCAGCGAGCACCGCCAGGGCCATCACCAGTAATGAACGGATCGAGCGCATGGCGTGTCTCCTCATCTCACTGACCCAGGTCATGACCGAAACGGCCCTCGGTGCCGCCGTTGCCGGCACCCGTGACCGATGCGGCCTCTGTGGAAAGCGCACCGGGGCGACGTGCGCTCATCCGCCCGAGGAGATAGAACTCCAGGTCGGTGGGCTCGACGAAGCCGTCAGTGGGCAAGTGAACGTCCTTCGGGTCGACCGAGCGTGCCAGGCGCGGAGTGACGAAGATCACCAGCTCGGTCTGATCCTTGATGAACTCCTGGCTGCGGAAGAGCATGCCGAGAATCGGCACATCACCGAGGCCGGGGAACTTGTTGACGTTCTCGCGCAGGTTTTCGTTGATCATGCCGGCGATGGCGATGGTCCGCCCGCTCGCCAGCTCCACCGTCGAGGTAGCGCTTCGCTTGACCAGCGAAGGCACGAAGAAATCCTGGGAGACATCGGAACCGCCGAACCCCACCGTGAGGTTGTTCTGGGGCACCAACTCGGAGACCTCGACGTCGACCTTGAGGTTGACTACCCCCGAATCGAGCACCGTGGGCAGGAAATTCAGCCCCACACCGAATTCCTTGAACTCGATGGTGATACGGTCCTCTCCCGAAGGCACCGGAATCGGGAATTCACCACCGGCGATGAAGCTCGCCGGCTCGCCGGTGAGCGTGGTGAGATTCGGCTCGGCGAGAATGCGTGCCAGACCGTCCTCGCGGGCGGCATCGAAGACCGCGTTAAAGAGAAAATCCCCGCTCAGGTAGCTCGCGAACAGGCCTGCGTCCTCGATGACCCGCGCGCCCGGTGCGAATTCGTCCACCGCCGGGCCGATGGGCGTGCCGTCACCGAATACCGGCACCCGGGCGGAGCTGCCGACGCCGCTGGCGAATTCCGCGTCCGGGAAGTTGGCACCGCCGTTGACGGCGCCCAGCTTCCAGGGCGTCCCGGAGTTGAATGCGTCGAACTGGATGTTCAACCGCTTGACCAGCGTCCGCGAGACTTCGGCCACCTTCACGTCCAGCATCACCTGCTGGGCGCCGCCCACCTGCATGAGATTGAGCACCCGGGGACCGTCATCACCGCCGTTCGCGGCGGAGAAACTCTCGGCCACCCGCGCCGCCGCATCCAGGCGTGTCGCGCTGGACACCTCGCCACTGAGAACGATGGCCCCGTGGGACGTCCGCACCTGAATGCCCTCGCCAGGCAGCAGCTCGTGGAGCTTGGCCTTGAGCAGCTCCACGTCCTGGTGCACCTGGACGTTGAGCACACCCTGGACATTGCCGTTGCCGTCCCAGAGCACGACATTGGTCGCCCCGGTGGACTTGCCCACGATGTAGAGCTGACGCGAACGCACGACGAGAATGTCGGCGACGTTCGGGTTGCCCACCGAGACCCGCTTGATAGCGCGGGGGAAAGTGAGCACCTCCGATTTGTTGAGCGCCACTTCCACCGCCACCGTCTCGCCCTCGTAGGCGACCATCCCGGCTCGTCCGGGTACACTCTGCGCTTCCACCCCGCGGGGCGCCGCCAGCGCCGTGGTTGCGCACGCGGCGACCAGCGCCAGCCCCCATGCCCGTGTCCTTTTCTTGATCATGACCCGCCACCCCCAGTTGTCACACGACACACCGGCTTCCCGGTGCCTCAGTCCTTGACCTTGACCGCGCTGACGTCAGTGCCCCGGATCACCGTGATGCTCACGTCCGGACGCGACCGGTAAACCACTCGTTGCACCGGCTTCGGCGCCGGCTTCGCTTCCGGCTCGGGCTCCGGCGTCTCCATGGCCGCCAGCTCCGCCCCGGACTTGTCCAGCGGATTGCGCAGCGTGAGCTGCACCTTGCCTTCCTGGGTGGCCTTCGCCAGGCGTTCGGCCTGTCGCGGGTTCACCTCCAGGGTCACGGCCCGCACGATCACCGGCCCGTCCTTCTCCGGTGAGGCGGTCTGATCCACCGCCAGAACCTTGAGATTGGAGAGAATCGTCTGCGACTCCACCCGCCGGCCGCCGTCACGCCGGGTGGCCACCACGTCCACGCGGTTACCGGGCAGAAGAAAGCCGGCCACGCCCACGACGTCGTCAACGCGCACCGTGATCGCCCGTTTGCCCTTCTCCAGGACCACCGCCAGCGCGCTACCGCTCATGTGCTCGACGATCCGCTTCTCCAGGAGGATTTCCCCGGGGAGGACGGTCTGTGTGGCGACCCGGCCGACCACGTCGTCCACGCGCTTGAACGACCCGTCGGGCACGGCGCTCTCGGGCATATCGATGACCTTGACCTCGGCGGCCTCGACACTCTCACCGAAGGGAATCTCGAGCGCCGCCACCACGACCTGTCCGCTGGTGGATACCGTCTCCTCCGTGCGCATGCGCTCGGCGAGCCAGTTCTTCGCCAGGACGGCCGCTCCCACCGCCATCGCCAGCGAGATCGTCAGCATGAGAACGAATCGCCCCTTTTTCATGACATACCTCCGGGCTCAGTCGAGCCGTACGAAATAGCTGTCCCACGCCCGGTTCAGCACATCCGGCGTGAGCGCCGGTTCGTGCGCGTAGCGGCCGTAGTCGAGCGCCAGATCGATGAGATCGCGTGGATGGCAGGGCAGCAGCGGTACCCCGCGGATGCCATGCAGCTCGTGGATGACGAAACGCACCAGCGCCGGGTCGTACTCGAGCCCCCGGCGCTCGCACTCCTGCCACCAGATGGCGGTGTACTCACTCGCCTCCAGGGGATCGAAACGGATCTTGTAGCCGATGCGCCGCAGAAAGGCCTCATCGGCGAGCTCCAGCGGGTTCTTGTTGGTGGAGAACACCAGCACCAGATCGAAGGGCACCTGGAAGTGCCGCCCGTCCCGCAGGGTGAGGAAGTCGCGACGCTCCTCCAGCGGAATGATCCAGCGGTTGAACAGCTCCAGCGGCGCCATGCGCTGGCGCCCGAGGTCGTCGATGACGAGCAGGCCACTGGTTGCCTTGAGCTGGATCGGCGCCTGGTGGGTGCCGGTGGCGGCGTCGTACTGGATATCCAGTCTGTCGAGCGTCAATTCGCCACCGGTGACGAGCACCGGTCGTTCGCATAGCGCATAACGGGGATCGTGTCCGCGATCGAGGAGCAGACCGTCCTCGTCACAACGGCCGGCGACCGGCCGGTGCAGACCCGGGTCGAACACGCGAACCGCTTTGTCCCCCGCCAGAACCGCGTAGGGAATGAGCACGTGGTCGTCGAACACGCGGCTCAGCCGGCGGGCGATGAAGCTCTTGCCGGTACCGGGCGCGCCGTAGAAGAACATCGCGCGCCCGGAGTGCATGGCTGGGCCGAGCTGGTCCAGCAGCGCCGGCCGGATGACGGTATCGCCGAAAACGTCCCGGATACGCTCACAGTCGACGGTGAGCGCCCCCACCGACTGCAACGCCACCAGGCGCTCGTATTCTTCAACGGTCACCGGTGCCGGCCCCACGTAACCATCGCGCTCCAGTGCCTCGAGCGCCGTCGCGCGGCCCCGATCTGTCAGCGCGTAGCGCAGTACCCCGGACTCCGCGCAACGTCCGCGCACCTCCACGCGTCCCTCCTCCCGGAGGTAGGCCAGAATCTCTTCCGACAGGCGACCGGAGAGCGCGACCCGCTCGGAGACGTCCGCGAGATCCAGGACACCGCTCTGGTAGAGGTGCTTGGCCACCAGGTCGGCGAGATAGAGCTCCCCCACCCCGGTCGATTCGATCGTGTGCGGGCGTGGTGCACGCCGGGCCGCCCAACCGGAGTCCCCCGAGCTGTCGGCGGTCGACGAGAGCGCATTCGTGTCGGTATTCATGGCCCCTCTCACCCTCTCGATGGACGAATTCATCCGGCGAAAAAACCGGGCGAAGCCCCAGCCGTGACCAGCGTTACCCCCACCGCGATGGCCACGGCGAACGGGAACTTCGCCCCCATCACCTCCCCCGCTGCCGGGCGCACGTAAGCCGCACGTCCGGTAACCAGGAGGGTCTTCAACATCAGCCCGTAACGCCCCCACGGGCTGCCCCCACCCCCAGCAAGCTGGCGAACCGCCACCAGAATCAGCGCCGTCAACGCGCCGGCGACGATCGCCGTCAGCGCTGCCGTGAATGCCCCGGCCGGCCCGAGAAAACCGCCCGCCGCCGCCATCAGCTTCACGTCCGCGGCGCCGGTGCTTCGAAGAAAAAACCCGGGCAGCAACACCGCTCCCCCCACGGCGACACCAGTCAGAGCGGTGGACAGCACGCCACCCGGGTCGGTAAACAGGTACAAACTGATCGCTGCCACCGCACCGCCTCCCGTCAGCCAGTTCGGCACCCGGCGGGTGCGTACGTCCCAGATCGCCGCGGTCCAGACCAGCGCGAGCAGGGGCAGGCTGAAGAGAAGGGGTTGAGTGGTCATCGCTC
>CAZHBN010000185.1:6905-8215 GCA_964530405.1 uncultured Ectothiorhodospiraceae bacterium
GTGCCACTACAGGCCTGGTCCCGACTGAAGGGCAGCCTGCAAGTGAAGCTTCGTGGGAGGCAGGGACTGCTGCTAGGAGTCCCTTGCAGGAGGCTGTGAGTATCTTGCGCAGTGCCCGAGAACGGGCGAACGGCGGGGCTTGTAGCGGAAAGCGCCGAGGCGGGAACGGCGACGAACGGTACGCTCAGTCACCGCTGGCGGGAGCAGCCGTCCCCCGAAACGCCGGGAGAAGCTCGCGCAGATGGCAGGCGCCCCACCACACGACTGGCAGCACCGGCGGGAAGATCAGCGACCCCAGTTGATAGCCGAGGGCGACGAGTTCGTGGGCGAAAGGGGAAAAATCGAGCACGTCAGCCACCGTCGGACCGAGCTGTCGACCCAGCACCAGCAGCGCTTCGAAGCTCACGCCCCAGACCTGCACGGCCAGGACCAGCACCGAACCGCCGAGCACGCACAGCACCCGCCGCCACGTCGCCACCCCTTCGGCAGCAAGCGTCAGAGCAACGATCAACGGCAGACCGTAGCCGTACTTGAGCGCATTGACGGAAAACGCGATGGCATGCGCCCGTTCCGGCGTCTGGTTCCGCGCGGGCAGCATGGATGTATCGAAGCGCGTAACGATATCCACCGCCGCCTTGCCCGACACCTCTACCCCGGCGACGGCCTGGGGCTGCAACGCAGTGAGCACAGAATCCGTCAGCCACGCCACCGGCAGCAGCACCACCGGCGCCAGCCACGCCCAGGCGACGAAAACGATCACGAGCCACAGCACGGCCCGCAACAGAAAGGCGCGGGACGCGATATCAGGCATGCGCCGCGCTCCCCGGCGCCGGCAACCGCCGCAGCCAGATCAGGAAGACCACCAGGGCATCCAGGATGATCAGCGCCTGCCAGAGATAGAGATGGGCGAACTCGAACAGCGCCTCGTTCCACTGCAACAGGTAGAACAGGCTGATGATGCGCACCGCGTTGAGCACCTGGATCGCCACGAAGCCGGCCCCCAGCCCCACCAGTCGCTGACGCCACGTCGCTGGAAACGAGACCACCGCCGCCGTGAGCGTGATCATCGCCTCCACCCCGTTACACCCGGGCTGAATGGCCACCGCCACGCCACTCGCGGCGTCCCGCAGCACGATCCCCTGGGAGACCACTCCCGCATCGAAGAGCTGCACCAACCACGCACACACACTCGCGATCAACCCGGTGAACGGCTGAATCACATGCGCCTGCACCGGCGAAAGCATCTCCACCGTGAACAGACCGATGAGCAACCCCATGAACAGGCACAAGCGACGAATCGGATGGTGCAT
>CAZHBN010000186.1:0-6172 GCA_964530405.1 uncultured Ectothiorhodospiraceae bacterium
TTGAAGCCGCGGGCGAGATCGCCGAGCTCGTCGGCGCGGTCCTCGTCGAGGCGCGCGCGCAGGTCGCCGCCATCGGAGCCCAGGTTGGCCAGGGTGTCGGCGAGACGGCCCAGGGGGCGGATCATGCCTCGCACCAGGATGCCGATCACGAGCAGGGCTGCCACGATGATCGCCACGGCGAGTGCCGCGACCCAGACGACTGCGTCGTTGAGGTCGGCGTAGAGCTCGGCGGCGGGTACCCGGGCGAAGGCGGTCCAGCCGACGCCGGGCAGGTCACGGGCGGCGACGATGTGGCGGCTGCCTTCGTCATCGGTGACGCTGGTCCAGCGGAAGCCGTCGCCGTCGAGCAGCTTGCTCGCCGCCTCCGGGGTCATCCCTGGCAGCTCCGCGACCGGCGTGCCCGCCATCTCCTTGCCGTCGGGATGCACTGTGACCGCGCCGTCAGCGTCGGCCAGAAACGCGTAGCCGCTCTCGCCGACGTCGGTGTTGCGCACCGTCTCGGCGATGTCGGCAAGGGTGTAGCCGATCCCGCTGGCGCCGATGCGCTCGCCGTCGAGGCGGATCACGTGGTTGACATACAGGGTGAGCACACCGGTGTTGATATTGACGTCGATGTTCAGACGCTGCTCGACACCGCTGGTCAGGAAGCCGAAGAACCAGCCGTCATCCGGATCGTCGCGTTCCAGGGTGCGGGTGACGCCTGTGTCTTCGTAGTAGTTGCCGGTCTGCCGCGACGCGAGCACGACGCTGCTGGCGCCGAGCATCGATTTGAGGTTGCCCAGATGCCGTTCCACGGCATCGGCGCCGCTCTCCGGCTCACCGGCATCCATCCACTCGCGGATGAACGCGCTGCTGGCCATGGTCCGGGTAACGGTCAGTGGTTCGTCGAGACTGCGGCCGATCTCGCTGGCTACGCCGTCGAGCACTGTCGGTAGCTCGGTGTCGGTGACGCGGTGTTCCAGCAGGTTGCCGAACAGTCGGTACTGCAGGGTTACCGCGGCCACGACGGCGATCGTCATGGCAGTCCCGGTCGCGAGCAGCAGCTTCGCGGAAAGGGACAGGTCTTGCAAACGCATGGTCGGATTCCACCCCCAGGTAGTCGTCGACGTTCATGGCCGCGCTTTTAGTGGTTCTGTGTCGTTAACGGCGATGCGACGACGAACTTAAGGGTGACTGGATACAGGCGGGCATCGTTTCGTTGACACAATGGGGGTAAGCCCAGCGCCGTCGCGTCAACGATCATTCATGAGGGTGCGGTTCGATTTGTGCGGCATGCCAGACGGTGCTGGCGGAGGGCGGTCCGTCACCGTAGTCGGCACAGGTGTCGTGGCGCTGCAGCGCCATCGTGCGGCACGTGACGAAAAGGCGACCGTGCCGATCGCTGGTCCGCCAGTGCACGCCGATTCGCAGCGCCTCCACGGTGGCGTCGTCGTCGGGGGGCTCGACGCTCACTTCCGCCGTGAGGCCCCGGGCCCGCAGCCATTGAAGGGCGGCCAGCTCGGCGCATTGCGCCGGCGGAGACAGGCGGGAATCGCCGCGATAGCACGGCAGGTAGGGGTGGCCGGCGGCCTCCGCGCGCAGCAGCGGCAGTACGTCAGCGGGGGTGATACGGCCGTATTTTCGCACGCGGGGCAGCAGTACGGCGCCGGCGGCGAGTCGGCACCCTCCGAGATGGGTGCTCTCCCAGACGTCGAAGGGTAGCTCGTGCTGACGCACTGCCTCGGCGAATGCGGTGTAGGCGGCGTAGCCGAACTTGGCGCAGCACTTGTCTTTACGGCCATGGGTACAGCAAAGCAGCAGCGGGCGGTCCACAGGCGCGCCGTGCCAGCCGTCGAGGCGATTACCCGCAGCGAGCTCGCGGAGGAAGCCGGTCAGTGCCTCGCGCGGTATTTCGAAGGCGCGGCATTCGGGCATCAACACCACGCGATGGGTGTCACCCGGCCGGTCCCGGCGGTGGATGAGATTGACACGCCGGCCTGCGGCCGAAAGCCCGTCCAGAGTTTCCGCGACCTCGGCGGGCATGTCCTTGGCCTTGCGCATGCTGCGCAGCCATTTGGCACGGGGCCAGCTGATGAGCAGGTTGCGCGCCAGGTGTGTGCCGGTACCGGCAAGGGGGTCGCCAGCGGCCAGGCTGTCCACGGCGCAGAACTGCTTGCGCGTAGTCTCTCCCGTGCCGGTTTTCATGTGTGCGCGCATGCCGTTCGGATTTGTCGGGAGGTCGCCGGTGACGTCAATTCCGGCACGCACAACAGGCAGTCGCTATGCGGATCGCGGATGACGTTCACATCGAGATCGAACACCGATTTCAGGTTGGCAGCCGTGAAAACCGTCTCCGGTGTACCGCTGTGAACGATTCGCCCGTCGCGCATCATCACCAGCACATCGGCGTAGGCCGCCGCGAGATTGAGGTCGTGGAGAACGACCAGTAGCGTGCGCCCCTTCTCGTGGGCGAGCTGCACCAACAGCTCCAGCAGGTCCACCTGCACCTTGAGATCGAGAAACGTGGTGGGCTCGTCGAGGAGAATGAGGTCCGTCTCCTGGGCGAGAATCATGGCGATCCAGCAGCGCTGCCGCTGGCCGCCGGAGAGGTCGTCGATGGGCCGGTCTGCGAACGCCGCCACGTTCGCGGTCGCCATGGCGTCGCTCACGGCTCGCTCGTCCTCGTGCGTCCACTGCCGCCACAGACTCTGGTGTGGGAAGCGGCCCAGGGCCACCAGCTCGCGGACCGTGACGCCTTCTGGGGCGCTCGGCCCCTGGGGGAGAATGCCGAGTTTCCTCGCGATCGCGCGCGTGCTGCAGCGGTGGATGGCTTTACCGTCCAGCAGGACGCGGCCTCGTGCGGGGGGAAGCGTGCGTGCCAGTGCCTTCAGGAGCGTCGATTTGCCGCTGCCGTTGGGGCCCAGCAGCATCGTTACCCGGGCGTCGGGAACACGGAAATCGACTTCCTGGATGACAGGTCGATCATCATAGCCGGCGGTCAGGTTCTCGCCCCGCAGGCGCTCTGCGCTCGCGGAGGCGGGGGCATGCAGTCTCATGGCGCGGTGTTCGGTGACCAGGGTGCCGGTGGACATTATTATGAACAAATATCATTTGCAATGATTCGGACGAATGCGCGTGCGAACGCGTTGCATTAGTATTGCAGCCGTGACATTGTCTGCCGTCCTTTGAGCTCGAAATCCGGTTGGGTGCCGCCACAGCATGACGCACGCAATCCGCTTGATTACGGCACTCGTGTTGCTGGGGCTGGCAGGCACATGTGCGGCAGAGTCCGCTCGCACGCTCACCCACGCATTCGGCACGACGCGCATCGAAGGCACCCCCCGGCGTATCGTCACCCTCTTCCAGGGCGCCAACGATACCGCTGTCGCCCTGGGGATCGAGCCGGTGGGCGTCGTCGATTCATGGGTGGAGAAGCCGATGTATCGTTACCTGCGCAAGCCTCTGTCGGCGGCGACTCGTCTCGGTCTGGAAACCCAGCCGAATCTCGAGGAGATCGCGTGGCTGAGACCCGATCTGATCGTCGCCACGCGCTATCGTCACGAGCAGATCCGCCACTTGCTCGCTCGCATAGCCCCCACTGTCGCCCAGCGCACGGCATACGGGTTCAAGGAGACACTGCGCCTGATGGGGCGGGCCACCGGTCGCGAGGCACGTGCCCGTGACCTTCTGGCGGAGTGGCGGCGGCGGGTGACGGCGTTTCGCGATCGCGCCCGCTGCGCGCTCGGTGACGACTGGCCCCAGGAGGCGGCGGTGGTTGGTTTCAAGAGCGATCACGCGCGCATCTACTATTCCGGGTTCGCCGGCTCCATTCTCGCGGAGCTCGGCTTCCGCCGTCCGCAGGCTCATCGGGGTGAAGGTTGGGGGGTCAAGCTCACCAACCAGGAGAGTATTCCGGCCATGAACGCGGAAGTGATGTTCGTGTTCATGAACGACGACGATCCCGCGGTGGTGGAGAATTTCCGGCGCTGGCAGGCGCATCCGCTGTGGCGGACGCTCGACGCCGTGAACAACGACCGCGTGTACCACGTGGATAACGTGACCTGGAGCATGGGCGCGGGCATCCTCGCCGCCAACGCGGTACTCGACGACCTCTACGAAATCTACCGCCTGCAAGAGGGTGGGCCGGGGTGTTGAGCACGTCCCGCCAGAAGGCTGTCGGGCTCGCGTCCGCGGCCGTGCTCATGCTCGTCGCCCTGGCGGCGAGCATTGCGCTCGGTGTTACCAGCATGTCCGTGGACACGGTGGTCGAGGCATTCCTGCATTACGATCCCACCGACACCGACCATATCGTCCTCCACAGCGAGCGGCTTTCCCGCGCGGTCATCGCGGTGGTGGTGGGGGCGGGTCTGGCGGTCGCCGGTGCCCTGATGCAGGCGTTGACGCGCAACGCATTAGCCTCTCCCGGCATACTCGGTGTCAATGCCGGTGCCATGTTCTTCGTCGTCTCCGCGGCCTCGGTGTTTACCCTGCGTACGCCCGCGGGCTATGTCTGGGCAGCATTCACCGGGGCGGCGGTGGCTGGTGCCATCGTGTATGCCCTGGGCAGCAGCCGCTCCGGTGGGGTGTCACCGGTGCGTATCGTGCTCGCCGGTGTCGCGGTTTCCGCGCTGTTCATCTCGTTCAGCCAGGGTCTGCTGGTCGTCAACCAGGAGAGACTCGAGAGCATACTGTTCTGGATTGCCGGTTCGGTATCCGGCCGGCGACTGGAGGCCGTGATGCCCTTGCTGCCGCTATTCGCGGCGGCTGCGCTGGTATGCGTGGGACTGGCGCGTCAGCTCAACGTGCTCGTGCTCGACGAGGAGCTGGCGAAAGGGCTCGGGCAGCGCGCATTGCTGGTGCAGATGCTGGCGGGGGCGACCGTTGTGGTGCTTGCCGGTGGATCGGTGGCGATCGCGGGCATGATCGGCTTCGTCGGACTCATCGTGCCGCACATGGCGCGGACCCTGTTCGGCATGGATCATCGCTGGGTGCTGCCTGCCTGTGCCCTGCTCGGGGCGAGCCTGCTGCTGCTCGCCGATACCCTCGCGCGCTTTCTCATCCCGCCGCAGGAGGTGCCGGTGGGTGTCATGACCGCCTTGCTGGGGACGCCTTTCTTCGTCTATCTGGCCCGTCGCAAGGGGCATGAGCTGTGAGATGCGTGGTGCTGCGCAGCCCGGGCGGTCGGATCGCGGTGCGTTTCCCTCGGCGCACCGCGGTCATGGTGCTCGCTTTGGGCATCGTGCTTCTCGCGAGCGCTTTCGTGTCTCTGTGCCTGGGCAGCCGAGCGATCTCCCCTGAGACGGTGCTGAAAGCGCTGCTCATGCCGGGGGACGGTGCCAGCGCCTTCATCATCAACGAGCTTCGTCTGCCCCGGGTCGTGCTTGCCATGCTCGTCGGCGCTGCGTTCGCCGTGGCGGGGTTGCTCCTGCAGGGCCTGGTGCGCAATCCCCTGGCGTCCCCCGATGTCATCGGGGTCACTGGAGGGGGCTGCGTGGCTGCAGTGACGTTCATGTCGTTCCACGCAACGACGGTCCCGGTTCACTGGCTGCCGCTGGTGGCGATGGTCGGTGCTGCCGCGTCAGCGTTGCTGATCGTGGTGCTGGCCTGGCGGCGTGGTGTCACGCCGGCGCGACTGGTGCTCATCGGTGTGGGGATCGCCGCGGCCATGGGCGCCGTGACCACGCTGATCATGGTGCTGAATCCCGATATCACCACGCTGCAGGCGTATGTCTGGTTGATCGGCAGTCTCTATGCGGCGCAATGGCGGGAGGTGCAGGGTGTGCTGCCCTGGGTCGCCGTATGCGTGCCGGTAGCGTTGGCCCATGCCCGCCACATGGAGGCGCTGGCGCTCGGTGATGGTCTCGCAGCCGGTCTGGGTGTGAACGTGATGCGCACCCGGCTACTGATGCTGGCGGCGAGTGTGGCGTTGGCCGGTTCGGCGGTCGCTTTCGCCGGCGGTATCGGGTTCGTCGGGCTGATGGCGCCTCATATCGCGCGGTGGCTCACGCGCGGCGGGTTCGCGGGGTTGGTGCTCGTCTCCGCTCTGGTGGGTGGCGTGATCGTCGTGTACGCGGACCTGGTCGCCCGAGTGGTTTTCCTGCCGCGGGATCTGCCTGCCGGCATCTTCGTCGCCGGCATCGGTGCGCCATTCTTCGTCTACCTGCTCTATCGCAACCGCCACTGAGCGCTGGCC
>CAZHBN010000186.1:6272-8172 GCA_964530405.1 uncultured Ectothiorhodospiraceae bacterium
GTTGTTCGCCGGCCCACCCTGCGCGCGGCAGCGTCACGCGTTTCCGGTGGTGCTTAGCGGGGGAGAGGGCCATCGCGGCACGCACCGGCGCATCGATGAGGTACGGGCAGGGCCCGACACCGAGCCGACCGCGGCGGTACCGGTCGCCGCGGTCGGGCTCGGCGGGGTCAGAAGTCGAGTTGATAGCCGACGCTGACCGTGCGGCCACGGCCCTTGAAGTAATAGTCGTCGCTGACGCGTGCGGCCTGGGAATAGTAGGTGAAGTAGTCCTCGTCGAGCAGGTTCTCGACGCCCACGGTCATACGGCCAACGGGCAGACGATAGGTCATTGCGGCGTCGATCAGGCTGTAGCCGTCGAACGTCAGCTGCGGGTCGTCGACTTCGCGATCGAAGTAGTAGCGTGCCTGCAACTGACTGGAAAGCTCCGGATTCCAGACCGCGCTCCAGGCGAGGGTCAGCGTGTCGGGCGCGATATTGATGCCGGTGAGATCGGTATCCACGCGGCCGTCGCCGTCGGTGTCCGATTCGCCGTCGGCATGGGTGTAGGAGGCGCGCAGGCGGTGGGCATCGTTGAGTCGGACGTTGCCGCTGATCTCCACACCCTGGATCTCGGTCTTTTCGCGCTTGCCGACCCAGACGCCGTCGACCTCGGTTAGGCGCTCGCCGTAGTCGGAGTTGGATTCGTAGTAGCTCAGCTCGAAGCGATAACGGCCCCAGCCCACTCGTGCGCCGATCTCGCGGTTGTCGGTGACGATGGGCTCGAGCTCCAGCAGGGTATCCACATCCTGACCGGGCTCGTCGATACCGCGAAGCACGCGTCCCACATCGGGCATGCCGAAGCCTTCGGAATAGTTGGCGTAGAGCTGGCCCCATGTGGTGACCTGGTAGACGACACCGGCGTTGAACAGGGTCTCGTCGAACTCCGGCGAACCGCCCTGGACGGTCACGTTGTCCTGAGTGACGTTGCTGCGGTCGATGGTCTGGAAGGTGTCCACGTCCAGCTCGGCCTGCTCGTGGCGCACGCCGGCGTGGAGGCTCAGTGTGTCGGTCACGTCGACGTCGCCCTGCAGGAAGGCCGCGAAATTGCGGAACTGCGTCTCCGGCACGTAGGTGCGGTCCGTGTGTACCAGCACCTGCCGGGTTTCGTCCTGTAACAGATCGACACCGGTGGTCAGCGTCAGGCGATCGTCGAGCATCCCGGCACGGCTCGCGGTGAACTTGCCACCGAGCTTGTCGGACTCGTTGCGCGTCTGGTCGTAGCGCGTGTTTCCGGCATCGTCCAGGTACGGGAAGTACGGCGTCGTGGCGAACCGGGCGCGGAAGCGCTGGCTGTACAGCTTGGCATCGAGCTCGTTGCCGAACCAGTCGGCATGGTCGTAGCTCAGGCTCAACGTGGTCACATCGTTGAAGCCCGGATCCCCGTCGGGATCGCCCTTCTTCGCCGTGGTCGGTATGCCCGCGTCGCGATCGCCGGTGACCGGCACGTAATCGTTGTTGCCTTCCAGCTCGAAGTGGTTGGCGGTGAGCTCGACGCTCTGATCCCCGTCGATCCAGTAGCGCACCTTGCCGAGCAGATCATAGCTGGAGGAGTTCTGGATCTCGCCCGGGTAGGCGACGCCCACCGGCTGATCGTCGCCCCCGTAGTGGACACCGCGCTCGTGCACGCTCGCCGCCCCGACGTAGTCCCAGTCGCCGCTCTGACCGCTCAGGCGGTAGTCGAGCTTGTAGCCGAGGCCGTCGTCGTCGAAGTCGTCGTCACTGCTCAGGCGCACCCCGGCATGCTGCTGCAATCCCGCCCCGTCCGGGCGCTTGGTGACATAGTTGATGATGCCACCGGTGGCGCCCAGGCCGTGCTCGGCACTGGCGCCGTGAATCACCTCGATGCGCTCGACCATGCTGA
>CAZHBN010000187.1:0-8138 GCA_964530405.1 uncultured Ectothiorhodospiraceae bacterium
CGGCGCTCTCGCGCCCGCCGTCCTTCCCGGCCTCCATGTGGGGGAGGAGCACTGCCACGGCCTGCTTCATCACGCGGGCGCTCTTCACAACCTGGGGCAGGAACATCTTGCCGGAGCCGAAGAGGTCGCCGACCACGTTCATGCCGTCCATCAACGGACCCTCGATCACCTTGATCGGATGATCGAACTGCTGACGGCACTCTTCGGTGTCGTCCACCACGTATTCGGTGATGCCCTTGACCAGCGCGTGCTCCAGGCGTTTTTCCACCGGCCACTCGCGCCACTCCAGGTTCTTCTCGTCGGCCTTGGCGCCGCCGCTCTTGAAGCGCTCCGCGTTGTCGACGAGCCGCTCGGTGGCATCCTCGCGGCGGTCGAAGAGCACGTCCTCCACGAGCTCTAGGAGTTCCTTGTCGATGTCGTCGTAGACGTCGAGCTGACCGGCGTTGACGATGGCCATGTCCAGACCGGCCTGCACCGCGTGGTAGAGGAATGCGGAGTGCATCGCCCGGCGCACGGGCTCGTTGCCCCGGAAGGAGAACGACAGGTTGGACAGCCCGCCGGAGACCTTGGCGTGGGGCAGGTTCGCCTTGACGTGCCGGGTCGCCTCGATGAAGTCGATGGCGTAGCGGGCGTGCTCCTCGATACCCGTGCCCACCGGGAAGATGTTGAGGTCGAAGACGATGTCCTCCGCCGGGAAGCCCACTTCCTCGGTGAGGATGCGGTAGGCACGCTCGGCGATCTCGATGCGCCGCGGCAGGGTGTCGGCCTGGCCTTCCTCGTCGAAGGCCATTACCACCACGGCGGCGCCGTAGCGCTGTACCATCTTGGCCTTGCGGACGAAGTCCTCCTCACCCTCCTTGAGGCTGATGGAGTTCACCATCGATTTGCCCTGGATGCACTTCAGGCCCGCCTCCATGGCCTCCCACTTGGAGGAGTCGACCATGATCGGCACGCGCGAGATGTCCGGCTCCGCGGCGGCGAGCTTGAGGAAACGCTCCATGCACGCGACCGCGTCGAGCAGGCCCTCGTCCATGTTGACGTCGATCACCTGGGCGCCGTTCTCCACCTGCTGTCGGGCGACTTCCAGGGCGGTGTCGTAGTCCTCTTCCTTGATCAGGCGCCGGAACTTCGCCGAGCCGGTGACGTTGGTGCGCTCGCCGATGTTGAGAAACATGTCGCCTTCGCCGAGGTTCATCGGCTCGAGGCCCGACAGGCGCATCGCCGGGGGCAGCTCGGGGATCTCGCGCGGGGCGATGTCGGTGAGCGCCTCGCGTATCGCGGCGATGTGCTGCGGTGTGGTGCCGCAGCAGCCACCGACGATATTCACGAATCCGCTCTCGGCAAAGTCCTTGATGAGCTTCGCCATGTACTCCGGCGACTGGTCGTACTCGCCCATCTCGTTGGGCAGGCCGGCGTTGGGGTGAGCGGATACGTAGGTATTGCTCGCGATCCGCGAGAGCTCCTCGATGTACGGCCGCAGGTCCTCGGCGCCAAGGGCGCAGTTGAGCCCGATGGAGAACGGCTCCACGTGGCGTACGGAGTTCCAGAACGCCTCGGTGGTCTGGCCCGTGAGCGTTCGCCCGGATGCATCGGTGATGGTGCCGGAGATCATCACCGGTACCTTGTAGCCAAGCTCCTCGAAGAGTTCCTCAAGCGCGAACAGGCACGCCTTGGCGTTTAGCGTGTCGAAGATGGTCTCGACCAGCATCAGGTCGACGCCACCTTCGACCAGCGCGCGCCCGGCCTCCAGGTAGTTCTCGCGCAGCTCGTCGAAGGTGACGTTGCGATAGCCCGGGTTGTTCACGTCCGGCGAGATCGAGGCCGTGCGGCTCGTGGGCCCGAGTACGCCGGTGACATAGCGAGGCAGGTCCGGAGTATTCTTCGTCCATTCGTCGGCGCATTCCCGCGCCAGACGGGCCGCCTCGCGGTTGAGCTCGGGTACCAGGTCCTCGGTGTCGTAGTCCGACTGCGACAGCCGCGTGGCGTTGAAGGTGTTCGTTTCGATGATCTCGGCGCCGGCGGCGAGATTCTGATCGTGGATCTCGCGAATCAGGTCCGGGCGCGTAAGCGTGAGTAAGTCGTTGTTCCCCTTAAGCGCTGCCGGGTGATCGGCAAAGCGCTCGCCGCGAAAATCCGCCTCCTCGAGCGGGTGCTGCTGGATCATGGTGCCCATGGCGCAGTCGAGCAGCACAACGCGGCGGGAGAGGTCGCTTCTCAGTTGCTCGGTGCGGTTGGACATGTACGATCCTTTCGTCTGCTGTGTATTCAGGCGAAAAGCCATTGTACGGGATAAAGCCGCCTCTAGTGAGAAATCGACCCCGATTTTCCAAGAGAGTATACCTGGGTCGCATTTAATTAATTGATTTTTAACCAAATATCTATTTGGTTACAACCTTGTGACGCGATCGGATCCAGGGGCTGTCGATGCCCGTGGCACCGTCGGTCGGTTGCTCGTGCAACCTCTCGGGGGGCGCACCCGCGAGCGCCTCGTCATGGCGATTTTCGCGTCGGCAGCGCCCTCGATGCGCGGTGTTATCGGCGGGAGTGGAGCAATTCGCACGCGGGCGGCATCGTTTCGCCGGGTCAAGGAATGCACCGGGCTGCCGATAGCGACACTGTACGAATCGCTCGCTGTCATCGTGAACCGGAGCCGCACTCGATGAAGTCGAAGAAACCCTTCTCACGCCGTCGCCTGGGAGTGGCCGCGAAAGTCTTCGCCGCGCCGCTGATCATGGCCGTTGCACTGGTGGTCACTGGTGTCACTACCGTGCTGTCGCTGCGGGGTATCGAGGCCGATATGTACACGGTCACGGAGGACCTCGCCCCGGATACCGCGCTGGCGACCGACATGCTGGTGACGCTGTATCGCCAGCGCCTGCGGCTGGAAGCGTATGTGCTCGACCACGACGAGGCCTCCCGGGCGGCGTTCGGGCAGTACGGCGAGGAGTTCGGCGCCTTGCTCGAGCAGGCGCGCGAGCGCATGGATGCCCCTCGGCAGCGGGCGTTGATCGACGAGCTGACCGACATGCATGCGCGGTTCACCGAAGGCTTCGATACGGAGGTGGTGGACAGCATCACCACCATGGAACGCATCAAGGCGGACAAGCTCGCCACCGCCGGGCCCAAGACCGAGGAAATGCTCAGTGGCATCGTCACCGCCGCTCAGGACATGAGCTACGCGACCCTCGCGTTCAAGGCCGAAACGGCCAACCGCCGCATGGTGCAGCTGCGAACGGCAGTGAACACCTTCCTGGTCACGCCTTCCGATGCCAACGCTGAGGTGATCTCCGAGCGCACGAGTGCTGCGTCCGAAGCCATCGCAGCTCTCGAGGATGCAATATTCAGTGACGAGAACAGCGAACGGCTTGCCACGGCGCAGGAGTCCCTGGCGACATATCTGGCGGGCGTACGGCAGCTGCAGGCAGCCGTCGACCGGCTTCGGGCCGCGAAAGCGCAGATGGACGACGTGGGGCCGCAGATAGCCGCTCGCGCCCGGGAGCTGGAAGACGAGGTATTCGGGGCGCTGTCGGCCCAGGCGGAGGTCGCGGACCAGCGTGTCAGTACGACCATTACGCTCACCGGGGCCGTGGTCGGTGTGGCCGTGCTCGTCGGGCTGTTGCTCGCTGGATGGATCACCCGCAGTGTCACCCGCCCGCTTCGCAGCGCCCGGGATGGCCTGAGCCGCCTGCTCGAGGATATCCGTCAGGGGCAGGGTGATCTCAACACGCGTCTGCCGGTGACCAGTCGTGACGAAGTCGCCGACCTGGTGCGGGCGATGAACACTTTCATCGAGACGCTCCAGGACGTGGTCAAGGGGATCGGTCGCGAGACGGAGAGCCTTGCGACGTCTGCCGAGGAGCTCTCCTCGATCACCGCCAGCACCGATGACGGCATACGCCGCCAGCGCGCCGAAATCGAACAGCTCGCCACCGCGATGAACGAGATGGCGGCTACCGCCCAGGAGATCGCGCGCAATACCGGTGAGGCGTCCGGGGCGGCCGAGGGCTCCCACGAGACCGCCGACCGTGGGCGACGGATCGTGCATGAGGTCGTGGATACCATCGAAGGGCTCGCGCAGCAGGTGGAGCAGGGCGCCGAGCGCACCCGGGCGCTCAATGCCGAAACCGACAGTGTGACCAAGGTGCTCGACGTGATCCGCGAGGTGGCCGAGCAGACCAACCTGTTGGCGTTGAATGCGGCCATCGAGGCCGCCAGGGCCGGCGAGTCGGGCCGCGGCTTTGCCGTCGTTGCCGAGGAGGTGCGTGGCCTGGCCCAGCGCACCCAGGAATCCACCGGCGAGATACAGAGTATCGTCGAGCGTCTCCAGGAAGGCGCCCGCGAGGCTGCGGAACAGATGGAGGCGAGCCGCGGGACCGCGCGGACGAGCGTGGAAGAGGCAGCGCGGGCCGGCGATTCGCTCTCCGAGATCGCCGCGAGCGTTCAGCGCATCACCGAAATGACCACCCAGATAGCCGGCGCCGCGGAGGAGCAGACCGCGACATCCGGGAACATCTCCGAGAGCGTCAACAAGGTGAACGGGGTGGTGGACGAGTCGGTGAGCGCCGTCGGCCAGATCACCAGTTCCAGTCAGGAGCTCGCCGCCATGAGCGAGCGCCTGCGCGAGCTGGTGGGGCGGTTCCGGGTTTAGCGTGCGCTCAGTGAGTGGACGATGACGGGACTCAAGAGGGACGAAGCCTAGCTCAGACTTCCTATAATGGTGAGGGGGGTCGGGGACAGGGTTCGGTTTCCGGGTGTCAGCGTCAGCTGCGACCAACGGGGATGATTACGTGGGGGTGCGAGGGTCCATTGGTGCGGCCGCCTCCGGGAGACGCTGGGAGCACGTCCGTGTGGGCTCGACTGCGGCCATCCCTGGCCGCAGACGCTCCCGGAGGCGGCCGCACCAACGGACCCGGCTATTGCCGATGGGCTTTCCGCGGCTATTCGGTACGTTGAGCTCCGGCGCGGCGACGCGTCAGCGTCGCAAGTAGGCCCGGTGCAGGTGAGCGCAGCGAGCTCGCAGCCGGCATGAAACAGAAACAACACGGCCGTAGGCCGTGATTCATTACGTCCCCGAGTGCGTTCGAGCTTCGCGTCTGGGTGCCGATTGCCGCTCGAGGGCGGCGCGCAGGTATCGCCCGGTATGCGAGGTGTTCACCAGGGCCACGTCCTCCGGCGTGCCAGTGGCCAGCAGCCGGCCGCCGCCTTCGCCGCCTTCCGGGCCCAGGTCGATGATCCAGTCCGCGGTCTTGATGACGTCCAGGTTGTGCTCGATGACGACTACGGTATTGCCGTGGTCGCGCAGGCGCTCCAGCACCGTGAGGAGCTGGGCGATGTCATGGAAATGCAGGCCGGTAGTGGGCTCGTCGAGGATGTAGAGCGTGCGCCCGGTCTCTCGCTTGGAGAGCTCACGGGCGAGCTTCACGCGCTGCGCCTCCCCGCCCGAGAGCGTCGTGGCGTTCTGGCCGAGCTTCACGTAGCCGAGCCCGACGTCGATGAGCGTCTGCAGCTTGCGCTCTATGACCGGCACGGCCCCGAGGAACTCGTGGGCTTCTTCAACGGTGAGCTCGAGCACCTGGTGAATATTGAGCCCCTTGTAGCGTACTTCCAGAGTCTCGCGGTTGTAGCGCTCGCCCTGGCAGACGTCGCAGGGCACGAACACGTCGGGCAGGAAGTGCATTTCCACCCGGAGCACGCCGTCGCCCTGACAGGCTTCGCAGCGTCCACCCTTGACGTTGAAGCTGAAGCGCCCCGGTCCGTAGCCGCGGGCGCGGGCCTCGGGCGTGCCGGCGAAGAGCTCGCGGATGGGCGTGAACAGGCCGGTGTACGTCGCCGGGTTGGAGCGTGGCGTGCGGCCGATGGGGCTCTGGTCGATGTCCACGACCTTGTCGAGCGCTTCGAAGCCATCGATACCGTCGCATGGCGGCGGGTCGATGCTGGCTCGGTTGAGGCTGCGGGCGGCCTGATGGTAGAGCGTATCGTTGACCAGCGTGGACTTGCCCGAACCGGAAACGCCGGTGACGCAGACCATGAGGCCCAGCGGCAGGTCCGCGTCGATGTGCTGCAGGTTGTTGCCGTGGGCCCCCCGGATTCGCAGCCACTCGTCACCGGGCGCCGTGCGCCGTTCGGGCACGGCGATGGCACGGCGCCCCGCCAGGTAGTCACCGGTGAGCGATGCCGTGTTGGCCTCCACAGCTTCGGGGTTCCCCTCCGCCACGATTTTCCCGCCGTGAGTGCCGGCACCGGGCCCCATGTCCACTACGTGGTCGGCGGCGCGGATGGCGTCTTCGTCGTGCTCCACCACGATCACGGTATTGCCCATGTCGCGCAGGCGCAGGAGCGTGTCCAGCAGGCGGCGGTTGTCCCTTTGGTGCAGGCCGATGGACGGCTCGTCGAGTACGTACATGACGCCTACCAGCCCGGCGCCGATCTGGCTGGCCAGGCGGATGCGCTGGGCTTCGCCGCCGGATAGGGTGTGGGCGCCGCGGTCGAGGCTGAGGTAATCGAGACCCACGTTCACCAGGAAACCGATGCGGTCGCGCACTTCGCGGAGGATGCGTTCCGCGATGGTGCCGCGGGCGCCTTCGAGATGCAGGCCTTCGAAAAGCGCCTGCGCTCGGCCCACGGACAGCGCCGTGACCGCCGGCAGGCTGTGCTCGCCGATGAACACGTGCCGGGCGGCCTCGTTCAGCCGCGAGCCTTGGCAGTCCGGGCAGCACTCGGTGTTGATGAACCGGGAGAGCTCCTCGCGCACCACCGCCGAGTCGGTCTCGCGGTAGCGCCGCTCCAGGTTGTTGAGCACGCCTTCGAACGGGTGGTGGCGCGTACGCTCGCCGCTCGGGCCGCTGTAGGAGAACGGGATATCCTCGTCTCCGCTGCCGCGCAGCACCACCTCGCGAATCGACTCCGGGAGCTCCCGCCACGGTGTCTCCACGTCGAATCCGTAGTGGCTCGCGAGGTCGGCGAGAATGCGGCTGTAGTAGGCATTGCGCCGGTCCCAGCCGCGGATGGCGCCGCCGGCGAGGGAGAGCTCCGGATGGGCGACCACGCGTGCCGGGTCGAAGAACTGGTGCACTCCGAGTCCGTCGCAGGTGGGGCAGGCGCCGGCGGGATTGTTGAAGGAGAAAACCCGGGGCTCGAGCTCCGGTAGCGAGTAGCCGCACTCCGGGCAGGCGTAGCGGGACGAGTAAAGCGGCTCGTCGGCTTCCGGTGCATCCATGAACGCGACCCGGAGCAGCCCGTCCGAGAGGCTCAGGCAGGTTTCCACGGAGTCGGCGATGCGCGTGGCCTGGTCGGTACGCACCCGAAAGCGGTCCACCACAGCTTCGATGGTGTGAGGGCGCTTGCCGTCGAGGGCAGGCGCGTCGTCGATCTCGTGCACGGTGCCATCGACGCGCACGCGGATGAAGCCCTGGGCGCGGAGCTCGTCGAAGACCTCGCGCTGCTCGCCGCGACGCTCGCTGACCAGCGGGGCGAGGAGCATGGCCTTGGTGCCCTCGGGCAGGCCGAGTACCTGGTCCACCATTTCGCTGACGGTGCGGGCACGCAACTCGATGTCGTGCCTCGGGCAGCGTGGCGTGCCGGCGCGGGCGAACAGCAGCCGCAGGTAGTCGTGGATCTCGGTGACCGTGCCCACGGTGGAGCGCGGGTTGTGCGAGGTCGCCTTCTGCTCGATGGAGATCGCCGGGGAGAGACCCTCGATGTGGTCCACGTCCGGTTTTTCCATCATCGAGAGGAACTGCCGTGCGTAAGCGGACAGTGACTCCACATAGCGACGCTGGCCCTCGGCATAGATGGTGTCGAAAGCGAGCGAGCTCTTGCCGGACCCTGACAGCCCGGTGATCACCACCAATCGTTCACGTGGCAGCGCCAGGGAGACGTTTTTCAGGTTGTGCGTGCGCGCACCATCAATGCGGATGCTATCCATTACGTTGGGCCGGGCTGAACCAACCTGCTACTATACCGCTTCTGTCAATTCTTCGGCGGCGGCCGTTCGGCCGCAGTAAGACGTTGAGCAAACGATCGAAACACTCCAGCACGGCAGCCATGTCAGCCAGCGAGCGCCGCGCCACCGCGGGGCTGGCGGCGATTTTCGGTCTGCGCATGCTGGGGCTTTTCTTCATCATGCCGGTGTTCGCCCT
>CAZHBN010000188.1:0-1478 GCA_964530405.1 uncultured Ectothiorhodospiraceae bacterium
CCACGGTCAGGGCGGTGAAGCCGAACTGGCGACCGCCCTTGACCACCTTGGCCACGCGGTTGATCTCGATGAGCTTCTCGCGAAGCCCCTCGTTGCTAACGTCGCTCGTCGCCATTGCTTAAACGCCCCTGTTCAGAACTTGAGACCGGCTTCGCGCGCGGCGTCAGCGAGCGCCTGAACGCGACCGTGGTACTTGAACCCGGCCCGATCGAACGCTACCTGCTCGATGCCGGCCGCCTTGGCGCGCTCGGCGATGGCGCGCCCGACCGCCTTCGCGGCCTCCACGTTGCCGCCGTTACCAAGCCCATCGGCGACGCTGTTCTCCAGCGTGGACGCAGCCGCCAGGGTACGATCCGCCCCGGGCGCGATGATCTGGGCATAGGTGTGGCGCGGCGTGCGATGCACCGTCAGCCGATAGCCGCCGAGATCGCGGATCTTTGCCCGGGCGCGCCGCGCGCGACGCAGACGTGCAGCTTTCTTGTCCATAACCCGTTACCTACCTTACTTCTTCTTGGCTTCCTTCATCACCACGCGCTCATCCGCGTAGCGAACGCCCTTGCCCTTGTAGGGCTCCGGCGGACGGAAGCCACGAATCTTCGCCGCGACCTCGCCGACAAGCTGCTTGTCGACGCCCTTGACCACCACCTCGGTCTGGCTGGGCGTCTCCACGGTGATGCCTTCGGGCACCGGGAACGCCACCGGGTGCGAGAACCCAAGGGTGAGATTCAGCGTCTGACCCTGCGCCTGGGCGCGGTAGCCCACGCCGACCAGCTGCAGACGCTTCTCGAAACCATCACTGACGCCGGTGACCATATTGTTCACCACCGCGCGGGTCGTCCCCGCGAGCGCCACGGCTTCCTTCTTTTGCACCGTCGGCGAGCACTGCAGCTCGTCTTCCTGCTGCTCCAGGTTCACCAGGTGGTGGACCTCGTGCTCAAGCTGGCCCTTCGCGCCCTTTACCGTGACGCGGCGGCCGTCGAGTTTGACTTCGACACCCGACGGAATCTTTACCGGACTTTTCGCAACTCTGGACATGACTCAAGGATCCCGTCGTTAAAAGACCACGCACAGGACCTCACCGCCATGGCCCGCGGCCCGGGCGGCGCGATCCGTCATCACTCCCCTCGAGGTCGACACGATCGCGGTCCCCAGGCCCCCACGGACCCGCGGTAGCGAACGCTTGCCCTCGAAGCGACGCAGCCCTGGCCGGCTCACGCGCTGGATCTCCTCGATCACCGGCCGGCCTTCGAAATACTTAAGGTCGACCACCAGCACGGGCTTCTTCTCGTCACCCTCGATTCGGTAGTCGGCGATGTAGCCCTCATCCTTCAGCACGCGAGCGATCGCGGCCTTCAGCTTGGACGACGGCATGCTGACATCCGCCTTTTCGGCGATCTGGCCGTTGCGGATGCGGGTCAGCATGTCCGCAATGGGATCCGTCATGCTCATGTTCGCGTCACCTGATTCCCAGTCGTGGT
>CAZHBN010000188.1:1578-8123 GCA_964530405.1 uncultured Ectothiorhodospiraceae bacterium
TACTTGCGAACCAGCCGCTCGCGCTTGCGCTCGCGCTCGACCATGGAAACCTTAGCCATACCGACCTCTTCTATTTCCGGAACGGGAAGCTGAAGCCCTCGAGCAGGGCATGGCCTTCCTCGTCGGTCTTCGCCGTCGTGCTGATCGAGATATCCATGCCCCGGATCGTGTCGACCTTGTCGTACTCGATCTCCGGGAAAATGATCTGCTCGCGCACGCCCACGTTGTAATTGCCGTGACCATCGAACGCCCGCGGGGAAAACCCACGGAAGTCCCGCACGCGCGGGGAGGCAATGTTGATGAACCGGTCAAGGAACTCGTACATGCGCTCGCGGCGCAGCGTCACCTTGCAACCGATCGGCCATCCCTCGCGGATCTTGAAGCCCGCCACGGACTTGCGCGCCTTCGTGATCACCGGTCGCTGACCGGTCAGCGCCGCGAGTTCCTCGGTGGCCACGTCCAGGACCTTCTTGTCACGGACGGCCTCGCCGAGACCCATGTTGATCACCACCTTGACCAGCCGCGGCACTTCCATTGGGTTGGAATAGCCGAACCGCTCGGTCAGGTGCTTGGCGATCTCGTCGTTGTAGAGCTCACGCAGCCTCGCCATCGCGGCACCCTAGTCAATCTGTTCGTTGTTGGACTTGAACACGCGCACCTTGCGGCCGTCTTCAAGCACCTTCGCTCCAACGCGGTCAGCCTTGCCGGAGGCCGGGTTGTAAATCGCCACGTTCGAACGATGCAGCGGCATCTCCTTTTCGACGATCCCGCCCTGGACACCCGTCTGCGGATTGCCGCGCTGGTGCTTCTTCGCCATGTTCACGTTCTCGACCACGACGCGATCCTTCTCGGGGAGGACCCGCAGTACGCGGCCTCGCCGGCCCTTATCCTTGCCGGCGATCACGATGACCTCGTCGCCTTTCCTGATCTTGCGCATGACAACCTCTGCCTACAGAACCTCGGGCGCGAGCGAGATGATGCGCATGAACTGCTCGGTGCGCAGCTCGCGGGTCACGGGACCGAACACGCGTGTCCCGATGGGCTGAAGACTGGTGTTCAGCAACACCGCGGCATTACCGTCGAACCGGATGACCGATCCGTCCGGGCGGCGCACGCCACGACGGGTGCGCACGACGACCGCGTTGTACACCTCGCCCTTCTTCACCCGGCCGCGCGGGATGGCGTCCTTGACGCTCACCTTGATGACGTCGCCGATGCCGGCGTAGCGGCGGCGGGACCCGCCCAGCACCTTGATGCACTGGACCTGGCGGGCACCGCTGTTATCCGCCGCATTCAGGAGTGTCTGCATCTGAATCATGGCGACCTACTCGCTCTTCAATGCGGAAACCCACGCGACCCCATCGGGGCCGGCGCGATTGTTACTGGGCGGCCTTGTCAAGGACCTTGACCAACCGCCAGCTCTTCGACTTCGACATCGGACGGCATTCCTCGACCGCTACCCAGTCGCCCTCACGACACTCGTTATGCTCATCGTGGGCGTGGAGCTTGGTCGTGCGGCGCACGAACTTGCCGTAGAGCGGATGCTTCTCCATGCGCTCCACCGCGACCGTGACGGTCTTGTCCATGCGTGTGCTCACGACGCGGCCGTTGACCGTCCGCTTACGCGTTACCTGCTCGCTCATTGCGCCTTGCTCGCCCTCTGCTTCTCGTTGAGCACGGTCTTGATCCGTGCGATGTCGCGCCGAACCTTCGAGAGCTGATCCGGCCGGCTGAGCTGTCCGCTCGCCTGCTGCATACGCAGGTTGAACTGCTCCTTGCGGCGCTCGAGCAGTTCCTGCTCCAGCCCGGCCACGTCTTTCCCGCGCAGTTCGTTCGCTTTCATCACAACACCGTCCGATGCACAAAGGTGGTCTTCACCGGGAGCTTCGCGGCGGCACGGCGGAAGGCTTCGCGCGCCACGTCCTCGGCCACCCCTTCGATCTCGTAGATCACCCGGCCGGGCTGAACCCTGGCTGCCCAGTGATCGACGTTACCCTTACCTTTACCCTGCCGGACCTCGAGCGGTTTCGCCGAGATCGGTTTGTCCGGGAAAATACGGATCCAGATCTTGCCGCCACGCTTGACATGGCGGTTGATCGCACGCCGGCCAGCCTCGATCTGGCGCGCGGTAACCGGACCGCGGGTAGTGGCCTTGAGGCCGTACTCACCAAACGCCACCGACGTGCCGCGCTTGGCAAGCCCCTCGTTGTTGCCTTTCTGCTGCTTGCGGAATTTGGTTCGCTTCGGCTGAAGCATGACGTCAGTCCCCCTCGATCAGCTCGCGGCGCGCTTGGTCTTGCCGGACTGCGGCGCGACATCGGTGTCAAGGATTTCGCCCTTGAACACCCACACCTTGACGCCGAGCACGCCGTAGGTGGTCTTCGCCTCCGCGAAGCCGTAATCGATATCCGCACGCAGCGTATGCAGCGGGACACGCCCTTCGCGATACCACTCAGTGCGCGCGATCTCCGCGCCGTTGAGCCGGCCGCCCACCTGAATCTTGATGCCCTGGGCACCGAGACGCATCGCGTTGCCCACCGCGCGCTTCATCGCACGCCGGAACATGATGCGACGGACGAGCTGCTGGGCGACGTTCTCGGCAACCAGCTGCGCGTCGAGCTCAGGCTTGCGGATCTCCTCGATGTTCACGTGCACCGGGATACCCATCATCCGAGCGAGCTGCCGGCGCAACGCCTCGATGTCTTCGCCCTTCTTGCCGATGACGATCCCGGGGCGTGCCGTATGGATCGTGATCAGCGCATTCTTGGCCGGGCGCTCGATCTTGATCCGGCTGATCGAAGCGTGGGACAGGCGACTCTTGATGTAGTCCCGCACCTTCAGATCGGTGTTCAGGAAGTCACCGAAGTTGTGCTTGTCGGCGTACCACATGGAACGCCAGTCCTCGGTGATCCCGAGACGGAAGCCCGTCGGATGAACCTTATGACCCATGGCGTATCCCCTAACCTACTGCTCTGCCACAGCCACGGTAATGTGGCTGGTGCGCTTGAGGATCCGGGTCGCGCGGCCTTTCGCGCGGGCCTGGATCCGCTTGTACATGGGGCCTTCGTCGACGAAGATGCGCGCCACGCGAAGCTCGTCGATATCCGCCCCGTCGTTGTGCTCCGCGTTCGCGATGGCGGAGTCCAGGACCTTGCGGACGATGGCCGCGGCCTTCTGCGGGCTGAACTCGAGGACCTCGAGCGCGCGCGCAACCGGCAGGCCACGGACCTGGTCCGCAACCAGCCGCGCTTTCTGCGGCGAGATCATCGCGTAACGGAGCCTGGCAGCCGTTTCCATGCCTTACCTCTTCGACTTCTTGTCCGCCGCGTGCCCGCGATAAGTGCGGGTTGCCGCGAACTCGCCCAACTTGTGGCCGACCATGTTTTCGTTGATCAGCACCGGAACATGCTGCCGGCCGTTATGCACCGCGATGGTCAGCCCCACCATGTCCGGTACGATCATCGACCGACGGGACCAGGTTTTGATCGGCCGCTTGCTGTTGGCCTCAGCCGCCTCGTGCACCTTCTTGATGAGGTGCAGGTCGACGAACGGCCCTTTACGAATCGAGCGTGGCACGGATCCCCACCTCTTAATGCGTTAACGTTTGCGACGACGCACGATGTACTGATCGGTGCGCTTGTTGCTGCGCGTCTTGTGACCCTTGGTCGGCACACCCCAGGGCGTGACCGGGTGACGGCCGCCGGAGGTCCGGCCCTCACCACCGCCGTGCGGATGGTCCACCGGGTTCATGACCACGCCGCGCACGGTCGGCCGACGGCCGCGCCAGCGCTTGGCACCGGCCTTCCCGAGCGCACGCAGCGTATGCTCGGAATTGCCGACTTCGCCCACGGTGGCCTTGCAGTCAACGAGCACCTTGCGCATCTCGCCGGAGCGAAGGCGCAGGGTGGCATACGCGCCTTCCCGAGCGACCAGCTGTGCTGCGGTACCCGCAGAACGTACCAGCTGAGCACCCTTGCCCGGACGCATTTCCACGCAATGGACCTGGGTACCGAGGGGGATGTTACGCAGCGGCAGCGCGTTACCCGGCTTGATCGGCGCCTGGGTACCGGAGGCGATCTCCTGGCCGACCCGCAGGCCGCGGGGCGCGATAATATACCGCCGTTCGCCATCGCGATAAAGGACCAACGCGATATTCGCGCTACGATTCGGATCATACTCGATCCGCTCAACCCGCGCGGTGATCTCGTCCTTGTTCCGGCGGAAATCGATCTCGCGATAACGCCGTTTGTGACCGCCGCCGCGATGGCGCGTGGTGATCCGGCCATTGCCGTTACGACCGCCGCTCTTGCTGAGCTTGCGCACGAGCGGCGCATACGGCTCGCCGCGATGCAGATCGCGGTCACGAACCTGGACGACGAAGCGCCGGCCCGGGGATGTGGGTTTCGCCTTGACGAGTGCCATGGTGTTCGTCCCGTAGTCGGTGTCGCGTTACTCGGCGCCTTCGAAGAAGTCCAGCTCCTGGCCTTCCCCGAGCGCCACGTACGCCTTCTTCCAGTCGGAGCGCCGGCCGCGGATGCGACCGAAGCCCTTGCGCTTGCCCTTCACGTTGGTCACGCGCACATCACGCACGGTGACTTCGAAGAGCTGCTCCACGGCCGCCTTCACCTCGGGCTTGGTCGCATTGCGAGCCACCCGGAAGACCACCTGGTTGCCGTCCTCGGCGACGATCGTGCTCTTCTCGGAGATGTGCGGGCCGAGCAGCACCTGATAGATACGCTCCTGATTCATGCCAGCCACTCCTCTACACGGCGCAGCGCGTCGACCGTGATGATCACGTACTCATGGCGCAGCAACGCCAGCGGGTCCACGCCATCGACGTCGCGCACGTCGACCGCGGGCAGATTGCGGGTCGCGAGGTAGAGCGCCTGCGAGACGTCCTGCGTCACGATGAGCACGTCCTCGCTACCGAACTGCCCGAGCTTCTCCCGCGCCGCACGGGTCTTCGCCTCGGCGACGTCGAAGCTCTCGACCACGAGCAGTCGCTCCTGGCGAGCGAGCTCGGAGAAAATCGAACGCAGCGCGCCCCGGTACATCTTGCGATTGACCTTCTGGCCGTGATCCCGCGGGACCGCCGCGAAGGTCTTGCCACCGCCCCGCCAGATCGGGCTGCGGATGGTGCCGGCGCGGGCGCGCCCGGTGCCTTTCTGCCGCCACGGCTTCGAGCCGCCGCCGCTGACTGCGGCACGGTTCTTCTGGGCCTTGGTGCCCGCACGGGCACCCGCCAGATACGCCACGACCACCTGATGCACGAGCGGCTCACGGAACTCCGCACCAAAAGCCACGTCAGCGACTTCGATGCTCCCCGCGCTCTTGTCGATGCTCTCACGCAGCTGGAGTTCCATCAGTTATCCCCCTTTGCGAGCGCTTTGACTGCCGGGCGCACGATCACGTCGCCGTCGCGGCTGCCCGGCACCGCCCCTTTGATGAGCAGCAGGCCGCGCTCACTGTCCACGCGCACGATCTCCAGATTCTGGGTCGTGCGGCGCGCGTCGCCGAGGTGACCGGCCATGCGCTTGCCCTTGAACACCCGCCCCGGATCCTGCGCCTGGCCGATGGAGCCGGGCTTGCGATGGGACTTCGAGTTGCCGTGGGAGTTGTCCTGCGTGCGGAAATGGTGACGCTTGACGGTACCGGCAAAGCCCTTGCCCTTGCTCGTACCGGTAACGTCCACGACCTGACCCGCCTCGAACTGATCCAGGCCCAGCTCGCCGCCTGCCTCGACCTCGGCATCCGCCTCCAGGCGGAACTCCCACAGGCCGCGCCCCATTTCGACACCCGCCTGCGCCACATGACCGGCGAGCGGTTTGGTCACCCGGGACGGGCGACGGCTGCCGGTCGTCACCTGCACGGCGCGGTAGCCGTCATTCTCCTCGGTCTTGAGCTGGGTGACGCGGTTCGGCTCAACCTCAATAACCGTCACCGGCACCGAGGCGCCGTCTTCAGTAAAGACGCGCGTCATGCCGCATTTACGACCGACGATTCCGATTGCCATCGTCGTTACCCTCTTTCAAAGACATAGGCGACCGGGCGCCGTAATCGGCGCTGGTAGCGCTAGACCGAATTGCAGTTGCTGCCCGGTCGCCCGGAGTTACGTTGGGCCCGCCCCAGCTGACCGAGGCGATGCCTCGGGGCCGGGGTAGTTCCCAGGGTGCGTCAGTAGAGCTTGATCTGGACGTCGACGCCGGCGGCGAGGTCGAGCTTCATGAGCGCGTCGACCGTCTTCTCCGTCGGATCCACGATGTCCATCAGTCGCTTGTGCGTGCGGATCTCATACTGGTCCCGCGCGTCCTTGTTGACGTGCGGCGAGATCAGGATCGTGTACCGCTCCTTTTTCGTCGGCAGCGGAATGGGGCCTTTTACCTGAGCCCCGGTCCGCTTCGCGGTCTCCACGATCTCACGCGTCGACTGATCGATCAGCCGATGATCGAACGCCTTGAGTCGAATGCGAATTCGCTGACTGGTCGCCATGGCCTTTACTCGATGATCTTGGAGACGACGCCGGCGCCGACGGTACGACCACCCTC
>CAZHBN010000189.1:0-8064 GCA_964530405.1 uncultured Ectothiorhodospiraceae bacterium
ACCGCAGCCGCTACGGACAGCGGGGCTTCACCCTGATCGAGATCATGGTCGTGGTCGTGATCCTGGGCATTCTCGTGGCGTTCGCCGTGCCCAACATCATGGACAATCCCGAAGAGGCACGACTGACGAAGGCGCGGCACGACATCCGCACCCTCGAGAACGCACTCGAGATGTACAAACTCGACAATTTCCGCTATCCAACCAGCGAGCAGGGCCTGAAAGCGCTGGTGGAGAAGCCGCAGAGCGCCCCGGAACCCGAGAACTGGCAGTCCGGCGGCTACCTCCGCGAGCTCCCCAGTGACCCGTGGGGCAACCCCTACCAGTACCTGGGTCCACAGGACACTGACGGACGTGTGGAAATCGTCACCCTCGGCGCCGATGGCCGACCGGGCGGCAACGGACCCAACTCGGACATCAGCAACCGCGACCAGCAGTCCGACTGACCGATGCCGCGCGAGCGCGGTTTCACGCTGATCGAGCTCCTGGTGGTGCTCGTCATCGTGGGCGTAATCCTCACGCTCGCGGTGCTGCAGCTTCGCGAACCCGGCGAGCGCGCCGCCAGCGAAGCCGCCGAGCGTCTCCACGCACGACTCGCCCTCGCACGCGAGGAAAGCGTGTTGCGCGGACAAGCGGTGGGCGTGACCTTCACTGCGGACGGCTACCGGTTTCTCCTGCCCGGGGAAGACGATGGGTGGGAGCCGCTGGACAATGACCGCGCCCTGGCAGCGACGGAGCTGCCGTCTCAGTTGCGGCTGTCGGTTACGCTCGAAGACCTGCCGGCGACGGCAGACGAGGGCGACGACGAAGACGACACCGACGACGACGATGGCGGCGACCGCCCCACCGTCGTGCTCTACCCCAGCGGTGAGGCGACGCCGTTTACCGCCACCCTGAGCGCCGAACGCAGCGGCGCCTGGATCATCGAAGGGAGACTCAACGGTGCGTTCGAGCTGCGCCGGCCCGAAGACTGAATGCCCGCCACGGCCGGGCAGCCGGGGCTTCACCCTGGTCGAGGTGCTGGTCGCGCTCAGCGTGCTCGCCATCGCGCTCGCCGCCGCCGTCCAGGCGGCCACGGTCACCGCCGAATCCGCCAGTGACCTGCGCGAGCGCACGTTCGCGCACTGGATCGCCGACAACCAGCTCACCGAGATGCAGGCGCAGCGGGCGTGGCCCACCGGGCGCCGCACGGACGAGCGACCCTTTGCCGGCCGTGAATGGCCGCTGACGATCGTGGTGGAGGAAACGCAATTCGAACACGTCCGTCGCGTGCGGGTGAGCGTGGCCGCCCCGGACGACGAAGAACGGGTCATCACCACTGTCCAGGGTGTGCTCCGCGACCCGGAGATCACACCGTGAACCGTACGCGGGGATTCACGCTGCTGGAGCTACTGGTCGCGGTGGCGGTCTTCGGAATCGTCTCGGTGATTGCCTACGGCGGACTGGAAGCCGTGCTCGCGAGCCGGAACCGGGTTAGCACGGAAGCCGAACGACTGGGCGCCCTGCAAACCGCGTTCACGATACTCGCACGCGATTTCCGCCACGCCGCCGACCGCCCTTACCGCGACCAGCTCGGCGACCGCCAGCCCCCCATGCACCGTGATGGTCAGCGCCTGATGCTGGTGCGCGGCGGCCGCGCTAACCCATTGAACCTGCATCGCAGCGCTTACCAGCGTATCGCCTACGGTCTCGACGAAGGAGAGCTGGTGCGCTACTCGTGGCGCGCCGTGGACAGCCCGTTCGAGCCCGATGTCAGCGAGAACGCGCTGCTGGATGGCGTCGAGGATCTGAGCTTCCGCTTCCTGAGCGAGGACTGGCAGGACCAGTGGCCACCACCACGCACCGACACCGACGCGCCGGCACTGCCTCAGGCGGTCGCGATCCGCATCACCCACGAGGACTACGGCGAAATCCAGCGAGTGTTCCTGCTGCCATGAGATGCCGGCAACGCGGAGTCGCACTGATCACGGCTTTGCTGGTAGTGGCCCTGGCGACTACCGCGGCGACAGCTATGCTCTCCGATCAATATCTGGCCATCCGCCGCACTCAGAACGTGCTCGCCGACGGCCAGGCGTGGCAGTACGCGCTCGCCGGTGAAACCGTGGCTCTGGACCTGCTCGCCCAGGATCGCGACGAGAACGACACCGACGGTGCCGATGACGTCTGGTCGGGAGCACTGCCGCCGGTGAACGAAGGTGCGGCGACCATCCGGATCGCGGTGACCGACCTCCAGGGGCGCATCAACCTCAATGCCCTGGCCGGAGAGGAAGCCACCCGTGTCGAGCGGGTGGACGGCATCCTCACCAGGCTCGTTGCGGCCTCCGCCCCGGAGGCCGCAACGAGCTTCGCGCCCGCGCTTGCCGACTGGGCGGACGAGGATCTCCAGCCACGCTTTCCGGATGGCGCCGAGGACGACTTCTACACCCGCCGGACACCGGCCTACCGCAGTGCCAACGCGCCTCTGGCGGGTGTGTCGGAATTGCGCCTTTTGCGTGGTGTCGAACCCGCCGCGGTTGATGCGCTGCGGGACGTAGTCGTCGCCCTGCCCCCGGAGGCTCGAGGCGTCAACCTCAACACCGCCCCCGCGGCAGTCCTCGAGGCGCTGCACCCGGCCATCGGCAAAGCCGACGCCGAACGCCTCATCAGCGCCCGATCCGACGAAGCATTCGCAAGCGTGTCGGAGATCCTGCGGGAAGTGCCGGCGTTCGCCCAGCCGGAGCTGCCGCAGGAGTGGCTGCGCGTGGCCAGCGAGTACTTCCTGGTGACCTCCACGGTGGAGCTGGGCCGGGTCCGCACCACCGTGTACTCTGTAGTACATCGCCCGGGTGACGGACCGCTGCGGGTGCTCTACCGCGGCACGACCATGCCATGAACCATTGGCGAGCCCGGGGATTTCAGTGACAATGCGTCGTCGTTGCGACCGATCGAGGGAAGGAGCCCCAATGTGCCACGCCGCCCTGTCGCGCAAACAGACGGTCGAGACATGACCCACGCGTTATCGGCGACCGGCCATGCCCACGCCGGCAAGCAACCGGGGCAGGATGACCGTCGCCCGGGATCTGTCAACAGGCCCTAAACCCCTATGCGCCCACGTTTGATCGTCCATCTAACCGGCGACCCGGACGCGCCAATATCCTGGCGTTGCCTCGATGCCCAGGGCTCGCCCATGGCCGCCCCGGAAGGGGAAACGCTCGCGGCAGCGGCTCGCGAACGTCGCGTGCTGGCCCTCGCACCGGGCACGGAAGTCCTCACCACCCGGGTTCACATTCCCGTACGCGGCCGGCAGCGAGTCGCGCAGGCCGTGCCCTGGGCGCTGGAGGACCAGCTCAGCGAGGACGTCGACACGCTGCATTTTGCCATCGGCGAGCGCGACGCCGAGGGCATGGTGCACGTTGCCGTCGTCTCGGAGCAGGCCTTGGACGCTTGGCGCGAGCAGCTCGACGATGCGGGCGTGCAGGCCGAGGACATCTACCCGGATTACCTGGCGCTACCGCGCCACGAGCACGCCTGGACGATCCTGGTCGACGATCAACGGGCGTGGGTACGCACCGGCCTGCAGACCGGATTCGCTTGTGATGCCGATGCGCTCGCCCTGTTCCTCGAGGCGGCACTGACGGAGGCCGGCGACGACGCACCGCCACGGCTGGTGGTGTACCTGAGCGAAACGGCAACGCTGCAACTGCCGGAAGTCGCCCCCGAGCCGGAACGCTATCGGGTCAGCGACCCGCTGGCGGTGTTCGCCGAGCATCTCGACAGCCGCCACGCCATCGGCCTGCGCCCCGCGAGCTGGGGCGGCGCGAGCCAGGCACGCCGCTGGTGGCGGACCTGGCGTACTGCCGCCGTGCTCCTGGCCGCCGTCATCATCGCCGACACGGGGCACGCATGGCTGCAACGCTGGCAACTCGCTGCCACCGCCGAGGAACAGCAGGCGGCCATCGCGCGCGTTTTCCGCGACACTTTCCCGGAGGCCGGCACCCCGGTCTACCCGCGCCGACAAATGGAAAGCCGCCTCTCCGCACTGCGCAGCGGCGACGATACGCCCTCTGGCGGAATGCTGCCGCTACTCGCACGATTGACTCCCGGATTGGCGAACGAGCGCATTGAGCTCACCGCCCTCGCCTATCGTGGTGGAGGCCTGGAAATACAGGTATCGGCACCGGATCTCCAGGTTCTGGACGCGCTCAAGCAGCGCCTCGCCGGCGAAGGCCTGACGGTTGAGGTTCGCTCGGCACGCAACGAGCGCGACCACGTCATCGGCCGTCTCACTGTGGAGGGCGATGCATGAGACAGTGGTGGTCGGAGCTGCAGCCGCGCGAGCGCCGCACCCTGGCCCTGGGCGTCGCAGCGCTCGTCGTCGTGCTGTTCTACTTCCTGATATGGCTGCCGCCACGCGCCGCATTGCCCGAGCTGCGTGAACAGGTCGTCCAGCAACGCGCCGACCTGCAATGGATGCGGGCCGCTGCCGCGCAAGCCCGTCAATTGCGGCAACGCCGCGGCGACACCGATGCCGGCACCAGCGAACCCAGACGGGCTCTCTACGCCCTGGCCGACGAAAGCGCCCGGGAAGCCGGACTCGGCGACACCATCGACCAGGTGGAGCCCTCCGGCGACGACCAGGTGCGGGTCGCGCTCAGTGACGCACCCTTCGACCGCGTCACCACCTGGCTGGCGAGTGTCCGGCAACGCTACGGCATTACCGTTGAATCGGCGTCGATCCAGGCGAGTGGCGCCTCCGGCCGGGTCGACGCCCGCCTCGTTCTGCGAGGATCCGGGTCATGAGACGCTGGCTGCGTATCGTTGCGCTCGTCGCCCTGTTCCTGCTGGTCTATGCGGCCTCGCTCACAGCGACGCTGCCAGCGGATATCGCCTGGCGCCTGGCCGGGGACCGCGTGCCTGCCCGTGCTTATGGGCTGCACGGCAACCTGTGGGCAGGCGGTGCCGAAGCGGTGACCGTCAGGGGACATCGAGTGGACGGTCTCACCTGGCAGCTGCACCCGGCGGCGCTGCTCACCGGAAAGGCGCACCTGAGCGCGAAAGCGCGAACCGCTGACGGTGAGCTCTCCGGCGACCTCACGCTGTCCATGGATCGCGTGGTCACGCTGAGCGACGCCCGCGGCAACATCGACGTGGACACCCTTCTTGCCTGGATACGCCGATCGGGACTCGCGGCATTCGCCAACGGGCGGGTGGATGCAGTGGTTCGCTCACTGCGGCTGGAGGGCCAACAGCTGGTCAGCGCCGATGGCCTGGTGACCTGGCAGGACGCCCGCGTGCGCCTCGGTGACGAGCACGCCCTGGGCGATCTCGCTCTGCGGCTGAAACCCCGCGAGGGTGGTGGTGTACAAGGTGAGCTACGCGGTAATGATGGCCCGCTGGCGCTCGACGGCACGGTAACACTCACCCCCACTGGGGATTTCGAGGCACGCCTCACCGTCCAGCCCCGCGAGGGCGCGACGGAAGCCGCGCGCCGGCTCGCCCGCACCCTGGGCCTCGCCAACCCGGACGGCACCACGGTTGTCGAAGCCAGCGGCAACGTCAGCGGCCAGGGCCTGCGCCTGACACAACGCCCGGGCTAAACCGGCAGCGCGCGCGGCGGTCAGTACCTGCCCAACGCGGAAAGCATCCCGAACCGGCTTTCCGCCTAGGGCCGATGCGCCAGCGCCAGATATTCCCGTGACTGCATCTCGGTGAGGCGACTCGCGGTCCGCTCGAACTCGAACCCGAGCCGGCGCCCCTGGTAGAGCGCCTCGGGCTCGGCCTCCGCGGAAACAATGAGCTTCACGGCGCGATCGTAGAATTCGTCCACCAGATTGATGAACCGCCGCGCATCATCCTCACTGTAGCGGTCGAATACCGGCACATCGGAGATCAGCACGGTATGGAACTGCCGGGCGATCTCGATGTAGTCATTCTGGCTGCGCGGTCCGCGGCAAATGGCATCGAACGCGAACCACACCAAGCCGTCACCGACGCGTCGCACGGGAATCTCCCGTCCCTCGACGGCAAGCGTCGTCTCGACCTCCACCGACTCGCCATCGGGGCAGACGTGGCGGAAATCGTCCTCCAGAACGGCGTCGGCCGCCCCGTCCAGCGGCGTGTGGTAAATCTCCGCCTGCTCGAGAAATCGCAGACGGTAATCCGTCCCCCCGTCGACGTTGAGCACCTCGGTATGCGCCTCCAGCAACTCGATGGCCGGCAAGAAACGCTCACGCTGAAGGCCGTCCCAGTAGAGCTCCTGGGGTGGCGTATTCGAGGTCGCCACCAACGTCACGCCCCGGCGGAAAAGGCCATCGAGCAACCCGGCAAGGATCATGGCATCGGCGATATCGGCGACGAAGAACTCGTCGAAACACAGCACCCGCGTCTGCGCCGCCCACTCCGCGGCGATGATATCCAGCGGATCCTCGCGTTCGCGCAGACCTTTCAACCGATCATGAACCTCGCGCATGAATCGGTGGAAATGCACACGCCGCTTGTCCGGGAACGGCAGGCACTCGTAGAAGATATCCACCAGCCAGGTCTTGCCCCGACCGACGCCGCCCCAGAGATACAGCCCGGTCACCGGTTCCCGGTTCGGCGGTTCGTCTCGCAGGCGGCGTAGAACGCCGCGCAACCACCCACCGTCGTCGGCCGGTGGCGGGGCCTCGATGAGTCGTTGGTAGACAGTTTCCAGCGCGGCGACAGCCCGTGCCTGGGCAGGATCGGAGACGATCTCCTCGCGCGCCAGCTCCTGACGGTAGCGCTCCTCCGGGCTCGGCATGCGACCTCCGTAGTGACAGAGGCGCGGATTATCGCATGCCTGAGCGGCGGCGCGTGGAGGTAGAATCGGAAACCGGGGCAATCAAGCCGTGATATCGACACGCCCGCCGCGGCGAACGAGCTCGGCGGGCCCCATATCGGCGACCTCGGCATACTGTCCGGCGGGTCCGGCTTCTCGGCCGGGGCCACGTTCGCCACGCGGCAATAATTCCTGGCGCTGTTCCCGGGCGAGCTCGACCCGTGCCTCCGCGGCACGCGCCGCGGCCGTGGAAGCGATGCGGCGATCGGCCGCCGAGGGACTGGCGGGTGCGAGCGCGGCATCACGCACCTGCTGCATCTTGCGCAGCGTCTCCTGCGGGGAAGCTTCCGGCGAGAGGTCCATCGGCACCTCACCGGAGACCGCATAGCGCTGGCCATCGGGTCCACGACGGAAATCGTAGCTGATGGCACCGGCATGCCCGCCAGCGGCCGCCTTGTGCGCACGCTCGTGGGCACGCACCTCGCGATCACGCCGGGCAAGCTCGCGCGCCTGCTGCGCCGTCTCCCGGGTTTTGTGCAGAGCGCCGATCAGATCCGCGCCCGGTGTGGGACGTACTGCTGTCATACCGACGATAACACCATGTCCAGATTCGGATTATGGCAAAAGCGGGGGCATCCCGCACGCGTCACAACCACCACGGATAGGATCGCCCCGCCCACACCGATTGCCTGGACCGCCGAGTTCTCGTACTTTTGAGGGTTTACTGATCCTCTCAGAGGTTCCGCGTCGGGTGGGGCGGGGGGGTTCGGGCTCGCCGACACGAACGGCAAGCGTACTGCCCCATCGGCGCACGGACTGGTGCCCTGGTGCCGGGAAATGCCGGAGCCCGCCGACAGCCACGACACGCGGGTTCGCTCCCGGATCATTCCGGCGGCACCCCCCGGACATGTGGCGGCCCTCTGAGACGATCGGCAACCAGAGCCGGAAACGGCATACCGGAACTACCCAGCGAGGAGCGATCATGGCCGATAACCGCCGCAGCCGAGTCATCACGCAGGGGGTCGCACGTACACCCAACCGGGCAATGCTGCGCGCCGTGGGCTTCACTGACGAGGATTTCGACAAACCCATCGTCGGCGTCGGTAACGCCCACTCCACCATCACGCCCTGTAACCTCGGCATCGGCGCACAGGCGGAGCGCGCCGAGGCGGCGCTCAAGCAGGGCGGCGCCATGCCGGTCAAGTTCGGCACGATCACGATCTCCGACGGCATCTCCATGGGCACGGAGGGGATGAAGTTCTCGCTGGTCTCCCGCGAGGTCATCGCCG
>CAZHBN010000190.1:0-1347 GCA_964530405.1 uncultured Ectothiorhodospiraceae bacterium
CTGTTCTTCCCGCTCGGCGATGCGGTTCGCCAGGGCGCTTGCCCGTTCATTGCGGGCATCGATCTCGCTTTGCAGCTCGGCGAGGCGGTCTTCGGCCTGCGCGATGCTCGCCTGGAGGTCTTCCAGCTCGGCCTGGGCTTCCTGGCGCTGCGTTTGCGCACTGCCAATGTCGTCGTCCAGTTCCGCGAGCGCACCTTCGCGCTGGTCGATTTGGCTGGTCAACGAGCTCAACCGGTCGTTGCGGCTCTGGAGCTGACTCTGCAGCTCGGCGAGGCGATTCTGCGATTCGTCGACCTTCGCTTGAAGCTGCTTCCATTGCGCCTCGGCCTCATCGCGTCGTGTCGCCGCCGCCTCGGCCTCACCGGCAAGTCTCTCGAGCTCGCCTTCACGATCACTGATCTGGCTGGCCAACGCTTTCAGCCGATCGTTGCGGTCCGCGATCCGTCCCTGCAACTCGGAGAGGCGATTCTCGACTTCGTCGATCCTCGCTTGAAGCTGCTGCCGTTGCGCTTGGGCCTCGTCGCGTCGTGCCGCTGCGTCCTCGGCCTCTGCGGCAAGCGCCTCGAGCTCGCTTTCGCGCTCCTCCAGCTGGCCGGTCAACGCACCGAGGCGTTCGTTTTGCCCGGCTATCTGCTCGTCCAGCTCGGCGAGACGTTCCTCGCTCGCACTGACCTGCGAGCGTAGTGTCTCCGCTTGTTGCGCTATCTCCGAGCGCCGGGCCTCGGCTTCCTGTGCCGCGTTCTCGGCCTGCTCTCGGGCTTGCCGAGCGGTTTCCAACTCCTGGCGCGCCGCTGCCAGGTCAGACTGCAACGACTCGAGCTCGGCGTTCGCCTCGTCGATCGAGCCGTGCACCGCTTCGAGCTCGTCATTCTCGGCGGTCAAGTCCTCATTGCTGGTTTCGAGTGCCGACAGGCGCTCCTGGAAGGATGTTCTCTCCTGCGCCCAGGTGGCCTGCTGGCCCTGGAGCCGTGTGGCGAAATAGATGGCCGCCAGTATGGCCACGACCGCCACGGCGGCGAGCACGCGAACGCGGTTGTCCCTGAATAGCCCGGCAAGTGATGGTTCTGCCATGAGCGTTGACTCCCCCGTTGGTCACAGCAGTGTTGTCACACAGCTCTGCCGGCTGAGGTGTCCGGTTATCCCGGCAGAGCCCACTGACGTAAGCGTAGTGCCTGTGAGCGCGACGGCCATTGCATTTCTGTGGCCTGTCGGCGCGATTCCGGAACGATGCCGCGGGAGTGACGTGCCCGCGCCAGCGCGAGGGGCATCATTCCCGCCCATTATCGCGATCACCGCTTGGGGGCCTGGCCGAGGCCGACGCGACGCTCCGCCGCTTTGAGGATGAGC
>CAZHBN010000190.1:1447-8008 GCA_964530405.1 uncultured Ectothiorhodospiraceae bacterium
AGCACCGGCAGCACCGGCGGGTCGGCGGTGAGGTCGACGTACGTCTCGTTGGGCACCGGAATGCCCAGCGTAGCCGCCGCCGCGCGTACCAGCGCCTTGTCGGTGCTCACGCTGATGGCCATGGGATCGGAGCCGGTGTACGCCAGCTCGAAAATCTCCAGCAGCGCGGGGATATTGCGCTCGTAGTCCCAGTTGTTGCGGAAGCCGGTATCGCAGAGGTTGAGCACCAGCGCCGGGCGGGCGGCCTTCAGCGACTCGAACAACCGGTCGTGATCGTCGACGTAGGTAAAGCGGTAACCATCGAGACTCGCCAGCGCCGCGCGCAGGCGTTCGACCGCCGTGTATTCCTCCTCGCCGAAACGCCCATCGGGCGCATACGGATACGGATAGCGGGGATCGCCCAGGAGCACCGCCACGTTGACCGGGTCATGCGGGCTCGTCTCACCCATACGTGCAGCCTCCGTCGGGGCAGCCAATCGACAGCTCTGTGAGTAAACATAGACGCTTCCCCTGCGCCGGCGTACGCCGCTCACTCCGATTGCCGGGCGTGCGGCGGCGACAGGGCAAGCGCGGCAGTGATCAGGCGGGTGGCATCGGCGCCGTAGGAGAACACGTGGAAGCCGTCGCCACCGCCCATCTCCGGCAAGCCGCCCACCTGGCGCACGAACGCCACCGAATCGGGCAGACGCGAGCGCAGCATGCGCAGGAAGAGATCCAGGCTGACTCTGTTCGCCGCACGCACCCGCGGGTGCGAGAACACCTCGGCACGGGCATTGCGCATCACCGCGCGGAACACCCGCCTCGGCACCCGCACCATGACGCCGACGTGGACCGGCATGACCACCCCGCGGGCGCGTACCACCCGCAACCACGCCTGCATGTTCCCGACGCTGAAGCTCGCCTGCATGTTCCCGACGCTGAAGCTCGCCTGGGTGATGACCCGTTCCGCTCCGGCTGCCTGCTTGTCGAGTACGATGGCGGCACTTCTGGCACGGTGGGCGCTGCTGGTGAGGGTGAAGTAGCTTTCCGGGTATGCACCCACGGAGACGTGGATACCGTGGCCCCGGAATCGCTCGATGAGCTCGTAAACCGTGCGCGTGCCTTCCCCGTGCCCCGGGTTGCCCGAAACGACGAGCGCGCGATGGATGCCGTTCGCATCGAGGCGCGCGACCACCCGGTCGACGTCATCCACCCGGTTGGCGGGCACGTGCACCGTCACCGGATCGGGGACGCCGGCGGCTTTGTCGATGGCCTCGTCGAGGTCGCCGGTACAGGGAATGAGTATCTCCTCTGCCCCGGCCTCGATCAGCCGGGCAGCACTGCGGATACCCAACGCTTCCGCGCTTACGTGCATTATCCCGCGCCCGGAAATGCGCCACGATGTTACCGATCATTTCATGACATTCGGGCGCGGGCGCGAGTATCAACCCGGGGTGGCAGACTCGATGCGCGAGCGCGACTAACCCGCCCCGAAAGGCGGCATCCGGCGGCGCAGACGCCGGGACTCCCACGGCGCAAGCCATTGGCGTTAGGCTAGCAGGCAAACACCGACGCAGGACGGGCCCCGCCATGCAGGACGCTGAATCGACCGCGGCACTGTCGCAGGTCACCGATTTCGAAACACTTGCAACGTACACGGACCGGTTCGCCGCCTTCGCCCGTACCCGCGTGGATCTGGTAACGCCGAACCTGGAGCCCCGGTTATACGACCGCCAGTCATTCGTTCAGGCGATTGAACGCTTCGCCCTCGACCGCCGCGAGGCTCGCGTGCGCATACTGGTCGCCGACGCCCGGGCGGCGGTGCGCTACAGCCGCCGGCTGATACCGCTGGCGCGCCGGCTGCCCAGCGTCTTCGAGCTGCGTCAGTTACGTCCGGCACACGCGGACTCCCCGAGGTCGCTGCTGATCGTCGATGGCCGCCATGTCATCGACCGGCCCCATGGCGGACGGCCGGACGGTGTCGCAAGCGAAGACTCCCCCGGGCGTGCGAAGCCGTACGTGGAAACGTTCGAGGCGCTCTACGCAGAGAGCGACCCCCACACCGAATTCCGGGGACTGCAACTATGAGGCGGGCAGCGACACGGGTAGCGGCAACCCTCGTCCTGGCCATAATCGCCTGCAGTGGCCAGGCGCTGGCGGCGATCGCCACCATCACCCTTAAACACCGACCGGCTGAGACAGTCCTCCCTGCACTGCGCGAACTCGCCCCCGAGGACGTGGGCCTGGCGGCGGACGGGTTCCGGCTGATCGTACGAGGCGAGCCCGGCGAAATCGACAGCGTTCGCGAAGCGGTGGCGACGCTGGACCGTCCACTGGCCAACCTGATGGTCAGCGTCCGCCACAGCGGGCATGCCACCCGAGAGCGCCGGCGTATCGAGGGCCGTGGCCGGATCGGGGACGACGGGGCTTCCGGGCACCTGGAGATCCGCCGCACCCACAGCGGGCGCGACGAGAACGCCAACCAGCGCGTCCGCACTCTGGAAGGCCATGCGGCGAGCATCGATACGGGCATGACAGTGCCAGCGGGCAGCCGCTGGCTGTGGGCCGGCCGGCGTGGCGCCGGCTATGCGGAGGCACCCGCCCATCGACATCTTCCCGACGGCTTCTACGCGGTGCCCCACCTCAATGGCGATCGGGTGCGCGTCGAGATCGCGGTACGCCGGGAGCGCCCCGACGGGGAGCGCACGCGCAAACGCGAGGTGGTGACCACGGTCAGCGGACGGCTCGGTGAATGGATGCCCGTTGGTGGGGTCAGCACCACCGACAGCGGCGATGGGGCGGGCCACTGGCGCACGGGGGAATCCGCCGCGCGCATCGAGCTGAAAGTGGAGCGAGTGCGGTAGCGGGCTTCAGTCCGCGCCCCAGAGGCTGCGCACGCGCTCGCGGTTGAGTGCGAGCCACTGCAGCGCGATGAGCGGCATGGCCGCATGGATGGTGCCGTCCTCCACCATCGCCATCGCCTCGTCGAAGCTCACCACGTGCACGCGGATATCCTCGCCCTCCTCGGCGAGCCCGTGCACGCCGCCCAGGTCGCGGGTATCGGTGCGGGCGCAGTACAGGTGCACCTGCTCCGAGGTGCCACCGGGGCTGACTAGGTAGCGGCAGATGGAGAGCACGTCCGCGAGCTCGCAGTCGGCCTCCTCCACGGACTCGCGCCGGGCCACCGCCTCCGGTGATTCCCCCGGCTCGATGATGCCGGCGATCACCTCCATCAGCCACGGCCCCCGGGGCGCCTCCAGCGCGCCCACCCGGAACTGCTCCACCAGCACCACCTCGTCACGCACCGGGTCGTACGGCAGCACGCCGACGGAGTGGCCACGCTCGAAGACCTCGCGGTCGAGCTCCGGACCCATGCCGCCCTCGAACTGCGAGTGGCGCACGCGGTAGCGGCGGATACGGAAGTAGCCGTCGTAAGCGTCCTCGGCGTCGACGATCTCGTAGCGCATGCGACTCCCTCTCTGCTCAGACATGCCCCGCTGGTCGCCTCAGGTGTCGCGCTCGAACACGGCGATGCTCTCGACGTGGGCGGTGTGCGGGAACATGTCCATCACCCCTGCCCTGGCCAGGCGATATCCATACTCGTGCACCAGAATGCCGGCATCCCGCGCCAGGGTCGAGGGGCCACAGGACACGTAGACGATCCGCCCGGGACGCAGCCGCGCCACGTTGGGCAGCACCTCGGCGGCGCCGGAGCGCGGCGGGTCCAGGAGCACACGGTCGACGCCACCGGCGAGCCAGTCACGACCGGTCACGTCGCCGGTGAGATCGGCGGCGTGGAACGACACGTTGTCGATACCGTTGCGCCTGGCGTTCTCGCGCCCGCGTTCCACCAGTGACTCGGCGCCCTCCACGCCGATTACGTGACCGGCACGCCGCGCCATGGGCAGCGTGAAGTTTCCGAGCCCACAGAACAGATCCAGCACCCGGTGGTGCGGCTCCAGCTCGAGGAACTCGACGGCCCGGCTGACCATGTCGCGATTGATCTCGCCGTTGACCTGGGTGAAGTCGCTGGGATCGAATCGCAGTTCCAGATCGAACGCCGGCAGTCGGTACGTGAGCTCGGGGGCTTGCGGCCACAGCGGCGCGATGGTGGATTCGTTGCCCGGCTGCTCGTAGACGTACAGCCCGGAACGCTGGCCGAACGCCACCAGCGCGGCGCGGTCATCGTCAGTGAGCGGATCCAGGTTACGGAACACCAGCCCGCCCACGTCGTCGCCCATCGCCACCTCGATCTGCGCGAGGCGCGCACGAATGGTCAGTCCCCCGATCAGCTCGGCGAGCTCGCCGAGACGCGCGGCCACCCGGGGGTCGAGCACGTGACACTCATCGATATCGGCCACGAACGGGCTCATCTTCTCGCGAAAGCCCACGAGCACGCGGTCGCCCTTGGCCGGCACGAACTTCACGCCGAGCCGGGCCTTGCGGCGATAGCCCCAGACCGGCCCCCTCAACGGCGCCAGCCATTCGTCCGGGCGCACGCGGCCGACGTGCTCGAACAGCTCGGCGAGCACCCCGGCCTTGTGATCGATCTGATCGGCATCGGAGAGATGCTGCAGACTGCAGCCTCCGCACAGGCCGAAATGCGGGCAGCGTGGCTCGATACGGCTGGCCGCCGGCTCCAGCACTTCCAGGGTGCGGGCCTCGTCACGGCGACGGTGGCGTTTCACGTACTGGAACCGTACCCGCTCACCGGCGAGCGCCCCGTCCACGAATACGGTCTTGTCGTTGACGTGGGCGATGCCCCGGCCTTCGTGGCTGAAGCCTTCGATTACCGCTTCCACCGGCTCACGGGGAATGCGTCGCTTGCGTCGTGCCATGGAACCCTTTGTCGGTGGGGTGGCGGTCAGCGCTGCTGCCAGGCCGCCAGGAATTCATCGAGGTGGGGGAGTTTCGCCTCGGTGAGCGCATCGCGCACCAGCGTGCAGGCATCGTCGTAGCCGGTGCGGTCGAGGCGCCCGCGCAACAGCTCGAAACGCAGGTAGAGCAGGTACGTGTTGAGCACGTCCGTCTCGCAGTAGTTGCGAACCGCCTCGTAGTCACCGGCCTCGATGCACTCGCGAACCTTCGCGCCGCTCATGCCCATCTTGCCCGGAAAACCGCAGAGCGACGCCATCTCGTCCAGCGGCGCATTGGCGCGGGGCTGGTAGCCGGCGAGCACGTCCATGAGGTCCGTGTGGCGCTCGTGGAAACGGTTGAGGTAGTTGTTGAAGCGAAACGCCTGGTCGTTGTCACCGCTCTCGAAATAGCGGGGCGCGCTCACGCCGTGGATCATGCCCCGGTAATGGAGAACCGGCAGGTCGAAGCCGCTGCCGTTCCAGGAGACCAGGCGCGGGACGTAACGATCCAGGCCGTCGAAGAAACGCTGGATCACCTCGCCCTCGCCGGTCTCCGCATCGCCGATGGAGAACACCCGGAACTTGTCGCCGATGCGCGCGGCCACCGAGATCACGGCGACGCGGTGCAGGTGCAGGCGCAGGAAATCGCTGCCGCCGGTGTCGGCACGGCGCACCGCCAGCATGGCCTCGGCGACCTCGGTGTCGGAGAGGGCGTCATCGAGGCCCAGCAATCGCCGTCCGCCGGCGACGTCCGGCACCGTCTCGATATCGAAAGCGAAGACGTTCATCAGTCCGGGAAAACGCCGCTGGAGAGGTAACGGTCACCGCGGTCGCAGACGATGGTCGCGATGGTGGCGTTCTCCAGGTTCTCGGCGAGGCGCAGCGTGGCCGCGAGCGCACCGCCGGAGGAGATACCCGCCATGATGCCCTCCTCCACGGCCAGGCGGCGCGTCATGTCCTCGGCCTCGGCCTGGCTGACTTCGATGACCCGGTCGACGCGTTCGCGCTCGAAGATGCGCGGCAGGTAGGCCTCGGGCCACTTGCGGATGCCCGGGATGCTGGACCCATCGTCAGGCTGCACGCCCACGATCTCCACCGCGCCGTCGCACTTCTTGAGATACCGGGACACCCCCATGATGGTGCCGGTCGTGCCCATGGAGCTGACGAAATGCGTGATCCGTCCGCCGGTGGCCTGCCACAGCTCCGGGCCGGTGCTCTCGTAGTGGGCGCGCCAGTTGTCCGGGTTGGCGAACTGATCCAGCATCCGGCCGTGACCCTCCGCCTGCATGCTCTCGGCGAGATCGCGCGCGCCCTCCATGCCCTGCTCCTTGGAGACGAGCACGAGCTCGGCGCCGTAGGCTTTCATGGACGCGCGGCGCTCGGCGGTCATGTTCTCCGGCATGATGAGCACCATGCGGTAGCCGCGAATCGCCGCGGCCATGGCCAGCGCAATGCCGGTATTGCCGCTGGTGGCCTCGATGAGCGTATCCCCGGGACGGATCTCGCCGCGTTCCTCGGCGCGACGGATCATGTTGACTGCGGGGCGATCCTTGACGGACCCAGCCGGGTTGTTGCCTTCGAGCTTGAGCAACACCGTGTTGGAGCCGGTATCGGCAAGCCGCTGCAGGCGCACCAGCGGCGTACCGCCGACGTAATCTTCGATGGTCGGATAATCCATGCGCGGGATTGTACTAACCTTTCGACAAGCATTGCCATGCCTCGGCGT
>CAZHBN010000191.1:0-7965 GCA_964530405.1 uncultured Ectothiorhodospiraceae bacterium
GCCCCGGCGCCGGCGGCCATCACTACACCGGCGTTGGGGCTCGACCAGTGGTCGCCGTCGCGTCGCCAGGCGCGCCAGGCGTCGCGCCTCTCCCCCAGGAGTGCGTATGTGGCGGCCGTCATTCGTGCCGGTACGTAGTTGAGCGCATCGTCGAGGCGTGCAGCGACCAGACCGAATGCCTCGAAACGCGGCGTCCGGTAGCCCCACAGTGCGTCAAGCGTATTGGCCAGGCGGTAGGCAACGACGCCGCCGGCGCCGGCGATCAGGAACCAGAAAAGGGTGGCGAAGACCGCATCGCTGCCGTTCTCGAGTACCGACTCCACGGTCGCCGCTGCACATTCGTCCGAGCTCAGCGTCGTCGTGTCGCGGCTCACCAGGCAGCCCGTGGCGGCGCGGGCGCTTGCGAGGTCCTCGGTATTCAGTGCCGTCTGCACGCGGGCAGCGTGCTCGCCGAGGCTGCGCCCGCCGAGTGCCAGCCACAGCGTGGCAACCGATACTGCGAGCCCTGCCACCGGGACGCTCGCCAGCGCTGCTGCTGCCAGCGCCGGTGGCGCGATCAGGGCCGCCGCGGCCAACCCGCCGCGGAGGCGGCGTCGCGGACCGCGGTTAGCGCGTCGCTCAGCGGCGGCGGCGAGGCGGGCGAATACACCGAGTGGATGCCGGGCCGGTTCGGGCAAGAGGCGATCCAGGGCCACGGCGAGTGCGGCGACCGCCAGCACGGTCATCAGAGCTCGACGCCCTTCTGGGCCTTCACGCCGGCCTTGAACGCGTGCTTCATGGCTTTCATCCAGGTCACCGTATCCGCCGCCTCGATCAGTGGTTCCGGCGCGTAGCGACCGGTGATCACCACGTTCTGGCGCGTGGGCCGTGCGGCCAGTGCTTCCAGCACCGCCTCCAGGGAGACGTATTCCTTGGACAGCGCGACGTTGAGCTCGTCGAGCAGCACCAGGCCGTAGGCCGGGTCGGCGAGCATGACAGCCGCGCGCTCCCAGGCGGTGTTGGCTGCCGCGACGTCACGCTCGCGGTCCTGGGTTTCCCAGGTGAACCCCTCGCCCATGACGTGGTAATCCACTTCGGGGGTGCGACGGAAGAATGCTTCCTCGCCGGTGCTGTAGGCCCCCTTGATGAACTGGACGACGCCCACTCGCATGTCGTGGCCCAGTGCCCGGGCGACCATGCCGAACCCGGACGAGCTCTTGCCCTTGCCGTTGCCGGTGTTGATTACCACCACGCCACGGTCCTCGGTGGCGCGGGCGATGCGGCTGTCCACCAGGCGCTTGGTACGGGCCTGGGCGCGTTGCCAGGCCTCCCGGTCGTGTTCCTCGCTCATCTCGGTCTCCATGGATGAATGAGATGGATCACGAAGACGCCGATGGGTCACAGGGGCCCGAGGAGGATGAACCAGACCGCCCCCGGAGGCGCGGACCGCCTATCCGGGCGTTCGAGCTCACCTGACGGGCTGCCCTCGTGTCCCTCGCGTCTTCGTGTCGACTTCATCGTGCTCGCTATTCCCCACGCCACTCGATGGAGACGAGTACCGTGCGGCCGGGCATCTCGAAGGTATCCGCGGTCTGGTAGTCCTCGTCCAGGAGGTTCGCCACCTTGCCCCGCAGCGTCCAGACGTCGCTGAGCGCGTAGGAGGCAGTGACGTCGACGACGGTGAAGCTGTCGAGCTCGGTGGTGTTCGCGAGCTCGTCGAAGCGCTCACCGCCGTAGTGGATCTCCGTACCGACACGGGCGGGACCGAATGCGCGGTCGATCCCGAGGGTCGCGGTGAGATCCGGGCGGCGTGGCAGGTCGTTGCCGGTGTCGCCGTCCTCGGCATCCAGCCAGGTCGCTGCCAGACGGGTGCCGAAGCCGGCGATATTGCCGCTGACCTCGCCTTCGATGCCGCGGATGCGGGCTTCGTTGACGTTCACGCTGCTGGCGGCGTTCGCGTCGAAAGTGATGAGATCGTCCGCATCCGTGTGGAATGCGGCCACCCGCCATTGCCAGGCACCGCTGCTTTCCAGGCCGACCTCCGTGGTGCGCGAGTGCTCGGGCTCCAGGTTCGGGTTGCCCTTGAAGAATCCGGTGTCCGGATAGTAGAGATCGTTGAACGTCGGTGCCTTGAAGGCCGTGCCATAGGAGGCATAGGTGCGGAGTGCCGGTGAGATTCGGTAGCCGACGGCGATGTTACCGGTGGTCTCGCCACCGAAGGCTTCGTTGTCGTCGTGGCGCAGCGCCCCCTGGACGTCGAACGCACCAGCGTACCACTGATGCTGGACGAATACGGCGAGATTGTCGCGGTGGGTCTCCGTGTAATCGATGGTGCCGCTGACACGGTCCTCGTGGTAGTCGACGCCGGCGGTGGTGACGTGATCGTCGCCGATGAAGAAATCGTTCTGCCAGGTGGCGGTGTCCCGACGGGTGACGAAGCGGTCGCCTCCGAAATCGCGGCTGTCCAGGTCGTCAAGGGTCGACCCTACCGACAGCCGGGAACGCCAGCTCTGCGCGGGCTGCCACTCCGCCTCGCCGCTGACGACCTGCTGGGTCTCGTCGGCGGCGGTCGAGGTGGAATCGAACTCGTTCTCGCCGTCGACGCGCAGGGCGCGACCGCGCAGGGTCAGGGTGTCGGTCACCTGGTAGTGGCCGGTGACATTGCCCGAACGGCTATCGTAGCCGTCGCGGTCCGGGTCGTGGGAGAAACTGCGTTCATCGGTGGCGTCGAAGCCATCCGTGGATTGCCCCGAGGCGCTGACGGCAAAGCCGCCGCGCTCGCCCTCGCGGGCGAGGCCGGCGCCGAACTCCCAGGTGTCGCGGTTGCCCACGGCGAGGCGCGCGTGGGAGCGGTCGCGGCGCGTGAATATCTGGATGACGCCACCGATGGCGTCGGCGCCGTAGAGGCTGGCCCGCGGGCCGCGGACCACCTCGATACGCTGAATCTCACCGACGGGCAGCTGCTCCAGCGGCGCGCTGCCGAGGGTCGCCGAGCCGATGCGTACGCCGTCGATCAGCACCAGCGTGTGATCGCTCTCGGTGCCGCGAAGATACAGGCTGGCGGTCTTGCCGCGGCCGCCGTTACGCGCGAGCGAGACACCGGGCAGGCTGCGCAGCAGCTCAGGCACGTCGGCGGGTTGGCGGCGGTCGATGTCATCGCGGGTGATGACGCTCACGGCTGCGAGTGCGTCGTCTGCCGTGACCGGGGTGCGGGTGGCGGTGACGACCAGCGGCGCCGTGCGTTCCGCGGCGCTGGCGGCCGTCACGCTCGCCGAGGCGATCGCTGCGACGATGAGAGTGTGGCGTTTGTACATGGAGCCCCCTGCTGCAGTCACCCGGGGTGACGTTGCGCATGCGGGGGGCAGCGGGAGATCGGACGACGCCATATCCCGGACACCGCCCACCGCAGCGTCGAAGGTTGCGCTCCAGGGCGGTCTCCGGGCTCGTGAGCGGGCGTCGTCGGCCGCGGACCCGCCTTCCCGCGTCAGCTGACGCAGTGGCCTGTCGGGTCCGTGGGAAGCACAGGGGCTTCCCGGCTCACCTACCGTTGCGGGGGCAGCGCCGGCTTTGCCGCTGATGGCGGCGCACCGGCTTCCCGTTCGGGGAGTCGTTCGGCGATTCCCCGACCCGTGACGATGCACGGGAACCTGGAGCGGAAGTGGCAGGGAACATACTCGCCGGATGCCAGGGGGTCAACGTCTGTACGCGTAGCTCGGCTGGCGAGGGCGACGGTTCAGGCTGGCAGGAATGCGCGGCGGTCGCCATCGGTGAGAATCCGGATGGGATGGCCGTAGAGACGGGCGAGCGTGTTCTCGTTGAGCACGTCGGCTGTGGCGCCGAAGCAGGCCTCACCGTCGCCGAAGAGCAGCAGCAGGTGATCGCAGAAACGGTCGGCGAGATTGACGTCGTGCAGGCTCATCACCACCGCACCGTCGGTTTCCCGCGCCCGGCGGGTGATCAGTGCCAGCAGGTTGACCTGGTGGTGGAGGTCCAGGTGATTGCTCGGTTCGTCGAGCACGTACACGGCGGGCGTCTGGGTCAGCACGGTGGCGAGCGCCAGGCGCCTGCGCTCGCCGCCGGACAGCGTGGAAACCGGGCGGTGGGCGAGCTCGGCGAGGCCTACCTCGTCAAGGGCCGCTTCGGCGGCTGCGGTGTCAGTCTCACCCTCCCACTGCCAGGCCGCGAGCCAGGGGTGACGGCCGATCAGGGCGGTTTCCAGCACCGTGGCGGGGAAGGGGTCGTGGTTGTCCTGCGGCATGAGTCCCAGGCGCCGGGCGATGGCGCGACGGCCGATATGTGTCAGGGGGACGCCGTCGAGCAGGACCCGGCCGCTGTCAGGGGGGCGAAGTCCGGCGAGGGTGTGCAGCAGGGTCGTCTTGCCCGTTCCGTTGGCGCCGAGTATTCCCCAGCATTCGCCGGCACCGACGCCGAAATCGAGTGTCCGGCACACGCTCTGTCCGGCGATGGACACTGACAGGGCTTCGCCAGCGAGCAATTTCACGACGGCACCTCGCGCCCCCCACGGTGGAGAAGAAACAGGAACACGGGCACGCCGATGAACGCAGAAAAGACGCCCACCGGCAGTTGCTGCGGGGCGAAGGCGGTGCGTGCAAGCGTGTCGGCGAGCACTACGAACGTGCCGCCGAGCAGCACGGCGGCCGGCAGCAGCAAGCGGTGATCGGCTCCCATGGCCAGCCGCAGCAGATGCGGAACGACCAGGCCCACGAATCCGACGCTGCCCGCGAGGGTGACAGCGGTGGCCGTGAGCAGTGAGGCGAGCAGGTAGATGAGCAGGCGTAGCCCCTGTACCGATACGCCGAGTGCCTGGGCCTGCAGCTCGCCGCGGGCGAGCAGATTGAGGTTGCGGGCCACGGCCAGTGCCGCGCCAAGGCCGGCGACGAGTACCACGGCGGGGCCCGTGGCGGACGGGGCGGTGCTGAGATCGCCCATGAGCCAGAAGAGCATGCCGCGCACGTCGGTGGGGGGACCCACGGCGAGCAGAAAGCTGACCACCGCGCTCCAGCCGGCGGCGACCACCACGCCGTTCAGCAGCAGCCGTGTGGGCGTCCAGCCGCCACGGCCGTGGGCGAGGCCGAAGACGAGCAGCATCGAGGTCAGTGCGCCGGCGAAGGCGCCGCCGGAGGTCCACAGGGCGCCGAGGCCGAGAAGAATGGTCGAGAGCGCGCCGACTGCGGCGCCGCCGGAAATGCCCAGCACGTAGGGGTCGGCGAGGGGGTTGCGCAGTAGCACCTGCATCAGCGCTCCGGCGAGGGCGAGCAACCCGCCGGTGACGAACCCGGCCGCCGCCCGCGGCAGGCGCAGGCCCCAGACCACGTCACGGGCGGTACTTTCGCCGACGAGGGTGGCCAGCAGGTCGCCGGGACCGATGGCGAGGCTGCCCACCGCGGCCGCGATCAGGAAGCTCGCCAGTGCCAGCGCAGCGAGGCCCGAGAGCCAGCCGAGGCCTGCCCGCGGCATCATCGACGGATCAGGACGAGATCCCAGACACCGTGCCCCTTGCGCAACCCGCGGCGCTCGAACTTGGTCTCGGGGCGTTCGCCCCGGTCCGGGGCGAATCCGGCGTGGGGGTTGTCGAACGCCGGACTCGCCGAGACGACTTCCAGCATGTGCTCGGCGTAGTCACCCCAGTCCGTGGCGAGATGCAGAACGCCGCCAGCGGCGAGGCGCTCGGCGACCAGTGCCAGCCATGGCGGCTGGACCATGCGCCGCTTGTGATGGCGCTTCTTCGGCCACGGATCCGGGAAGAAGAGCTGCAGCCCGGCCAGTGAGCGGGGGGCGATGTGGTGGCGAAGCACTTCCACCGCGTCGGCACAGATCACCCGCACGTTGGGCGTGCCTTCGGCCTCGAGCTGGCGCAGCAGCCGGCCCACGCCGGAGCGATACACCTCGATCCCCAGGTAGTTGCGCTCGGGGTGGCGTGCCGCGAGCTCGGCGAGCGCCTCGCCGTCGCCGAACCCCACGTCCATCACGACCGGCGCCTGGCGATCAAAGGCGGCGGCGAGATTCACTACGCCGTCCCCCGGTTCGATGCCGTAGCGTGGGTAGAGGGTGTCCAGTGCCCGTTGCTGTCCTTCGGTGAGTCGCCCTTCCCGGCGTACGAAAGAGCGAATGGGGCGATGCGTCGGTTCGTTGCTGCTTGCGCTCTCGGTCACGGGTCTGCCACTGGCCGCTGTACGGTTCGAATGTGGGGTGTGCCCTGTCACGGGCGAGTGTCAATGGGACCGGGCGAAGGCGGAAACCGGTTGCCCACGATGTGTCCCCCTTCAGAAGAACGTGCCCTCGATCGGCGAAGAAGCGCTGGCGAAGCGCTTCTTCGGGATGCGTCCGGCACGGAAGGCTTCGCGCCCTGCCTCGATGGCCTTGCGCATGGCCGAAGCCATGAGCACCGGGTTTCGGGCGCCGGCGATGGCGGTATTCATCAGCACGCCGTCGCAGCCGATTTCCATGGCCACGGCGGCGTCCGATGCCGTACCCACGCCCGCGTCCACCAGTACCGGCACGCTGGCGTTTTCGATGATGGTGATGATGTTGTACGGGTTGCGGATGCCGAGCCCCGAGCCGATGGGGGCGGCCAGGGGCATCACCGCCACGCAGCCGATGTCCTCAAGACGACGGGCGATGATGGGATCATCGGAGGTGTAGACCATCACCTCGAAGCCGTCGGCGACGAGTTGTTCCGCGGCGTCCAGGGTGGCGGGGATGTCCGGGTAGAGGGTGCGCTCGTCGCCGAGAACCTCCAGTTTCACCAGATTGTGACCGTCGAGCAGTTCCCGCGCGAGGCGGCAGGTGCGTACCGCGTCCTTCGCCGTATAGCAGCCGGCGGTATTGGGCAGGATCGTGTAGCGCTCCGGCGGAATGACCTCGAGCAGGCTGGGTTCGTCGGGGTTCTGGCCGATATTGCTACGCCGAATGGCGACGGTGACGATCTCCGCGCCGCTGGCACGGATGGCGGCATCCGTCTGCTCGAGATCTTCGTACTTGCCGGTGCCGACCAGCAACCTGGACTCGAAGCTCCGGCCGGCGACTACGAGGTTGTCTTCGCTCATAGGTCGTATGCGGGTTGCTGGTCACGCGGCACGGGCGCGCCGTAGTGCGCGGTGCCTGCGTGGAATGGCGGTTGAATCGCCGGCGGTCAGCCGCCGCCGATGGCGTGCACGATCTCGACCCGGTCACCCGATTTCAGCGCGTGCGTCTCGAAGCGGCTGCGCGGGACCAGGTCCTCGTTGACTTCGATGGCGATGCGCCGTCCCGAGAGCCCGAGCGCTTCCACCAGCTCCGCGAGCGTCTGCCCCGGGCTGAACGGGTGCGCTTCGCCATTGACGATGATCTCGCTGGTGCGGACGGTCTCATCCATATGGCCGTCATTGTATATCAACCCCTGCCGGGGGCGTAAACGTGCACCTCGCTTAGGTGGGCAATGGCTTCCTCACCCTCGCGGGCCAGTCCCTGGACGGTCATGTTTACTGCTCGGTAACGTGTATTTCAGAGGCATCGATGGGCCCCGCTGCGCTCAGGGCGTATCGTCGTCGGTGTCCAGACAACAAGAAGTTGGCAGCTGCAGGCGAGTCGCCGGTAGCTGTCGCGGCGTCCGGGGGTAGTTCGCAATGGACGATTTTTCCGCAGGGGATCTGAAAACCATCCTGCACTCCAAGCGGGCGAACATCTACTACCTCCAGCACTGCCGCGTCCTGGTCAAAGGCGGGCGAGTCGAGTTCGTCACGGACGAAGGCCGGCGTTCGCTGTACTGGAACATCCCCATCGCGAACACGACGACCGTCCTGTTGGGAACCGGAACCTCGATCACCCAGGCGGCGATGCGCGAGCTCGCCCGGGCCGGCGTGCTGGTCGGATTCTGCGGTGGTGGCGGGACGCCGCTGTTCAGCGCCAACGAGATGGACGTCGAGGTCGCTTGGTTCAGCCCGCAGAGCGAGTACCGGCCGACCGAGTATCTGCAGGCCTGGGTGG